>CANRGF010000013.1 GCA_947630075.1 uncultured Clostridia bacterium
AACGCTTCAATAGATTTTGTGAAAAATTCGCTCACCTATGAGAGCGAAGAGGCTGAAAATTCGCTTGAAAGAATAAAGGCTCTTTCGCGTCAGTTAGAGCCTAATGCCACAATCACATCTTCCACTCCAAACAAAAATCGAAAGGGTTTAATCATCGACCTTATCACCCTTTCTTTAGGCATATTGATAGGTGTGGCACTATTCATCTTTAAGCCAACAAAATGGGTGTATTGGCCGCTATATGTGGTGAGCGCGCTGCTGCTTGGCTATAAGACCTACATCAAAGCAATAAGGCTGCTATTTAAAGGAATTATAAACGAGAATTTGCTAATCACTATCTCGGTTGTGGGTGCGTCTTTTATCAGTGAACACATGGAAGGTTTAATGGTTATTGCGCTTTACACAATAGGGAAAATATTTGAAAGTTTGGCAGTGAATAAAACTAGGAGAAGCATAGAAAAATTAGCACGAATGCAGCCAGAATATGCCAACCTTCTTTTTAGAGGAAAAGAAAAACAAGTGAGCCCAAGCGAAGTGGCTGTTGGCAAAGTGATTGTGGTGAAAGCGGGTGAAAAAATTCCAATAGACGGCAAAATTATTAAGGGGCAAACGCTAATCAACAATCAAAGCCTAACGGGCGAAAGTGTGCCAGTTTCAAAGGGTGAAGGTGATGAAGTTTTGTCTGGCGGAATTGTGCTTGACGGCACGATTGAAATCAAAACCACGGCAATGTATAAAGATAGTGCAATCAGCAAGATTATGGACTTGGTGGAAAACGCTAGTGAAAACAAGTCGAAAACAGAAACCTTCATTTCGAAATTAACCAGGTGGTACACACTTGGAGTTGTGGTGTGTGCACTTCTCGTAACCAGCATTTCGTGGATAATTACGGGAGCGTTTAAACCATCATTTTATAAGGGATTAATCTTCTTGGTTGTGTCCTGCCCATGTGCGTTTGCAATCAGCGTTCCGCTCGCCTATTTCTCTGGGCTTGGCAATGCTAGCAAAAGCGGAATATTAATCAAAGGCTCAAATTTCTTAGACGCCTGCTCGGGCATAAAAATGGTGGCGTTTGATAAAACCGGCACGCTTACCACGGGCGAATTCAAAATTAAATCCATAACTGCAGAAAAAGGGTTTACGAAGAAGGACATTTTGTTTTACGCCGCCCTTGGTGAGCAATACTCACTGCACCCTTTGGCAAAAGCCATTGTGGAAGCAAACAAAATTAAATTAGGAAAGCCAACAAATGTGCACGAAGTGGCGGGCAAAGGCGTGGAATATACTTTCAAAAAGGACGTCTATTTTGTTGGCAGAAAAGATAAGGAATTAAAAGCCACCACAGTTGAAGTTTATAAAAACGAGCAAAAAATTGGGAGCATTGAACTGCGCGACACTGTGAAACCAACTTCAATTTTGGCGTGTGAGGAACTAAAAAAATTGGGCATAAAAACCGCTCTGCTTTCTGGCGACAATGTTGAGAGCGCAAATTTAGTGGCAAAGCAAGTGGGCATAGACGAAGTGCATTCTTCACTTCTGCCAGAGCAAAAATATGAGTTTTTAAAAGAGATCAAAAACACAATGAGCGTGGGATATGTTGGCGATGGAATAAACGACGCTCCTTCGCTTGCCGTGGCAAATGTTGGCTTTTCAATGGGAATTAATGGTGCGCCAGCAAGCATTGAAGCAAGCGATGTGGTGATTGTGGATGACAATCCTCAAAAAATCTCTTCGGCAGTGGAGATTTCTAAAAACACAAGAAAAATAGTTTGGCAAAATATAATCTTATCTGCCATCATAAAAATCACATTCCTAACATTGGGCACAATAGGCATCACGGGCATGTTGGCGGCAGTGTTTGCCGATGTGGGCGTAACACTACTTGCAATTTTAAACAGTGTGCGAGCACTCCATTTCAACCCAAACAAAAAAGAAAAATAAGTGAAGACATGTATTTATAAAATAAAAATTTATCTCTCAACAATGAGACTTGCGAAGAGGGCATGTTTAATTTGTTTTATTCATCTCTTTGAAATCTTAATTTACAATAAAGCAATTTTCGTGGTTCTTAATCAACCACCCAAAATTGTTGAATAACCTTGACAGATAATTTTTGCGCTTCTTTTCCGGGTAATAGGTTTTTGCTGCTGCAATTTTAAAGCAATTTGGTATGCCAACAATTGTATTTTTAATGCTGGCGTAAGTTTTATAAAATTTGCCCATATCTCACCTTTTAATCATGTCTATAATCTTTTTTGCAAACACTAAATCATGTATTGCTATGCCAATGTTGTATGCTAAAATTCTTTCTTTGTCAGTTTCTCTGCCAGGGCATTTGTTGGTTAAAACTTCTTGCACTTCATGGCAGTTTTTATATTCGTTATAATATTTAAAACCGCTGATGTGGCCATAATCATCACAAAAAATTTTATCAAATTTTAAGTCACAATCAATAAATCCCCTTGTGTGGATTGGAACAATTAACACACCCGGCTTATAAACGCTTGGATCTGCCAAATCCTCTTCTAAATATGTTACGGCGGAAACTATAACATCCGCATCTTTGGCCATTTCAACATAATCTTCATAAATTTCAAAATTTACATTTGGATTATTTTTAAAACTTGCAGCAATTTGATTTGCTCTATTTTTATAATTAAACAATTTGATAGTAAGTTTTTTGTTGTTAAAATAATCTAACAAAATTTTTAAAAATGCTTGGCCAACTTCGCCCAAACCAATCACTGCAATATTTTTAAAATCTTTTTTAGCCAAAGTTTTTATGGTGTGAACTGCCACAGCCGCCGTGCGCCATGTTGTAATTAAATTTCCATCTAACATTGCATTGAGACGTTCTCCGCCCGTTTCCAAATCGAAAATTTCTATTGTGCTTTTTAATGAAACTTCGCGTTGTGGGTAACGAGAAACAATTTTTAAGCCAACAACATCCAACGCCGGAATCATACACGGCATAAAATTAACAAATATATGATTTGTATGTTTTAAGCTTGTTTTGGGCGGAAGCTCACAAGTTGGCTTTAATTTAAGGCCATATTCAACCCAATTTACCATATCTTTGCTGGTAATGTTTAGGGCCTTTATTTCTTCATCAGTTACATTTATCATTTAAACACCTTTTAAAATTGAATTAAAACATTCAATCAATTTAAGATTGTCGTTATGGTCTTTAACCGCAATGCGAACATAATTCTTATTTTTAAAACAATCTTTTGATGACAAATCTTTAATAAGTAAATTGAAATCTGTTAGCGCTTTAACGCAAAAATTATATGAGTTATATTCGCCTAAATTTATCATTATAAAATTGGCCTGAGAAGGATAAACTTTTATGCCTTTTATTTTGCTCAACTCGAAAGTTAAAAACTCTCTTTCCTGCGCAATTTTTACACACGCAATTTTATAATCTTTTTCATAAACATTATAATTTTGAAGATAAAATTCGGCTATGCTATTAATGTTCCAAATTGCCAAATTTTGCCTAATTTTTAGAATAAATTGTTCGTTGCTTGTTGCCAAAACACCAAGCCGCAGCCCAGCAACACCATAAGATTTGCCAATACTTTTAACCACGATTAAATTTGGATATTTTTGCAAAACTTCATTGTTTAGCAAAGAAAATTTCATATCGTCTGATGCAAAATCCACAAAAGATTCATCAAGCAAAATGTTTGTGCCCGTGTTTTTTGCATATTCACACAACTCTAAAACTTGAGCCTTATTTAGCATTGCCCCACTTGGATTATCTGGGCTGATAACGCAGAGCAAATCAACCTTGCCACAATACGATTTGTAAGTTTGCAAATCAAAATTATAATCATATTTAGAATTGTCTATCAATTCAATTTCGCAATTTGAAAAGCATCTTTTATATTCATTAAAAGTTGGAACGCCAACTGCAATTTTGCCACGCGTTATTCGGCCCAAACAATTTATGAGCTCTGCAGCGCCATTGCCAACCAAAATGTGGTTTTTATCAACACCAAAAATTCTTTCAGCATTTAAATTTTGTATGTCTAACCCAGATGGATAACTTGAAATCAAACTTGCAAATTTATAATTTAATTTTTCAACAAAACTTTTGGTTGGGAAATAGGATTAACCAAATAGCAAAAATCGTTGATTCGTGGATAGCGCCAATAACCGCCAAATTTGGACATAATTAAATCATACTTTGTTTTGCCCGTTGAAAACATTACATTTGCAATGTCCAAATCTTGCGCATCATCAATTTCATACCATTTGGTGTTTTTAATATCTAAGCCATAAATATTATCTTTATTTAAATTTGCAGTAACTTTTAAGATTGTTTCATAATAACTATCAACACCATAAACATGCATATATGTTTCTAAAAACGGGAAGTAAATATCTTTTAAAAATGTTTTGTTAAATTTATAAATGTTTACCGTTTTAAAAAAATTTTCTACGCTTGCAAAATTTATTTCATGTTTTGAGATAAAATCCGTTATAAAATTATTTTCATTAACTGTTACAAGTGTGCCGTCCATCCATATTTCATACTTTGCAATTGCCGCAACATTTTTAAAATTTGTCTCTTTAATTTTTTTAATTAAACTTCCTTCAAAAATGATGTCTGACTCTATCAAAATTGTATCGTCTTGAATTGCCAATTCCTTTGCCAAGAAAAACGAAAATATGTTGTTTGTTGTTGCATAATCTTTATTTTCAACAAACACAATATCTAACCCTTTATTCTGCCAAGTTTTGTTTATGTATGAAATTAAATTTTGTGCCTTATAACCAACAACGATAATAACCTTTTTAATATCGGCATCAAGAATAGATTTTAATTGCAAGTCAATCAACTTAACATGATTAACTTCAACCATGCATTTTGTGTTATCGCTTGTGTATTTGCCCAAGCGTTTGCCCATGCCCGCCGCTAAAATGAGTGCTTGCATAATAAACTCCTTGAAATTATTGTAATAATAAACGACAAAAATGTCAAATATTATTTATTTTTTTTGGCTTTTTTTAATTTTGAAACAAAAGATTTAACAAGATTGATAATTCTTGCCCTGAATTCTCTATTTAAAATCATTATTAGTGCCACAACGACACTTGCAATGCCAACGGCAATAAAACCATTTACAAACAAGGTTGCCCACATATTTTTAAAATTAAACATGATGAAATGCAAAATTATAAGCAAAACCACAGATAGCGCAATCGAAAGATAATTTAAAATATAATATTTTTTAGAGTTGTTTTAAACACTTTTTTTAAAGGAAATACGGCTCGACAACATGGCAGATTAATAAATTTGTTATTATTGTTGCAACCAAAACACCAACCACGCCAAACATTTTTACAAATGCAATAGACAATATCAAATTTATTATGCCTTCAATTAATGGCCTAAACCTATCATAATAAAATGTTCCGGTTTGTTTTTATATGCATTGATTAAAGAAATTTTTACACTGAATGCGTAGCCGAGCACGGTTGATATCAGCATTATGAAAAAGGTTTTCACACCTAACAATAGGTCCATACATTGAAAAACTGATTGCTGTTCCAATCCCCAATTTAGCAACTGACAAAAACCCTATTATACTTAAATAAAAGCGAATTTAATCCATTGGCATCGTTGCCAAATATGTGAATTAATCTTCTTTTTGTGAATAACGCTAAAATTAAAATGGCTATTTTAAAAAATATAGCAGTGCACACATTCAGCAACGATCTTTTTTATCCATGTGTTAATCTCTCCAATAAGCTTTGTAATTATGCACAATCCTTTTTTCAACAGGTGGAATAGTCATATAATCGCCATAGCATATTGTGAGATATTCATCATATTTTTTAGGGGCTAAAAATTTATGATCTCTAAAAGTTAACTCAATAATTTCATCAAAAATATCTTTTTTGAAAACTTTAATTCCCCAACATAACACACTCATATAATTGCAACCTTTAGTGCAGTTTTTACATTCAATATCAATATCTCTAACCGTTTTTTTAGTGTTAAGAAACAATGTTAACGCTCTTTTAACAAAATTTTTAATAAAAGTTGTTGATTTAATATTTCTTAGGCTAAGCCATGTCCTTTTTCTTTTTATTCTATTAATAACTTTAATGCGCTCATGTTCATCGTCTGGCAGATAATCTATTGGAAAAATATCCACATATATTCCCATATTGCGAATATCTTTAAATGTTAACTCTTCACACTTCGTGCGTTTATCAACAAGCTTATAAAAAGGATAAAAATAATCATCATCCGAAAAATATGAAAGCAGTTTATAGTTCGAATTTTCTTTTTGCATCACTTCGAAAAATTTTTCATAATTTTCTCGGTCCATTATAACATCTGCATCATTATCCCACGGAATAAAGTCTTTATGGCGCACGGCACCCAAAAGTGTGCCATAACTAATAAAATATTTTATATTATTTTTTCTACAAACTTCATCCAAATAAATCATGCAATCATAAATGCAATCTTTAATTTCTTTATCAGACATCTCACGCATATTCATCTCCCACTAAATTTAGCTATTTTGTATAAGTATAATACTTTAGCAGTCAAAAAGCAAATAAAATTCAAAAATTTTGCCTAGCATTGCCTGACATTGTTTAAATTTTATCGAACAAGGATTTTGGAAATTTTTGAATTAAGTGATATATTGCTTAGTTTCTTTGTTGCCTTCTGCAATTGGCTTATTCCCATTTGGACTATACCGCAAAATATGATTTTTTGTTTTAAAAATAAAAATTCAGCGACAAACAAAATCGCTGAACACCCTTAAAATATCTTAAAAGATATTACTGCGTCATGCTCATTTTTGCCCATAAATATGGCAAATTCGCACTCCTTGTAAGGGGATTTTTGGTGCTCCCAGAAGGACTCGAACCCTCCTCAATGGTTCCGAAGTAATCCCTTTAAAATGGTGTTTTTGCCCATTTTTGCACCATATTTTATCATTTAATATCATTTTACAAAGTGCTGAATTGCCCTATTTTAAAGGGGTTTGGGCACTTTTCTTTTAACATAAATTATTATACAACATTTCACGATAAAAACATAACACAAAACGGCATATTTGCAAAAATTTTGCATTTTTACTGCAAAAATTCGTGAAATGCGACATTTGTATCAAACCTTTATTGCCCCACAATGAAAAGTATCGTTGCCAAAAATTGAAAAAAGTTGATCTTTGAGGCCTCCATATTTTCTCATATTAAAACTGTTGGCTTTTTTAGGCAAATATGTTATAATAACAAACGGAGGGCTGTATGCTTTCAGATGATGAATTAGAAAATTTTATTAAAAACCCTTTTATAAAAAAGGCTGAAGACGATGAATTTTTACTGCTAAAACAGCGCGCAGAAGCAAATGATGTCTTTGGTATGTTCAATTACGGCGAGCAGTGTTATTATCGAGAGAAATATGTTGAGTCAGCATATTGGATCAGAAAGGCATTTCTTTGTAATCATAATCAAGGACGAATTTATTTAGGTGACCTATGGAGAAGTGCGGACAGAAAAATTCGTGATAAATACGAAGATGTTAAATGTGATGGATATGGCTTTGACCCTGAGAATCCGGTATTAGTTATGATGCCTATCGGAGAAAAAGAGTATTTACAATCAATAAAGCCTAAAAATGGACAACTCATTTCGTTTTGCCGTATGTGTTGTGTAGCTAGTAGTAACGGGACTATGATAGACAAATATGAAGTATATACAATAAGCGATTATCCAGAATTAAAGCCTCTAAAATATATTGTTTATTTCAATATGTATGCACTTGATGGCTATGGAAAAATGATTGAAGGATTTGAAAGTATAAAAGGAGATCAAAAATGAAAACACATAAGACTTTTGGTATGGATTTAGGAACTACAAACAGCACCGTTTCAGTTTTTAAGGATGGACATAACTTTTATGTTGAAGACTTTAAACAAAAAGCAATTCCGTCTATTGTTTGTATAAAAAATGGCAACATTGTTGCAGGAACAAAGGCAAAAAACACCCCTGGCGAAGAAAACAAAGTAAAATCAGTTAAAAGAAGTATGGGCAAAGGTGTTTTAATTAGCGTTGACAAGAAACAGTATAAACCTGAAGAGATTTCTGCAGAGATTATAAAACACTGTGTAAACTTGTTAAATGAACAAATTGATGACGACAAAAATGTTGTGTATGACAGAGCAGTTATCACTGTGCCTGCGTATTTTAATATCGCACAAAAGGACGCAACTAGAAAAGCCGGAGAACTTGCTGGAATTGATGTTTGTATGCTTTTGGAAGAACCTACGGCTGCAGCCATAAATTATACTATCAAAAATAATATTTCAAATGGCGTATTTATGGTTTATGATTTAGGTGGCGGAACTTTTGACGTGTCAATTATTGAGAAAATTGATAATGTTCCTGTTGTTCTTGCAACCGCTGGCGACAATTATCTTGGTGGAGATAACTTTGACAAAATTCTTGCAAATAGATTTTTGGAAATTTTAAACAACGAACTCGGCTATGACATTCAATTAGATATAGATAATAACCAAAAAGACAAAAACAAATTTGCCGCCCTTGTTCTTGCTGCTGAAAATGTAAAGAAAAATCTTTCTGTTGAAGAAAGTGTTTCTATAAATTATAATGATGTCTTTAAAGATAATTCTGGCGTTGACTTAATTGTTGAAGAATTTACAAGAAAAGAGTTTGAAAACCTTATTAAAGATAAAATTGTGACTGATACTATTTCTAAATGTGAAGAGGCTTTACAAAAATTCAAAGATAGTGGCCGTGAATTAAATGAAATTGATTCAATTATAATGGTTGGCGGTTCACGTAAAATTCCTTATGTAAAGGATGTTCTTACAAAAAAATACATTGATACAAAGTTAATAAAGGATATCCAAATTTCTGAACCTGATTTGGCTGTTGGTTCTGGTGCAGGTATTGTTGCTGCAACATTACCAATTATTTTAGAAGATGAAGACATTAAAGTTGAGGTCAATACCCCATTTTATGTTGATGGAAACTACACTTTTACAGGGAAAGTATTGTCGGGAGATGTTCAAGAGGTTGGAGTTGTTTTGGATGGTAAAGAAATCAAAGCAAAAGTTGACCAAAACAGAGAGTTCTCTATTGATTTTTCAAGTACTTTCAAAAATATAAAGTATAATATTTACGCAGAAGGGAAGGTCTTGTCTGATGTTTCAGGAAACAGAAACGAAGTTGACTTAATTGCTCCTACTCCTGTCCAAAACGAAACAATTAGAATAGAGATTGTTGACCTTGAAAAACAAGAGATCGTTGACTTCCCTATTGTTAATCAGGGCGAATCGTTGCCTTGCGAGGCTGTTCACTATTTTAAAATAAATGAATATAGCAGAGAGCAAGTTATTCTTCCTGTCAAGGAAGGTTATAGAGAAATTTATAAGCTTATCGTAGATATTCCACAAGGAACAAAAATTGGCAGCAGAATTGCCGTTAAAGTTTCTATTGATGTTCTTGGAAATGTGACATTAAATGTCCTTTTGGATGGAAAAGAGCTGCAAGGTAGAATTGAACAAACCGGCGCGGATATGAAAACAACGGCAGATCTTGATAGAGCATTTGATAAAAAAGTGGCTAATTACAAAGATGATGCTGATAGGGAAAAAGCTTTTGAAAAGCAAGAAAACATAAAGCGTCAATTAGATGAAGCGAAACAAAGCAACGATCAAGTTTATTATGCCGATACTGTTGAAAAATACAAAACGCTTGTTCAAGAATTGCCTAACGAAAGGATGAAAATAACAGAAGAAGATTTTGATAAACTTGGTGAAAAAATTAAAAATGCGGCTCAAAGTATTGATAAATCACAATTTGATATGTCAAAAGTTGATGATGCTATCTATTTCGGAAAGAGAGCCGTAAGAAAAGAAGATGTCAAAACCGCGGAGGCAAATTATCAGTTGCTTGAAAGCATCTTGACAACTCTTGAATTGAAGAAAAATCCAAAAGTTGAATTTGCTATTATTATGCAGATTCTGGCAGACGTTGAAGATTCTCTAAATTCTATTCAAGATGTTTCTTTGCGTATGCAACTTCAAGAAGAATATTCAAGAGTGGTTAGTTTTGTCAACACATTAAAACTTGATAACTTTGAAACAATGTCAAACGAAGAAATGCAACATATCGTTGATGATTTGGTATATCATTGCAGAGATTTAATGAGGCTTATAAGTATGACAAACATAAAAGAATTGACAGAAAAATCCTCTATGTTCACCGGGAGGGTTAGCAAAGACTAATGGGAAATTATGAATTTTTATTTCAGCAATACAACAACTTCTCAACAGATAGTTCAATTTTTAGATGCCCATTATGTAATGCAGAAAACAAATATACTGACAAAAATTGCGTAAAATGTGGATACGACTTACAAGATTATGAAAAGTTGTGTTTTAGCACTTATAACTTTTATAACCAAGCCTTAAACCTAACAAAACAAGGCAATTATTTATCTGCTTTTGAGTATATAACACGCTATTTAGAATATTTCAAATATGATAAAGACGCTTGTAGATTACAAATATTTATCGTTTACTTATTGAAAGGCAATTATGCTGAAAAGGTTGATGATTATTGCACAAAATTCCCAAATGAAAGATGGATAAGACAGTTTGAGGAAAATCCAGAATCCATAACGATAGATCAGTTTAGTCCAAGAGAAGAATATATTGGAAAAACAACTGATAATGTAATTGAAGACTTAAAAAACGAGTTGAGAAATTTACGTTCAAAAAAAGCCTATGATTTTGCAAATCTCATAAACCCTGCTTTTTCATTTCTTGTTGAATTAAGAGCAAATTCAAATTCGAGAGACGGAAAGAAATTTTATGAGAAGTTTCTAAATTTCT
Source organism: uncultured Clostridia bacterium (assembly GCA_947630075.1). Taxonomy (GTDB): domain Bacteria; phylum Bacillota; class Clostridia; order Christensenellales; family UBA1242; genus Onthoplasma. The sequence continues at coordinate 10,896 of CANRGF010000013.1, forward strand.
ATGAGAATAACTTTCTCAAGTGCTTGGATCGCAATGGATTGTCTGTTAAAGATTTAGTCGGCAAAAACTATGAAGAGCAGTTAAAAAATGGCAATTTGCAACAAGAGGAAATTGGAAAAATAATAGAAAGCGAAAATAAAAAATTACCAGATGGAACTATTGACAAGGTTTTTAATCCGTGTATAAAATATCATTCAGAGGTATTACAAAAAATGAATTTTTCTGTGGTTAATAATAAAAGGAAACGAAAATGAAATTCAAAAATCAAACTTTATTTGATGAATTTGAAATTGATGCAGAAACTTCGCAAGCGCAGTTGTTGAAAATGTTTCAAACAAAGCCAAACTTGCGTAAAGTTTTGCCGCAATATGTAAAAATTATCAATAACAAAAATGAATTATTAGCAGAAAAACTTTTTTCAAAAAAACGTGGGGAAAACATCTATGACTTGGATTTTTTAAATCAGCATAAAGATTTGTCAGTTCTCTCTCCTGTTGAAAAAAACGCCTTATGCGTTGCAGTTGTTTCAAATTTTGAAACGTCTATTTCAAAGTATAAGTTTAGTGCAAAAGTTTATAATGATTTGTTAAACAATTTGGTAAATTTTGACGATTTTGCGACCGAAAAAATAACTCCTGAATTATATCAAGAATTTTCTGAATGTGTTTTATCGGAACTAAAAAAAAGAGTATCCAAAGTTTTAAACGCAATCAATAGCAAGGATACAAATTCTTTATATAGAGTTGTTATTGGCATCTCAGACGAAAAGTTAAAAAAAGAACTTTGTGATATTTTTATGGATAGCATAAGTTCTTCTATTGAACTTCTTAACAATGTGGATGATGAAACAGCTTTTGAAAATGCTATGAAATACATATCTTCTCTTAATAGTTCTATCTATAAAAATGAGACTTTCTACAGAAGTTATAAAGCTACACTTAATATGTTGAACAAGAAGTTAGTTGCAAAAGGTGCTATATTAAACAAATATTTTATTAGTCTTGCAAAACCACTAAAAAAAGAGGATGCTGTAAATCTATTAAAACCCTTGGCAACAGTCTTTATTGATTTTTTGTCTTTTAATAACATTGGAAAATATGATTATAAATTTCTTGTGAGCCAACAACAAAGTGCGCAAGCAAATTATGATTATGTTATTGAGAATAATTTGCATTGTGACGGAGACTATGCGATAAAAAATTTTATAGATATTGTTTCTCAAGGTGAAGATTGGTATGATGAATATGTTGATGACATTGAAAATATCAATGACACAGATTCTATCTTTGATCTCTGCTCTAAGATTAGAGAAGTAATATCAAACAAAGAACATAGAATTATTCTTACCAATATGTTGATGGATTTCTCAACTTTTAATAAGGATTTTGGAGATATAAACATTAAAATTAAAAATACCGAAATGATTTTAGAAGATATGAAGAAAGACTTTCGACGCCCAATAAATTACACTACGTTTTGTTCCACATTAGATAAAAAAGTAATAACCCCGGGCATAGTTGATAGTTTCACAGCAAAATTTTATCCTATAGTATTGTTAGATGAACAATATAAGAATCTTTTTGAAAATATAAAAGCAGCTTGTTTTATGCCTCTTTCTCTTATTGAATTTGTGCCGGAATATGGTGGATATGGATATGGTCTAACACCAAAAGGTGCGTGGTTATTAGATATGCTCAAAGCATTTCCAGAGGATTGGGAAATTGCTGGTATAACCGTCAAATCAAAGTTATACGATCTCCGTGCATATCGTTCAGATTATGGAGAAAGCAAATCAAAAGATATTGTGGATAAATGTAATAAAATTATTAAGAAAAAATCTGCTACAACTCAATCTACAACAACAAATTCTTCGCGTCCATATACACAAAGTTCAAATTCAAACAATAGTAGCAATTCTACTTCTCATCCCGTTGCTGTGGGTCTTGGTGTTGCTTCATTTATAGCAATGATAGGTGGTTTTGTAGCTGGAATTATTCCTTTGGGAATTATTAGTTTGGTTGCACTTATAATTTGTATAATTGTTGCGTGTCAAAAATAAAAAGGATAGCTAATGTGCTATTCTTTTTAATACCTTTTTGTTTTCTACAAATGAGTGCTTTTAGGGCTTAATAGTCAATATGGTTAAGTTCGTTTCTTTTGCATAGTCAACCGTTTGTTTTGTGCCACCTGTCTCGCCATTGAAAAGTGCTATAAGCACAGAAGAATTGTCAATCATATACTTATTTCTTTTCTGCATACAACCGTCAAAATATGGCCTATCACTAACATAGGTCACTTTGTCCGCTTGCGACAAAATATTTTTATATCTTTGTTTTTGTTGTTTTCGCCAAAGTTTGTCTTGCTCTTTGCATGGTATTGCACATTCCAAAGTAATGAACGGATAGTCCTTTTTCAACTCTAAAACAAGTTCGGCTGCGATCATGTCAAAGCCTATTGCCATACCAGAGATGAAATGGGTTATGCCATAGTTGATTATTGCGTTTTGGATTTCAATTTTCGCAATTTCTTTCATGGCAAGACAGTCAACATCATTTTCATTAAATCCCCAAGGCAACTTTTGTGGCCTATGCCCCGTGAAGCAAGCGGTTTGATTTTTATTATTCATAACAACTCCTATGCTTATTATATGGCATCAAATTAGGCAGTTGCAACTAAAATGGCATCATTTTAGGCAATAATTGAATTAAACATGGGGGT
>CANRGF010000014.1 GCA_947630075.1 uncultured Clostridia bacterium
AAACTCATAAATCAAGCAATTTTACATCTTATTTAAGATTTGTGTTTTGAGATTTCTCCCGTTGCCAACTCATCGCAGCGGTTGTTATAAACATTATCGGCATGTCCCTTAACTTTTATCCATTTTATTTTATGAATATTATTTAGCTCAATAATTTGCTGCCATAAATCAGCATTTTGAACAGGTTTTTTGTTTGACGACTTAAATCCGTTGAGTTGCCATTTCGTTACCCAATCTTCTAGAAAAGCATTAACTAAATAGGCACTATCGCTATATAATTCAACTTCGCAGGGCTCTTTTAGGCTATTTAATGCTTTAATTGCTGCAGTCAATTCCATTTGATTGTTCGTTGTGTTTGGGTCAAAACCACTTATTTCCTTTTTGCTGCCCTTATAGAATAAAATAGCACCCCATCCGCCTGCGCCCGGGTTGCCACTGCAAGCACCGTCAGTGTAAATTACTACCTTTTTCATTTAAACCTCTTTTTTGTCCACTATTGCACTAATTGCATTAATTAAGCCAATTTTGCCATGTGCATAAGAAAGAGAGCCTTGCAAGAACGCAGCATAAGGCGGGCGCATTGGACCATCACAACTCAGTTCTATGCTGCTGCCTTGATTGAAACTGCCACTTGCCATAACGATTAGGTCCTCATAGCCGTCCATCTCACCTGCTTCAATTTGGCAGTTGCTATCTATTGCGCTAGATTGTTGGATTGCGTTTGTAAACTTTAAAAGTTTATTTTTATCATTAAACTCAATGGTGCATACTATATCCGAAATATGCTCATTTAGACTTGGTGTGGTTTTATAGCCCAATTTTGATAGCGAAGCGCTTGCGAGAGTTGCCACCTTTTTCGCTTCTGCCACAATATGTGGTGCAACAAATAATCCCTCAAAAAAGGCTTTGTAACCTGGAGAATATGAGCCATTATCCGCACTCAAAGCGGGGCTCATCATTTTAAACACTATTTTTTCAACCAACTCTTTTTTTCCAGCAATGTAACCGCCCGTTGGAGCAATTCCTCCCCCCATATTCTTCAAAAGTGAGCCAACTACTAAGTCCGCCCCAACATCTGTTGGTTCGTCCTCTTCAGTAAATTCACCATAGCAATTATCCACAACGATATTTGCATTTGTGTGAAGCCTAACGCTGATTATAACTTCTGCAATTTGTTTAATAGACAAAGCGTTTCTTAATGAATAACCTCTTGAGCGTTGGATATAAATCATTTTAGGCTTATATTTTTCAATGGCGGTGATAATAGCATTAATATCAAATTCACCATTAAGCAAATCAACTTCGTGATAAGCAATTCCGTAGTCTTTAAGCGAACCCACATCCTTGCCTTCAACCCCGAAAATGACTTGCTTTAATGTGTCATATGGTGTGCCTGATATACACAACACACAATCTGTTGGGCGCAGTAATCCCAACAATGTCTGGCTTATAGCTTCAGTCCCACAACTAATTAAAGGGCTAACAAAAGCAGCTTCAGAGTGAAAAACTGTTGCAAAAACATTGCAGAGCTTTTCTTTGCCTATGTCGTTATGCCCATATCCAGAACTGCCAATAAAGTGGTGTGCCTCCACAGAATTGTCTATAAAGGCGTTAAGCACCTTCAACTGATTGGCAAATTCAATCTTTTCAATTTCTGCAAATTTATCTTTCGCTGTGTTTTCACATTCGTCAATAAAACTTAAAATTTTTCTATCTATTGAAATCATAAAAACTCCTTAATTAATTGCTCGGCTTCCTTGATTGAGCAAAATTTTAGCCCTTTAATTGTCTTTAAAAATGTTAGTTGTCGCTTGCAATAGTTTCTCGAATGCTGTTTTATCAAGTTTATCACATCTTCTTGGCTGTTTTCCCCTGAAAAATAGCTAAACCACTCTTTATAGCCTATTGCCTGCATGGACTGCCAACTCTCTTCTGCTCCCTGTTCTTTAAGTGTTAAGACTTCATCAAGCAATCCTAACCTTAGCATTTCATCCACTCTTTCATTGATTTTTTTATAGATAATTTCGCGCTCTTCAATAATTGCCAAAGGCAACACTTCATGTCCAGACAGAATAGATGTTGATTTCTCTTTAAAATCGCCAAATTCTTCAATCTCTAAATATCTTATCACTCTTTTGATGTTGTTAGGATGCACTGAATTAGCCTTATCAGGATTTTTGCTTTTTAGAATATTCCAAACATAGTCATTGCCCTTAACTTTGGCTAAATTGGTATATTTCTCTCTAAATTCATCGTGAGAAGCGGTGTTTCCAAGCGTAAAGCCTTCAATTAGGGCTTTGATATATAACCCTGTGCCTCCAACTATTATAGGGATTTTGCCTCTTCTCTCAATCTCTTCTATAGCTTTTTGGCAATCCAAAACAAACTGCCCAACATTATAAGTTTCGTTTGGTTCAACAATGTCTATAAGGTGATGAGCAACCGATTTTCTATCTTCTTTACTTACTTTGGCACTGCCAATATCTAAGCCTTTATATATTTGTACGCTATCGGCAGAGATAATTTCTCCATCAAAAGACTTGGCAACTTTAACTGCCAATGCTGATTTGCCCGTACCGGTTAGTCCTGTTATTACAACAATTTTTTTCATTGAACAATTCGCTTAAACCATTTTTCTATTTGTGCACGGCTAATCACGGTGATTACCGGCCTGCCATGCGGACAAAGCAAAACCGGATTTTTATCATCAAGATTTTTTAATAATTCCATGATTTCCCTTTCGCTAAGTTTCATTCCGCTTTTCACACTGCTTTTGCATGCTTTTTGCATAAGATAATGACGAATTTCGTTATTTAAAGAAGGTTTTAAATTTTTAAAATCGTGCACAATGTCATCAACGAAATTCTTTAAGTTAATATCTTTTAGTTGCATAGGGATAGAATTGATAATGATTTTCTTATCACCAAACGCGTCCACATCAAAGCCGAGTGAAGACAATTCGTCTTTTAAGTTCAAGATGAAATCCACTTCAACGGGCGACATCTCTTGGACATAAGGCACTAATAAGTCTTGCACAACCACATTTCTGGCTTTCAACATTTCAGTTAGTTTATCGTAGTTTAGGCGCTCATGACCGGCATGAAAATCTACCAACAGCATATTTTCGCCCTTCTCTAGCACTAAAAACTCGTTGAAAAGTTCTCCAACAATTTTAAAATCAGGCACATCTTCAAGATTTTTATATTCTTGTGTTGTCTCTAGATTTTGTGCGGGATGATTTTCTTGATTTGGCTGCTCAGTTTTTAAATCAAACATTGTGATAGGAGAAAAATTAGTTTGCCTCAATTCAACATCGTATGATGATGTTGACCTAGTGTTTGGCTCTATTTCGATTTCTTTTAGCGAATTGATGTCCGTCTTTATTAAAGGGTCGGTTGAAATTATCGGCTTTGGTGCTTCCGTTTTGGGGTTTAGTTGACTAAAAATTGCAGAAGAGCATGCAGTGAACACTAGATCGTAGATTTTTGATGGCTCAGCGAACTTAACATTTAGTTTGCTTGGGTGGACATTGACATCAATATCAATGTTTGGCATATTGATGTTTATCACATAAAAAGGGAATTGCCTAGTCATTAAATATTCTTCAAAAGCCATATAAACGGCCTTCGAAACGATTTCATCCACAACATATCTGCCATTTATTATAAGCGTTTGATATGTGGTGTTTGGCTTTGAAAACCCAACCTTTGAAACAAATCCGCTTATTGAGATGTTCCCTTTATATTTGTTTATAGGCATAACATTTTGAGTAATTTCATCTCCATATACGCAATATATTGCATCTAAAAGAGTTTTTCCATTGGTTTGAAAAATTGTTTTGTCGTCTACCACATATTTAAAGTTGATTGAGGGATTTGCTAAAATATATCTTGAAATGATGTTTGTGATTTGATTTTCTTCTTGCTTTGGCTTCTTTAAAAACTTACGCCTAGCGGGGGTGTTAAAGAACAAGTTATTTACTTCAATTCGTGTGCCACAGTCTAGTGCACTTGGCTCTGGCTCACCAAATTTGCCACCATCAACTTCAATTTTATATGCGCAGTCGCAAGACTGAGTTTTTGAAATCAAGCAAGTTTCGCTTACATTAGATATGCTTGCTAATGCTTCTCCTCTAAACCCTAGAGTTGAAATACTTTCCAAGTCTTCAACCGAGCTGATTTTGCTTGTGGCGTGAGGTAAAAAGGCTTTAACAAGGTCTTCTTGCTCAATGCCCTTGCCATTGTCTTTAACTATGATTTGGTCTATTCCACCATTTTTAATCTCAACTGAAATTTTGGTTGCACCGGCATCTAGTGAATTATCCACCAATTCTTTTACAACGGAAAAAGGGCTTTCCACCACTTCACCAGCGGAAATTCGGTTGATAATCATGCTATTTAAGATATTAATTGCCATTTTAATCTCCTTATTTTACAATATCTATCAAATGAACTAATGTGTCAAAGGCGGTTAGTGGAGAGAGTTTGTTTATGTCAATTTCCCTAAGAATATTGGTAATCTCCCCTTCCTTTTCGTTTTTATTAACTTGTTTTTCGTCTTCAAATTCTCTTATTAATTCTTTAGAGCGGTCTATAATTTCTTGTGGCAAACCAGCAAGGCTAGCCACCTCTATGCCATAACTCTTGGTGGCACTTCCGCGCATAATTTTGCGTAAAAACACCAACTTTCCGCCAATCTCTTTGATTGATATGCAAAAGTTTTTAACTCCGTCATATAGTCCTTCCATTCGCATCAATTCATGATAGTGTGTGGCAAAAAGAGTTTTAGCTTTAAGTTTTTTTGATAGATATTCAACCACTGCCCAAGCAATCGAAAGTCCGTCAAATGTTGATGTGCCCCTACCCACTTCATCAAGAATGATAAGGCTATTGTTTGTGCAATAATTTAATATGTTGGCAACTTCTATCATTTCCACCATGAAAGTGGATTGCCCAACTGCTAAGTCATCACTAGCTCCAATACGAGTGAATATTCTATCAACCAAGCACAAGTCTGCTTTCTCGGCTGGCACGAAACTGCCAATATGTGCCAAATAAGTGATTAATGCCACCTGCCTCATATAAGTTGATTTGCCTGCCATGTTTGGGCCAGTTAAAATTATTGTTCTTTGGTCGGCAGAATTTAGTTTGCAGTCGTTGGAAATAAAGCTATCTTGTTTTAGCATCTTTTCAACAACTGGATGTCTGCCCTCTTCAATGTTTATTTCGTTGTTTTGGTTGAATGTTGGGCGAGTGTAATTATTTTGCAAAGCCACTTCAGCTAACGAATAGATACAGTCTATAGTGGATAGAGCAATTGCAATGTCTTGCAAGACAGTGGCGTAATCTAGCAATTGAAGTTTTAAATTTGAAAAGATTTCTTCTTCAAGTTTTATGGCATTTTCGTTGCTTGTTAGGATTTGTTCTTCCAAATTTTTTAGTTCTTCAGTGATATATCTCTCATTGTTTGAAATCGTTTGTTTGCGTATGTATCTAAAAGGCACTTGGTCGCTAAACTGTTTGGTTACCTCAATATAGTAACCAAACACACGATTATAACCTATCTTTAAATTTTTAATGCCTGTTGACTCTCTTTCTTGTTGTTGCAATGCTAAGATAAATTGCTCGGCATTATTTTTTAGTTCACGAAACTTGTCTAACTGCGGATTAAAACCAGATTTGATATAGTTTCCATCTCGCAATAAAGAGGACGCTTTTTCGTCTATCACCATATTAATTGTGTTGGCAATATCTGACACATCTGCAATTTTATCTGCAATTTCAATAAGATTTGCATTTTGTGTGCTCAATATAACCTGTTTTATTGGGGAAGCTTGTGAGATAGAACTAGATAATGCAAGGCAATCTCTTGGCGTGATATTGCCATAGGATATTTTGCCAACTAGCCTTTCAACATCTTGAATTTGGTCTAGCAACTGCTTTAATTCAGCCATACATATAGGGTTATGCACCAAACAATCCACCATATCTAGCCTTTTATTAATTTTTTCAATAGACAGCAACGGCTGACGAACCCAATTTCTCAGCATTCTGCCGCCACCACTTGTTAGAGTGTTGTCCAACACCCAAAGCAGACTGCCAATTTTGCCTCCGTCCCGCATAGTTTGCTCTATTTCTAGATTTCGCCTAGTGTTTGTGTCCACATACATAAACTGCTCATCAACAATTAATCTAGGCATTTTTATGTGCTTTAAATCTCGCTTTTGCGTCTCTTGGAAATACTGCAAAAGTGCACCAATGGCGGCCTTGCAATTAGTTTTATCAAAATCATAACCTTTCAAAGATGTTAAATTATATTGCTTTAAAATGGCCTTTTCTGCGTTTGCGGAAGAAAAAGCCCATTCGTTATATAAATTAAACTTGAATTGGCCTCTATCTGTAACGCATGGAAGTGTTTTAGAAAGTTCAAACATCTCTTCATTGCAAATAATTTCGGCAGGCATCACTCTAACTACTTGGTCATTCACATAATTGGCAACATTCTCGCCAGAATATTCGCCCACACAAAATTCTCCTGTGGAAAGATCGCTATACACATACGAAACGGCATTTTTGTTCTTATAAAAACACATTATATAGGTGTTTTTGCGGTCGTTAAGCATAGAAGTGTCCACAATCGTGCCAGGTGTGATAACTCTCACAATTTCGCGTTGCATGATTTTATTCACAAATTTATCTGTTTGCTCAGCTATTGCGATTTTGAAGCCTCTCTCTAATAGTTTTTGAGCATAACTTTCATACGCATGAAACGGCACACCGCACATAGGTGCTCGTTCGTCCAAACCGCAATCCTTTCCTGTTAAGGTCAAATCTAAAATTTTGCTTGCGATTTTTGCATCGTCATAAAACATTTCATAAAAATCGCCCAAGCGAAAAAAGACAATACAATCTGGGTATTGGCTCTTAATTTGCCAATATTGGCGCATGGCTGGGGATTCTTTCAACTCTTTATCTTTTGCCATATATCACTCCTGAAAGCTTATGATTTCTAATGTCTTCCACCCTAACATTAGCAAAATAATTTTCGTTCACAAATTTATAATTTGGAATATATATCTCTTTGCCTCCGTCAGTTATGCCCACAGATACCCCATTGATTTGCTTTATCAAACAATTAAACACTTTTTTAAAGTATTTCTTCGTTTGGTCTTTTTGAATAATTTTTTGAAGCCTTAAAAGTTTATTTACGCGAATGTTCTTTTCCTTTTCATCGACTTGGTCTTCAAACTCGGCGGCCGGAGTGCCAGACCTTTTAGAATACATAAATGCAAAAACTTGGTCATACTTAACCTTTTTTAGCAGTTTTAAGGTTTTATTAAAATCACTTTCGGTTTCTCCCGGAAAACCCACAATTATGTCGGTAGAAAGTGATATGTTTGGCACTGCATGCTTCACTTTCTTTATAATGGTCATATATTGCTTCACATCATAGTGCCTATTCATGCGCTTTAAAATTGCACTGCTGCCAGATTGCACAGGTAGATGCAGGGCTTTGGCCACCTTTTCTTCCGTTTTCATAACTTTGATGATATCATCGCCAAAATCCATTGGGTGAGATGTCATAAATTTAATTTTGAAATCGCCTTCAATCTTGCAAAGGTTTTGCAATAGCTCAGCAAAGGTCATCGGTTCGCTTAAATCCTTGCCATAAGAGTTGACATTCTGACCAAGCAAAGTGATAAACTTATAACCTTTATTTTGCACTAAATCTTTAACTTCATCGTATATGTCGTGAAATGGGCGGCTTTTTTCTCTGCCTCTAACATACGGGACAATGCAATAGGTGCAAAACTTATTGCAGCCATAGATTATGTTGACATAGGCGTTTATTTTGTCATCTCGCACGCAAAGATCCGTGTCCATATTGCCAGTTGGCTTTTCAACGATTTCATATATTGGCTGATGGTTCATGGCAAATCTTAGCAAATATTGAGCGAGCATATTGATGTTGTGCGTGCCGATTATTATATCAACGAAAGAGAGCTTGTCCTTTAAATTGTATTTACCCTTTTTTTGCTGAGGCATACATCCACACAAAACCAGGATTTTGTTTTTGTTTTTAGCCTTTTCAGGTTTCAAAGCCATAATGTTGTTATAAGCTCTATCTTCTGCCCCTTCTCGAATGCAGCAAGTGTTGAAAACCACCACATTTGCATCTATTGAGTTATCAATTTCCTCCATTCCCAAAGACAGCAAAATGCCACGAATTTTTTCACTTTCGTGCACATTCATTTGGCATCCGTATGTGTTTATGTTAAATGTTTTTCCTTCATAGCTATTCATGTTTATTATTATATAATAAATTTAACTATTTTTCAACTATTTTTATCAATTTTGCTTATTAATTGAGCTTTTTTGCAAATAATAGGCTTGATGGGGAAAAAGAAAGTTGCTAGATGGAAAAAAATATTGATTGTTTTATGCCTAATTTGTGGGGTCGTTTTTATTTCGTTTGGACTGGTTACTGCCTATTTTTACAATAAATATGACCTAGACATTAACAAATTGACAAGCTTAAATAATGGCATCAAGGTTTACTCTTCATCTATGACTGAAACCACATTATATAACACAAACCGCTCTATTGTTGACATTGATAGTCTTCCTAAATATGTGATTAAAGCGTTTGTGGACACTGAAGATAAACGATTTTTTAAGCATAAAGGATATGACATAAAGCGAATTGCAAAGGCTTTTATGGTTAATCTGGCCACGAAATCGAAATCGCAAGGGGCGTCAACAATAAGTCAGCAACTTGTTAAAAATGCTCTGCTCACTAATGAAAAAACATTAAATAGAAAAATTAAAGAGATTGTGCTATCAATTAAAATGGAGAAAAAGTTTTCAAAAAAAGAAATTTTGGAAATGTATTTAAACACAATATATTTTGGTGCAAACGCCTATGGAATTGAGAACGCAAGCCAAGCGTATTTTAACAAAAGCGCCAAGGACTTAACAATAAATGAAGTTTGTTGCTTAGCTGGAATAATTAAATCTCCTTCTTACTATTCTCCCACTAGAAGCTTGGATAATGCCGTGAAAAGAAGAAATGTTGTGGCAAAGGCACTTCTATCATCAAAAGACATTTCCAATGAAGAGTATGACGAAATAATCAATTCACCCATAAAACTTTCTGCCACAAACTTTGAGCACAGTTATGAAAAGGAAGCAATTTACGAAGCGTGCCAACTATTAAATATAAGCGAAAGAGAATTAATAAACAAGAAATATGAACTAGTAACATTTAAAAATGACGAAACGCAAAACATGGTTATTGCTACCAATAATGACACTATTGGGTCTAGTGAAAAACAACATAATTATGATTTGGATGGACTATCAATTGTTTTAAACAATGATGGCAAGGTGGAAGCGTTTTACGCAAACAGCATATACAATCTTCATAATTTAGTTAGGCAACCCGCATCAACATTAAAACCACTTGTTGTGTATTTGCCTTGTATAATAGACAACATATTGACGCCATCAACTAAAATTCTGGATGAACCTATTGACTTCAACGGATATTCGCCAAACAATGCAGACAACAAATTTTATGGTTACATTAGTGCGAGAGATGCATTAAAAAACTCTTTGAATGTTCCGGCGGTTAAACTTTTAGATTGCGTTGGATTGAAAAAGGCCGGCGAGATTTTGTGCCAACTTGGAATTAATTTGGATAAGGCGGATTATAATTTAAGCACTGCCCTTGGTTCACTAAAAAAAGGAATTAAGTTGACTGACCTTATATCCGCCTACTCCACCATTGCAAATTTAGGGCAATATAATGGTTTTAATTTTGTGGATAAAATCCTTGACGAAAATGGCAAAGTGATATATCAATATCAGCCATATTCTCAAACGATTTTAAACAAAGAAGATTGTTTCCTTTTAACAGACATGCTAAAAGATTGCACATATTCAGGCACTGCTAAGCGTCTGGCAGAATTGAATTTGCCGATTGCCAGCAAAACAGGCACAGCTTTTAATGGCACGGACAACACGGACATTTTTAACATTGCTTACACGCCAAACCACACCGTTCTAACTTGGATTGGCAGCATTAAAACCAACAAACTTCCAAGTGAATTAAAGAGCTCTAACGAGCCAACACAAATAAATAAAGACATATTTAAATCTTTATATCAAGGGAAAACTGTTGTCGACTTTATTAAGCCGGAAGGTGTTGAAAAAATGCCTTTTGACGCGATAGAATATGATGAAAACAATATCATTGTTCAGCCAGCTTCTGCCCTCGAAAGATTTAAAAAGTATGACTATTTCAAATTGAGCAATCCGCCAAAAGAAAATTTTAATGTGGGAAGCAATTTTTGTGTGGAATTAGATAAATACGGTGCTAAAATAAGTTTTAACGCGGTTAAATCAAAAGTGTATGAAGTGATTAAGGAAGTGAATTCAAATCACACTTTATTTGAAAAAATCAGTGAAAAATCGGGCAAAATAGAACTTGTTGATAACGATGTGTTTAGTTTTGAAGAAGTGAAATATACACTTAAAACTGATGGCGAAGAAAAGTCTTTTACATTGCGCCCAAAAGATTTCTTAGTGAATTTATTAAACAATGAAATCATTTTAGGGAAAAAGAAATGGTATGTTTAATCATTCAACGGTTACACTCTTTGCCAAATTCCTTGGCATATCGGGGTTTAGCCCCTTTTCAATGGCAATTTCATAACTTAAAAGTTGAAATGGGATAATGTTAAAGATAGGTTTAAACAAAAAGCCTTCATTTACATTTATATAGTTTTCAAATTCAACCACCTCGCCACCCCTAGAGCAAATTTCATTAATCACAGTTTTTAATTTGTTTGAATTGGCATCTGTGTTTAGCGTGATGACAAGGCTATTTTCATTTATCAGTGAAAGTGTGCCATGCTTTAATTCACCAGAATACATTGGCAAAGTGTAAACATAGTCAATTTCTCTAATTTTTAAGCTGGCTTCTAAAAGAGTGATATAATCCACATCTCTGCCAACTAAAATCATGTTTTGATAATCTTTGAGTTGTTTTGCAAGCGACTGCATATTTATTGATGAAATAAACACTTCAAGGTCTTGCGTTAGTTTGTTTATATCTAAAGATGACAGCTGATTATTTAGTGCCATTGTAATATATGCAAAAGTGAAAATCTGGCAACAATATGTTTTTGTGCTTGCCACAGCTATCTCTTTGCCTGCTTTTGTTAGTATGAGATAGTCGGCAAATTGAGTTAGCGAACTCCTTGCTTCGTTTGTTATCAACAAAATCTTTCCGCCAAATGTCTTTATATTTTCCGCCACCTTAATGCAATCTGCCGTTTCACCGCTTTGGCTCACGATAATGTGAAGGTGCGATTTCTTGATTTTTTGCCTTACTTTATAATTAGATGCTAATGCAGTGGACATTTCAAATTTTTGCTCTTTCAAAAGCTCCATTCCAATTAAGCACGAGTGATAGGCTGTGCCACACGCAAGCATTGTGATTTTCTTGCGCTTTTTGAAAATCTTTAAAATATTTTTTTGCTTAGATAGATTATTATAGGTGTTTAAAATCGCCTTTGGAGTTTCAAAAATTTCCTTTTTCATGAAATGTTTAAATCCATTTAGGCTTAGTGTGGCTGTGTCGTTTTCATAATTCTTAAATTCAAGTTTAAAATCATTCAAGCTGTGAATTACACCATTTTCAATTTTTAATGTGTCAAAATCTTTGAAAGAATAAATCTCTCCAGATTTTAAACTTGCACTATCGCTTGATATATAGATGCCGTCAGCACATTTAAGGATGTTTAGCGGGCTAAATCTCTTCACGGCATAAATCACCCCACTTTTGTGCCCAATAATTAATGAAAAACTGCCTTTTAAAAGATTAAAGAGCGAAAGCACGCGTTTGTCAATTTCGCCATTCATATCTGCCAATAGGTTTGCAATCACTTCGGTGTCTGTTTGAGAATAAAATGTGATATTTTTCTTTTGCAATTCATTTTTTAATTCTTCTGCATTATTGATTATTCCATTATGGACCACAACAAACTCATTATTATAAGAAACATGTGGGTGAGCATTTTCTAGGCTAACCACTCCATTTGTTGCCCAGCGGGTGTGCCCAAAGGCAAGAGATGGAGATGTGCGTGGGCGTTTTAAGTTTGATAGAGTGCCCACCGCTTTTTCAATTTTAAAACCGCGTTTTGCGTGGTAGGCAATTCCGCAAGAATCATATCCCCTATATTGCAACAAATTTAAACCATTTAAAACTTCTTCAAAGGCGTTTAATTTGCCTATATAACCATATATGCCACACATAACTTATCTCCCCAACAATTTATAGAACTTTTCTTCATAAGCATCACTTTCTTTTGATTGCAAAAATAAGATGTTTAAAGAAGTCTGTTCTGGCAGAAAATTAACATTAATGTTTTCGCTATTGTTTATAAGTTTAGTGTTTGGCAAAAACCTTTCGAATATATCCTTAACAAGTTCAAAATGCGTGCAAGCAAGGGTCAATTCTTGATATGTTTGCAAGCCATATCGTTTTATATGTTGCTTAATTATTTTTTCTAATTTTGTTAGCTCAAAGATGTGTTTTTCAATTAAGTGCGCAAGAGTGCTATCCGCAATTATATCAAAGTCGGGTAAATTTTTTTTGGTTAGTGGTGTGGCAAAATAAGTTTGCGAGTGGTTAAATGGCAAGCAAACCACTCCTTTTAGTTCGTTAATATCAATACACGAGGACGCCGTGTTGCACGCTAAAATTATTAAATCTGTTTGATATTTATCCTTTAACATGCCCACAATGTCTTTAATTCTCTTTCTTATGAAATGTTTGCTTTTTGCTCCATAAGGCATATTTAGATTGTCCGCAAAATATATGTAATTTCCGTAAGAGTATTTATCAATTAGCCGTTTTAAAACGCTAACTCCCCCAATTCCACTATCAATGATTGCTATCGTTGGCTTTAATTTTTTCAACATAATATAGTTTATGAAATTGAAAAAATATTGTTAAAGCACTTGCAATTTGCAAAATTATGTGTTAAAATAGCTGTGATATGGAGGTTTATATGGCAAATATTAAATCCGCCAAGAAACGCATCAATGTTATTGATAGGCAGACAATGGAAAATAAATCTTGCAAATCTAAAATTGCAACTTATGTGAAAAAATATAAATTGGCTGTTGACAATAAAGAAACTGAAAATGCTCAAAAACTTTTGAGCCAAACTTTTTCGCTTATTGATTCTGCTGTTTCAAAGGGCATTTTGCAAAAAGCAACTG
>CANRGF010000015.1 GCA_947630075.1 uncultured Clostridia bacterium
AATTGTCTTGTTGTTATGCTTGTTGCTTCTCTAATCCTACTTCTGGCTTATCTTTTAAGCACAAGCAAACAATCATAAATGCAAATGTGAGAATATTGAAACTAAAGATGCTTAATATCAGTAAGGTGATGATTGAGCCAATCTTGCTACTCCCACGAACAGACGCACCTATAACTAGGATGCTGAACACAAGTGTTGCCACCTGCACGCCAACGATTAAACCGCCAAACACTTTTAAAGATGTGCGCAAAACTTTTGAAAGAGAATCCAAATCCTTCACATAGACTTTTACTTCTGGGTCAGTGCCCTTTTCAATGAAATAATCAATTTCTCCGGCATCATCCAGATGTTTTTCATAATTTACTGTGTCGCTCTCATAAATTTTCACAAAATTATCAGTTGTGAGATATGGTGCTAAAATGATAAGAATTGAGCCAAAAGCAATCCAAACCACCGAAAGCACGATGCCTATGATTGAACCCGAAAGCATAAATGACCTTTTAGTTGTTGACATAAAAACCCTCCTTATACTTATTATTAATATAAAACAAATAAAAGTTTAAGTCAACTGATTTCATTTGTAAAATTTCAAAGATTATGCTATAATAAAAATATGTTGGAGTGCATTAAAAACACAGATGCTTATTCTTCACTTAAATTGGGCGGGGACATATCGCACGCCTATCTTTTCTTTTCAGCAGATAAAGAAAAAAATAACCAAATTGCGCTATCTTTTGCCCGTTCGTTAGTTTGCAACACCAATTCTTCGTGCGGAAAATGCCCAAATTGCAAACAATTTTTGGCAAATTCTCACCCCGATGTGCTAATTTTGGAACAAGACAGTGTGAAAGTGGACGATGTGCGTGCTATTATCGAAAAATTATCCACTAAGCCAATTTCGTCTAATAAAAAAGTGTTTGTAATTCTCAATGCCGAAGTGATTAACGAAACGGCTCAAAACAAACTTTTAAAATCGCTTGAAGAGCCCACCGAGAGCGCCGTGTTTATTTTGACAACAACTAAAACGGATAAACTTTTGCCCACAATTCTTAGCAGGCTAAAAAAGGTGTTTGTGCCGAATTTTAGTGTGAAAGATAAGGAAAAGATTGCGAGCGAACTTATGGCGAGTGGAGTGGACATTCGCTCTTATGTTAGCAGAGATTTTTCGCTAACCGAGATGCTCAACCTTGCCACTAACACGAGTTATCAGGCAACTGTGTCTTCAATTATAGACCTATTTTCAAGCCTTAATTCCACGGCGGACATTCCAAGAGTGGTGTCTGCGATTGAAGTTGAAGATAAGCCTTTATTTTTAGGGTGTATGCTAGACATATTTTTAAATTGCTTGAATGAAAAAGAAAACAAATTTGATGAAAGTGTGCTTGCTCCCATCAAGGCAAAGTTTAATAAAAAAGCATTAATGAGATGTTTGCCCTTAATTGATGAAAGTTATAAAAAATTAATGGCAAATGTGAACTTTTCTTATATTCTAGATAATTTGCTTTTTAACATTTTGAAGGAGAGATTTTTATGCAAGTGATGGAAATAGTTTTATTTAACACGCCTATGTCGGTTTACGCAAAAGAAACTGCCAATTTTAAGCGTGGAGATAGAGTTGTGGTGAACAATTCGGGCAGTTTTGAACTCGGCGTTATTAAAGGCGTGGTGGACATAGACACCGCAGATTTAGTGCCGATTGTGCGCGCTGCTTCTAAGGAGGATAATTTAAAACATTGTGAAAATTGCCGCTACACACGCACACTTTTGCCTGAAATTAAAAAGGAAGCGGAAAAACTGAATTTGGACATGAAAATTGGCTTTATCACCACAAATTTAGATAGGAGCAAACTGACAGTGAACTACACCGCCGATGAGCGCGTTGATTTTAGGGAACTATTAAAAGTGTTGGGTGCGAAGTATAAATCCCGCATTGAGATGCGTCAAATTGGCAACCGTGATGAAACTAAAACCATCGGTGCGATTGGCATTTGCGGGCGTGAAACCTGCTGCAAACTTTATTTAAATGATTTTGACAAAGTGTCCATCAAAATGGCAAAAAATCAAAACATTGCGCTCAACCCAACCCGAATTAATGGAATGTGTGGCAGGTTGCTTTGCTGCCTAAAATATGAAGATGAATTTTATGCACAGATGCAAAAGAAAATGCCAAAAGTTAATGCGTCTGTAACCACGCCAGACGGGGTCGGCACTGTGGCAGCCACAGACTTTTTAAAGGAAACTGTAACTGTTAATTTTGTGAAAGACGATAGCACTGAGCAAAAAGTTTATGACCTTGCGGACATTAAGATTGAAAAGGCAAAAAGAACGAAATAAATTCACTAAATCATAATTGTTTTGGAGAGTGGTTATGAAACATTTGGCGATTTTAAGGCAACCATTTTATGATATGGTTTTAAGTGGAGAAAAAACTATTGAAAGCCGATGGCCTATGCACAAAGTTGCACCATACAACAAGGTTAGTAAAGGCGATACTATTTTGCTAAAAGAAACAGGTAAAGATGTTACTGCAACGGCAAATCTGCGAGAAGTGAAATATTATGAACTTACACCTGCAAAGGTTGATGAAATAAGGCAACAATATGGTCGGCAAATAGGAACAGACAAATTTGAAGATTGGGAAACAACGCTACAAAAGAAATATTGCACACTTATTTGGCTTGAAAATGTGGAAAAGGTTAAGCCATTTAAAGTTAAACGCAGCAATGGCGCTGGTTGGATTGTGATTAAGGGGACAAATGAAGAATTTAGATAACTTTAAACTTGAAAATTTTGGTAACGGAATTTCGGTTTAGACGAAACTTCGTATCTTGAAAACCGAAATTAAGGGGTACTTATGAAAAACATAGATAACTTTAAACTTGAAAACTTTGGTAACGGAATTTCGGTTTACCAAAGTGAAGAACTATATAAATTTACGCAAGACGCTGTTTTGCTTGCCAAGTTTTGCAACATTAAGCACACAGATAATGTGTTAGAACTATGCGCCGGCAGTGGAATTATTAGTTTTTATGCATATTCGCTCTGCCCTTTCAATCACCTTTATTTAAACGAAATTCAGCCAGAAATGTGCAAAATTATTGAAGAGAACATAAAATTTAACAATTTTAAGCGCAAAAGCAGGATTTTTAATTGCAATTTAAAAGATTTGAAACTGAGCGATTTTAATAAGCCTGTTGATGTGGTGATATGCAATCCGCCCTATCAAAAAGTGAATGGGAAAAGCCTTATAAATGAGAAAAGAGAAATTGCTCTCGCCCGCCACGAAATTGAAGCCACACTTGAAGATATAATTTCAAAATGCAGCGAACTGATTAAGGATAAGGGTCGGCTTTATATGGTGCATTTGGCATCGCGCTCGGCTGAACTTGTTGCCCTTTGCCACAATTATAAACTAGAAGTGAAAAAAATGAAATTTATTTTCACTAGCCAAAAAGAAGCGTATTTGGTGCTGATTGAAGCGGTGAAAAACGCCAACCCGGGTGTTAGAATTCTAAAAGAGGAAATTAAATGATGATGGAAAAGGAATTGCTAGACACTTACGATATAAACAACAAATTTTTAGGAGTAAAAACCCGTGAATTTTGCCATGGTGAAAATCCTAAATGCTATCATAAGGCTGTTTATATTTGGATTAGAAATAAAAAGGGTCAAATCCTAGTGCAACAAAAAAGTTTGAATAAAACACACAGCCCCGGCAAATGGGATATGCCTGTTGCTGGACATGTGAAAGCAGGTGAACCTATTTTAGATGCCTGTGTGAGGGAAACACAAGAAGAATTGGGGATTTTAATCCCTAAAAAGGACTTTGTTTTTAAGCAACAATTTTTATACGAAAAGGGTCATCAATTTTGTGAAATTTTCGTTGTAAATAAAAATGTGGATTTAAAAACCATTACTTTGCAGGCTGAAGAAGTGGCACAAGTAAAATGGCTCAATTTTGATGAGTTTGCAAACTTGTTGTTTTCAACCAATTTTGCAAATCACCCTACTGAATATAGAGAACTAGTTTTCAACTTATTAAAAAATAAGGAATAAAAAAATGCAGATGTGATGCAAACAGAAATAAAAAAGCACAAAATGTGCTTTTTTGTTTACAATGCGCCGTAAAATGACGGGCGTTTGCTTAAATATTTAGACAATGCTAATGGTCTATATGGATATTTCTTAATTTGCTCGCGGATTAAGTTTTCTAGTTCAACTTTGCTCATCTCTAACACTTGGTTATTTAATCTATCATTAACTTTAAATTTTGCTCCATTTAGTTCGTTATCCCCAACCACCACAACATAAGGCACCCACTCTTGCCTTGCACGGACAAGCTTTTTGCCAAGTTTTTCGTTTCTATCATCAATATCAAACCTTATGCCATCAAAATCTAGTTGTTCGCAAAAATTTAGGTGGGCATCGTTACTTACAGGCAAAATTCTTAATTGCACAGGCGAAAGCCATAGCGGAAGCACGGGGCGTTCTAGTTTTAATGCCTCTTCTAAAATTGCATACAAACACCTTTCAACCGCACCGACAGACGAGTGAACAATTACGCAATTTTTCTTTTCGTCATTTTCGTCTGCATAAACAATGTTGTAAACCTTGCCCTCTTTCACATCAAATTGAACTGTGGATAGTTGTTGGTTGCCGTGCACGCTATCTATTGATTGCCACTCGGATTTCATTGCCCAATAGTGTTTCATTTTGTCCATTCTCTCAATAAACAGCGGGCGGTTTGCGTACTTCACAAGTTCCAAAATGTCTTGTTTGTATTTATCATAAAACACATCAACAATTCGCAAAACATTTGCATATTTAATGCCCATGCCAGAATTTAAGTTTTCATATTTTTTAAATATGTCCTTATATTCCACTATTGCTTGTTGTTCATCTTTGCAAAAGCAGTGTATGTCCGCCATATGGAAAAATCTATCTCGTTTTAAGCCAGAGAGTTCGCCAGATTTTTCATATCTAAAATTTTCGCTATATTCAAAAAATCTTAAAGGCAGTTGCTTATAACTAAATTTTGCCTGTTGCACCATTTTAAACAAGCCAAAGTCGGCAGCAAAACGCAATATAAATTCTTTGTTGGGGTCGTCTGGCACTTTAACCGAATAATGCCTTTCGTGAAAAGAGCCACATTGTGCTAAAATTTGCTCATCTGCTTTGTTATAGAAAAGTGGCGAGCCAATCTCCATTGCACCTAAATCGTATTTAGCAATGCGTTCTTGCCAATCTTTAATTAAGCTGAACATAAGTTGCCCATTAGGGTACATTCTATGATTGCCACTATCACTTGCACTTTCATTGTCGGCAAGTTCCAACCTTTTCATCTCTTTAATTGAAGGTGCTTCGGGTTTAACTTCGGCAGGCAATTCTTCCGCCTTTACATAATCAATTAGTTCTTCATATCCATATTTATTTAGTTTATTTAAAACTTCTTCTTTGTTAGATAAATCTAACGCAATTTCTTCGCCATTTGGCAAAAGTAAGAAATAGTCCTTTTTTATATCTTTAACTATATCTTCCCTATTTAATAATTTGTTTTCCATAATAATCTCCTTTTTATTTTGTTTTTATTTTTTGTTTTATTGTTAGTTTTATTGCTTCGTATAACCCTTTCGGGTGATAATTTTAAGTTTTACAAATTTAATCACAATCCCTCCTAAACAAAAAGGCAGCAACTTTTATAGTTGCTGCCCAAATGTTAAAGAATTAAAAAGCAGCAACTTTGTGTTTTGTCGCTGCCTTATATTATTTTATTTTTTGCATACACAAAACACCATATCTATTTTGATACGGTGGTGGTTATATTAAGTTGTAAAACCAATGCGTTTTTCATAGTTTTGCTCCTTAACACTTATTATTTTACGCAAAAAATATAATATGTCAATAGTTTTTTTAAAATTTCTTTACATTTTATATAAAAACATTTAAAATATTAATAGAATTTTAATTAGAATGAGTTGAAAATTAAATTAAATAAGACCTTTTGGAAAAGAAGCAATGAAGGAAAACCATAAATGGTGTTCCTTCATAAAAGGAGGAGGATAAGCCGATAAATGTGAAATTTTGCGCAAGCAAAATGAACAAAATGAGGCTTAAGACGACGATATGATTTATTTTGTTGCAACGCCGATTGGCAATCTCGATGATTTTAGTTTTAGAGCGGTTGAAGTGCTTAAAAATTGCGATGTTATTGCGTGTGAGGACACGCGGCATAGCAAAATTTTGCTTGACCATTATGGCATTAAAGCCAAGACTATCTCCTATCACAAATTTAATGAAAACACGAGTGCTGACGGCATAATTGAATTAGAAAAGGCGGGCAAAAACATTGCAGTTATTAGCGATGCAGGCATGCCTGTGATTAGCGACCCGGGCAATATTTTGGCAAAAAAACTGATTGAGCAAAATATCAAATTCACAATAATTCCCGGCGCAAATGCGGGGCTTTCTGCCCTTGTTTTATCCGGCTTTGACGCGAGCAAATTTGCGTTTTTTGGCTTTTAGAGCGAAAAAAATAAAGAGATGAAGCAACAGTTGGAGGACATAAAAAATTTTGACGGCACGCGCATTTTATATTCATCAAAATATAACATCAATAAGGATTTAAACAATCTATTTTTGACACTTGGAAATGCAGAAATTGCCATAGTTAGCGAAATAACAAAACTGCATGAAAATGTGATTTTTGCCACCCTTCCTTTTGAATTAAATGAGCCTAAAGGAGAGTTTGTTTTGGTTATTAAAAACGCGGCTAAAACAAGCGAAATTCCAGCAGAAAAAGAGATTATTGCCGAGTTAAATAAACTAACAAAAACCATAGATAAAAATGATGCAATTAAACTGATTAAAGACAAATATAAACTAACAAAATCTTATGTTTATAATCTATATGAGAGAAACAAAAAATGATTAATCTAAAAATTACGCCAATGACATTGAATAAACAAGCATGTTCAATCGCAGGTTTCTTTTGTGATGGAAAAAATAACTCAACCACCGCTTTTTCTAAATTTTTTGGCTTAAATGAAGATGAAATTTTGGCTGAAAATAATTTTGCAAAAAAGGTTAAGATTGTCAAAAGTGGGATTAAAAATTTGTTTGAAGAAAAATTGAGCGAAATCAAACAAAAGGCAAAAGATTTTCAAGCGGAATGGGAAGAAAAATCTGCCTTTATAAACACCGAATTTAATAAAATTTTTGGAGAATTGCCAGAGATAAATTGCATTGGCAGAGTTGGAATTAATTACTGCTGCCCAAGATTTTTAAAAACGGCTTCTTTTGACTTATTTTATGAGTTTGACAACGCTCTTGCGATGCAAGTTGCAGCACACGAAATGGCTCATTTTGCTTGGTTTTATGTTTGGAAAAAAGTTTACCCAAAACACACCGAAGATAAATATGATTGGCCAAATTTAGATTGGTTAATAAGTGAAATTTCGATTGACCCAATTTTCTATTATTCTAAGTTGAAAAATCTTTCTAAAAAGCGCCCAGCTTATGACATTTTTTATATGTCAAAAATAAATGGCAAACCGCTAATAAATTATGTTAGAAAGTTATATAGAGAGAACTCATTAAAAGATTATATGAAAAAAATTTATAACTTTTTTAAGCAAAACCCTGCTTTAGCAAAGGTTTTAATTAATTAAAATGAAATATTTGATTAAAAATCATTAAAATTTTACAAATTTCAAATTTTGTGCTATAATATATGTATGATTATTTTAGATGGAAAAAGTTTAGCGCAAGAAATTAAAAATGAGGTGAAAGAAAAAGTTTCTTCTTTAATTAAAAAACCAACTCTATCTTGCTTGATGGTTGAAGGCAATTCTGCCAGCGAGATTTATGTGAGAAATAAACAACATGCTTGTGAAGAGTGCGGCATGGCTTCTAAACTTATAAGACTAAACAAAAATATTTCACAACATGAACTTGAAGAGGCAATCAAAAAAGAAAATAAAGATAAAAATGTCTCTGCAATCCTTTTGCAACTGCCACTTCCAAATGGTCTTGATGAAGAAAGCGCCATTAACAAGATTGACCCGAAAAAAGATGCTGACGGGCTAACAAATGAAAACATGGGCAAACTATTTTTAAAAGAAGTTTCCAATTTTGCGCCTTGCACACCGAGCGGAATAATAAAACTGCTTGATAAATATAATGTGCAAATAGAAGGAAAAATTGCCGTTGTGATGGGAAGAAGCAAACTCGTTGGTCAGAGTATTGCTCACCTACTTTTGCAAAGAAATGCGACCGTTATGCTTTGCCACAGCAAAACTAAAAATTTAAAGAAAATCACACGCATGGCAGATATATTAGTTGTTGCCATTGGCAAGGCTAAACTTATTAAAGCAGACTTTGTGAAATCTGGTGCGGTGGTTGTGGATGTTGGCATAAACAAAGTTGACGGAAAACTTTGTGGAGATGTTGACTTTGAAAGCGTGAAAGAAAAATGCTCTATGATTACACCTGTGCCGGGAGGAATTGGTCCGCTTACTGTGGCTTGCTTGATGGAAAACACTTATAAATTAGCAAAAAGCAATCCAAACTTTTAATCGTTTAAAATTAACTAAATTTTTTAAAAAAACTAAAAAATTGTGCCATTTTGCACAATTTTATTAATTATTTCAATGAATTTTTAAAATTTATTTATTTCTTTAATTTGCCTTTCAACATGATTTGTGTAAAGCCGGGTGAAATACTGCACTTTAAAATCGCAAATCCTAAGTTTTTTTTCAACCTTTTTGATTCGTGCGCTCGTTTCTTTTCTTAAGCTTTTAGACTTTGAATTTCTATAACTTTTTTCTAAAGCAATGGCACATCGTGCAAGCTTTGCTCTATGTTGCTTTGCATTGAACAATTCCAAAACCAACTTCATTTTAACTCTCCAGTTCGTGCAATAATTTAGATTTCACAGTATCAAATGGTATGTGCTTTAAAAAATCTTTATATTTTAAATATTGTTTTTGATTGATGCACCCACCTTTATATATGGCTTTTAGGCTTGCCGTGTTCTGCGTCCTAGTGAGTAGATTTTGCCAGTTATATTCGTTCCTGTTGTTTATTTCCAACCATTGCGGGATATAATCCAAGCAAGGCTCTAATTCTGCATAGTTGCCAGAAGCAATCGCATTTAAAATGTTTGCATAAAATTCATACACTTCATGGTATTTTGACTCTTTATTTGCGTATTTTGCTAGGTTATCTATCTTACACAAACTATTAAAGAGCACCATTAATTCCACCAATTTAGGGACATCAACATCTCGAGCGTCTATTTTGTGCTCTTCGATAGTTGAATCCTTTAAGAATGCGATGGACACTTCAAGTTGGTGAATATTTTCAAAAATAAGCGCGTCATATTCTACTGTGTGAGTGAGCTTAATATCCACATAATCTCCACAGTATATATTGGCCGAATTTTCCTTTTTCGGGCAAAAACCTTTATTGCAAAAAGAACTAACACTATAAACATATCTTGATAACTGCGCCATTTCTTCATTAGTCAAATTAAATCTAGACAACACACTTGTTAAAATTTTGCCTAATTCTTTTTGCTCTTTTTTCCCATAATATATTTCAAAATCCTCGCAATAATGAGGAATTATTTGGACATTTTTCATAAGTACCTCCAAATTTTTCAAACCCATAGAATAATTTAATGTTAGAATATATTTGAAAATAAATGCTGTTTGAGCTCTTAACAAGCTCAAAACTACTATTATAAAAATAATAACACTGGAAAATTAATTTGTCAAGAGTTGAAATTCTATAAGTTTAAAAAATTGCAACGAAATGTGAATTAATAACTTACCGTTCTTTCTTTTGATTTTATTTGTTCGTTATAGAGTTTGATTAGCCAATCAGCAAAAATTGCACTATCTTTGCTTTTTATTGCTTTGTAAATTGCGGAATTATATTTTATCTTTGACTCTATGCCAACTGAATAAATTGGTGGGATTAAATCGTTTGAAGAAAATAAATAGTCCATCAGCAATCTTGATGTCCTGCCATTGCCGTCCTCAAAAGGATGAATATACACAAATTCAAGAGATATTTTCCCAATAGTTTTTATAATTTCTTCTTCAGTTAAACTATCCCATTCTATACTTTTTATTTTCAATAGCAAACTGCTTAATTTTTCTGTTATTTTTTTGTGGTCTAATAATGTTTCAGACCAATCAGCATTATTCAGCCCTCCGCCATGAAAATTTTGTTTTCTTGTGCGCGAATATTCATCTTGTAAAAAGCATTTTCTAACAGACATGATTAATTTTTCGATGTCCATATTTTTATTTAATGAATATAGTTTCAAAACTGTTTTGGCAAGAGATAATGCATCTTCACCATCTTTCAAACCTGCTTTTGCATCAAATATAATATCACTTCCAATGCTTCGCAGAGCCAAATTTTCAAGAAATTCATAATTAAAGGATTGCTTATCAATAAAATGAAAAACCTTACCTTCCTTTTTATATTCTTCAATTACTGAAAGTCTAATTTGGGCGTTGCGGTCAACATGTCGCTTAATAATTCCACTTTCTTGTGGATATTTCAAAGTTAAGGCGGAGATGTCTATTTTTGAATATTCTGTTTTAATAGTTTCAAGTAGAGTTGCTATTCTTCTTTTCAGCTCTTTAAACTGCCTTTTTTGAAATTTGACTTTTTCTAATTGTTCTTTATATTTTTCTCTTGCTTCTCTATTTAAAAGCTTAGGCTTCTTTTCTGGCAATTCTGCACCAAATTCTTTTGTGAAACTTAAAATATATTCATCATTAATTGCCGATAAGAATTCTATCATCCTTTCATAATAGTAATATTTTGAGATTTTATAAAAATCTCCCTTATTGTTCTTGTCCATGTTTATGAGGAATTCAAACTCTTTTAATTCTTGCTGGGATTTTAATATTTTTTCACAATCCTTTTCCGCACACACATAAGACTTTATCACCTCATCTCCATATCTTTGACCATGCTCATCATAGATGTGTAATTGGCTCATAATTTTAAGTTTTAGATAGTTCGCTTCGATGTCGTTTTTGTCATAAAATTCAAAAATAGATGCCAGCCCTCTTTCATCTATTTGCTTAAGCATCACTTCCGCTCTATTTATTATTTTTTCTAATTCCATATTTTAATAATACAACTATATCAGCAAAATGTCAAGATTTATGGATTTGACCATAACAAAAAAAACTTAACTATAAGTTTAAAAATAAAAGAATATTAAAAATTAATTAATCCTCCAACCCAAGCAGATAATCAACCGTTACACCAAATATTTTTGACAACATTTCTAACTGCTCCAAATTGCACTCGCGTTGCCCAGTTTCCCAATAACTTATGGTTCTAACATTTATCATTAACAAATCTGCCAAGGTTTGCCTTGACATCATTTTTTCAACTCGCAACTCTTTCAATCTTTCAGGAAATTTAATCATTTTAAATGATTTTAGAACAAAATGTTCAAAAATACTTGACTTGGAACAAAATATTCTATATACTATTTTTAGTAAAAGGAGTAAAAATATGTTCGCAATTTTAGGTGCAAGTGTAGGATTTTGGTGTATATATGCTTTAATTGCTTTAATATTTAAGCATAAAAAGAGTTTAATTATTACATCAATTCTTGGGCTAGTGGCCGGTTTAGGAGCATTATTGGCAAGACAAAATTATATTACTTTAGTTGGATCTGTTATAGCGATTGTATTAATCATTTTAATTAAGCCAATTCAAATTAAAAAAGATAACAAATAATTGCATATTAAAACATTTACATAGAAAAAAACTTATTTTTTAATAAGTTTTTATTTTTATATAAAGATTTTATAAATAAAAAGCCATTTCATTTCGACCTATTTCAAAGAAGATGCAATGAAGGGAAAGGCCGTTTGCCACTTCATAATGCGAGCAAACGCTTATAAATGAAAAAGCTCACTGAAATTCAGTGAGTTTTGATTAAAACGATTTTTGCTATTTTTTATCCTTTGGATAATAAAAAATCGCGAACAGCCATAAAGACCATTTGCGATGCAAGTTGATGGCAACGTCCTTATCTTACCGGGCCGTCTCCGCGTTTGCAATTCGTACTTTTTATCATTTGTTCACAAGTTTGCAAATTTCATTTTTTGCACGATTGCTCCTTATCCCCACAAAACATACTTTTTGCGGGGACCCCGACACTTAGCTGGAGATGAAACGAAAAAAAACTCTGCAAAAATAACAAATCCTTATTAAACCGGAAAAGGAGTAATGAGGGAAAAACAGCCTGCTGGTTGTCCCTCATAGAATGCGAGCAATCGCTTAAAAATGAAAAAACCCACTGAATTTCAGTGGGTTTTGATTAAAGCAAGCGAATTGCTCGCATCAGGTTGATGGCAACTTCCTATCTTACCGGGCCGTCTCCAGCCAAGTATTTTCGGCGTTTGAGAGCTTAACTTTTGTGTTCGGAATGGGAACAAGTGGAACCTCTCAGCTATAATCACCATCATGGTACATTGAACATCAGCATTTGCTGATTTAGAACAATGACAACTGCACACTCGCAAATCTCACATTTGCGAGTGTTGCTTCGTTTCACTACACAACACATAAGCCTATGTTCGTTTGCTCGTTGTTACAAGAGACAGCACTTGCGGTTTCTCTCGTATACTCTTTTCCAAAAGGATAAGATTGAACAAACTGAGATTTGCTAATACAAACACATGTAATTTTACTCAAAGAAAATTCTCAAAAGGAAGGTGATTAAGCCCTCGACCTATTAGTATCAGTCCGCTGAATGCATTGCTGCACTTACACTCCTGACCTATCTACCTCTTAGTCTTAAAGGGGTCTTACTAGCTTGTGCTATGGGATATCTTATCTTGTGGCATGTTTCACGCTTATATGCTTTCAGCGTTTATCACTTCCGCACTTCGCTACCCTGCTATGCCGCTAGGCGCGACAACAGGTGCACAATAGGTGCGTCCACCCCGGTCCTCTCGTACTAGGGGCAGCCCCACTCAAATATCCTACGCCTGCGATGGATAGGGACCGAACTGTCTCACGACGTTCTGAACCCAGCTCGCGTGCCACTTT
>CANRGF010000016.1 GCA_947630075.1 uncultured Clostridia bacterium
CACTTCTTTTTCACCTATCATGACTATCGTGCCTGTGATAATATCTCCGCGGTTATATTGCGTCATGTTAATATTAAAATCTTCCATTTTCATATTCATACTCCTAGTTTTCATTTTTCTTTGACGGCTCTAGCAAAGCATTCATTTTTGATATTATTAGATTTGCGAACTCGTCAATATAATCTTTATCTTTTTTGCGTGCCACATCTGGATAAATTGGCTCACCTATATATAAAGTGGCTCGATGGAAAATGCGCAACTTCCTATCAAACATCATTGGAATAACCGGCGTGCCTGTGCGAATTGAAAACATAGCCACCCCTTCTTTTGCCGTTTCACCCTCGATGATAGGCGTTTTAGCTCGCGTGCCTTGAGGAAAAATTAAAGCACTTTTCTTTTTGTTTAATGCGGATAAAATTTGCTTAACAGCAGCCGTGTCATTAGCACTTCTATCTACACTAATTGCACCTAAACTATTTAGAATTTTGCCAAAAAATTTATTTTTAAAAAGTTCTTTTTTTGCCAAAATACGGTGTTTTTTCACAAAAATCAATTCAAGCATAACGGGGTCCATATTGCTCAAATGATTGCAAGAGATAATATAATTTTGTTTTTTCTTTTTTAACTCTTTATAATGTTTTTTGCCAACTTTTTTGATTGGGAAAAGCAGTGTGCAAGGTAAAAACAAAATCATAACCGCTAAGATGTAAATCATAAATTTCCTTTTAAATCGTTATAATTATTTCTTTTTAACAGCATTGCCCGCCAGATAACCGGTGGACCATGCAATCTGCAAATTATATCCACCCGTGAAGGCGTCCACATCCAACACTTCACCAACGAAATATAGATTTTTAACCAATTTGCTCTCACAAGTTTTAGAATTGATGTCCTTCACATCAACCCCACCAGAAGTAACAATGCCTACATTTATATTATCTAAAGATTTTATAAGAAAGTCAAATTTTTTTAGAGAGTTAATCAAAATTAACCTCTCTTGCTTGGTGATTTCTGCAAGTTTTTTATTCAATATGCCCACTTTTTGCATAAAATATGGCACAAGCCTAGCGGGCAATAAAGAATTCAAATATGTTTTCAGTTCTTTTTTGTTTTGTTCTTGAAACTCACGCAAAAATTTAGTTTCTAACTTTTCGTGAGATAAAGCAGGTTTAAAATCAATGGAAGCGGTTGCTCCATTCAAATTTAGCCTGTTAATTTGGCTTGATAGTTTCAGCGCAATTGGTCCTGTGAGCGAATTAAATGTGAACATCATTTCACCAAATTCGTGGAAGGACTTGCTCCCAACTGAAATTGTTAACCCAACATTTTTTAATGATAACCCATTCAAATTTGAGATATCATCTTTCACGACTATTGGGCAGAGAGCCGGCACGGTTTCAACTATTTTGTGCCCAAAACTTTCGGCAATTTTCAACCCTAAACCTGACGCACCCGTGCCAGAATAAGATAATCCTCCCGTTGCGACTATAACACTATTAGCAGTGTATTCAACATTATTAGCACACTTGATTTTGAAATAATCCTCAACTTTTTTAACAGATAGCACCTCACAATTTAGTTCCAATTTAACATGAAAATTTGACATTAGTTTGCTAAGTGCTTTAATCACATCGCTAGATTTGTCGCTTTCTGGGAATACTCGGTTGCCCTGCTCTGTTTTTAATTTTAACCCAGCAGAGTTAAAAAATTCAATCGTGTCCTGAGGGGAAAACGCATTCAAGGCAGAAAACATAAATTTGCTATTTCTCACAATATGGAAGATGTGATTATCCACAGAACTATTATTAGTTAGATTGCACCTGCCCTTGCCCGTTATAAACAACTTTTTGCCCAATTTCTCGTTGTGGTCTAAAACCAAACAATTAAAGCCATTTCGAGCAGCAAAAATTGAAGCCATCATGCCAGATGCTCCACCGCCAATTATAATGACATCTTGTTTATCCATATTTTTAATATATCACATTTTAGAAAATTTTCAAACTAAATAGAAAAAAAACTAGCAAGCGCTAGTTTAGTTAGATTTCAATTTGTTTATGTATTTCATATCTTTCACTGATAATTTAGAATATTCCCCGCGGGATAGTCCTCCTAAGCGAATTTCACCTATTTGAGTGCGTTTTAAAAATATAACTTTTTTGCCAACGATGTCAAGCATTTTCCTGATTTGCCTATTTTTGCCCTCTGTTATCACAAATTGCAAGCGAGTCTTGTCTGCTCTTGCATCCAAAACTGACACGCTGCATGGCTTAGTAACATATCCGCCAATATCCACGCCAGAAGATAGTTTTTTTATCTCTTCCTGCTCTATTGCTCCCTCAATCGTTACAACATAAGTCTTTTCTATTTTACTATTTGGCTTGGTTAGGATATTTGATAAATCTCCATCATTTGTTAAGAGCAAAAGTCCTTCACTATCATAATCAAGCCTGCCGATTGGAAAAATGCGTGCCTTAACGCCACGCATAAGCTCTATGACGGTCTTTCTGCCATGTTCGTCATCTACTGTGCAAACATATCCTTTCGGCTTGTTAAGCTTGAAATACACAAAATTATTGCTTACACGGATAGGTTTGCCATCGCACACCACACTATCCGTTTCTTTCACATCAATGGAAAGGTCGGTTACCACCTTGCCATTAATCTTAACCTTTCCGGCAAGCACAAACTCTTCCGCTTTGCGCCTGCTTGCCAACCCAGATTGGGCTAAAAATTTGTTAATTCTCATTCAATTTTTCTTCCCATAAGATTTCACTTAATTTCAGCGTTTCGCTATCAATAAGTTTATCTATTTTATTCATTGTAAACAATTTTAAAGTTTTAATCAACTGTTCGTTGAAAAAAATTTGAATTTCTCCCACCTCATCGCCCTTCTCTGCATCATCTAACTTTACATCACAAAATAATTTTAAATTATTATTTTCATCTTTTGCAAGAGGATAAAAATAGTCTTCATCTGTATATAAATATAGCCTGCCTTCATTTTTATCAATAATATACTCATTAAATATTTCTTTGTTTTTATCAATAACTTTTGTGTTTTTAAACTCGCTTTGGCTAGCATTTAACAATTCTATGCTTTCTTCAAACATTGGCCCACAATTCAAGACCACGCAAATTGTTGTCATATTATTTCGTTCCACAGCACTAACTAAGCAGCGTCCTGCTTTGCTTGTAAATCCGGTTTTCACCCCACAACATCCTTCCATGCTCGATAATAAGCGATTTTTATTGGTTAGATATCGCTTGTCTGATATGTTAGTTGCAGGGATAACATAACTTTTTGTGCTAACAATTTCTTTAAAAACAGGGTTATTGAGTGCATAAGCAGTGATAATCGCCAGGTCATAAGCCGTGGTGTAATGTTGCTTGTTGTCCAACCCATGAGGATTGGCAAAGTGAGAATTATTTGCTCCAATTTGATGCGCAAGAGCATTCATTTTATCCGCAAAATTTGGCACACTCCCACCAATATGGCATGCCAAGACCGTTGCTGCATCATTTCCGCTTCTAAGCATTAATCCATAAAGTAAATCTTTGATTTTAATCAATTCACCCTTTCTTAAATAGATTGAAGTGCCTTCAACTCCAACAGCCGAATCATCCACTTGAATATATTCATCTAAATCTTGGCAGTTATTGATTACTGTTATTGCCGTCATAATCTTTGTGGTTGACGCCATAGGAAGCTTCATATCTTCATTTTTAGAATATAAAATTCGTTTACTATCCTTTTCTATCACGCACATTCCTTTAGCACTGCTAGATAATGCGCTCACCTCGAAATTGTGATTTAAAATTAGTGGCTTACCCACGGCTGCTAAGCAAATAATTGCCAGCAAAAAGAAAAACAAAAATTTCTTTTTCATTTTTGTTTCTCCACAAATTTCTTTAACACTTCAGTGGCGTTTTTAATAAGCCCCATATAAGCAGTTGATTTATCCGCATGAATAATTTTAAACTTATCCTTTTCAAGCACAAAAAAGCCAATTGGGGACACAGTGAATCCGCCACCCGTGCCACCGGCCATAGGAAAATCGGCAGAATTGCGTTTGGCATTCAAATCGTTATATTCCCCGCCGCCAGCCACAAATCCCACACTGACCTTTGAAATAGGAATTATAGAACTGCCGTCTGGCATTGAAATTGCGTTCCCTATTACGCAGTTAACATCGATTAATGTGCGAATTTTATCTAACGACACATCGATGAGCGATTCGATCTTTTTATCCCTATCAAGATTTACTTTTTCCATTTTTTTCATAATATCTCCACATAACATGTCTTGTATATATCAATGCATAAGCTATGTCCACAATCGACACCCTAATGGTGTTTGTTAGCCTAACATTAAATATATCTTGATTGTATTGTGGCTCAACAGACACAAAAATATGTGAATTTTTTTTATTGTTTTTAAGTTTCGCCAAAATGGATTTAGAGAAAGTGTCTATATATCCGCAAGTAACTGCCGTTGTGCAAGCGTCATTTTTATATCCAAAGTTAGAAATCACATCAAGCGTTAGGAATTGCTCTCTAAAATACATTTGATTTATAAGCGTTAAGAAAAACACCACATTCACATTCTTTTTGCTAATTTTTTCTTTCCTATTTTTTGCCTTGTGATTAATGTATATATAGCCATTCTTTATGCGGATTTTAAATTCTATGTTAATTTTATTAAAAAGCACTATCCTAACCACACCCTTCAATTTTAAAATGTTAAACCGCACATCAAACTTCACTAGGAATGGATAGATAAAGCTTAATATGTTCATTATTGTTGAAAATAAAAATAAAAGATGCCACATAATCGTAGTATCTTTTAGATTTCTGCTTTTATTCAATAATTTATTTTATTTCGTGGTTATGCAGGCTGTTCCTCTTGATTGTTTTTCTTTGTGTTGTCTATAGCTTGCTGCAAATTTTCTTCTGCTTGATTTTCTTTATCCGTTTGCTCTTTCATTGCCTCATCAACGGAATAATCTCTATATAATGAATCTCCGCCGCTATGTATCACTCTAATTCTATCAAGTATTTGCTCATACTGAGGCAAACTTTCAATGGAATCAAGTTCAAACCTCTTTAAGAAGTTTTCAGTTGTGCCAAATAAAAGAGGCTTGCCAACTGCGTCTTTACGTCCAACCACTTCAATCAAATTGTTTGACAATAAAAGTTGAATTGCATAGTCGCTATTTGCACCCCTGATGTTTTCTATCTCAACACGAGTGATTGGTTGTTTATACGCCACAATGGCAACCGTTTCAAGCGCGGTTTTTGTTAAACTCCTTTCTCTGATTGGGTTTAAAATATCTGCTATGCTATCAGCGATTTTTGGATTAGAACATAGTTGAACTTTATTTTTATATCTTATAATATTAATTCCGCTATTTTCATTGTATTTTTCGTTTAAGATTTCAAGGCATTTATTAAATTCTCTATCATTCATTTCAAACTTAGTTTTGAAAGCGTCTATATCCACCCCTTCGCCTGAAACGAACAAGACACCCTCAATCACTTTAGCTATCTCATTCAGCTCCATCTTCTTCCTCCTTCTTTCGTTCTATTATGAAATCTGCATAAATATTTGACTGACTAACCGCAATTTTTTGCAATTTTAATAATTCAAGGATTGCTAAAAACACGGTTATGATTTCAATTTTTGAATATGTGTCATCAAACAAACTGAAAAAGTTTATTTTGGTGTTTTCTTCTAGTGTTTTATTTATAAAATCCATCTTGTCTGCCACCGTCCACCTATCTAGGACAATATTCTTTTCAGACGGATTGTCCCTATCCTTGGTGCGCATTAAAATAAAGGCAAACGAGTCAAGCATTTTCTCCAAACTAAATTGATTGAAAATAATTCTCACATCGCCAGCAGATTTGTCTGGCTGCTTATAAAATCTATCGATATTTTCAGTTTGTTGCAACTGCCCGCCAGCTTCTTTAAATAAGGCATATTCTTCAAGTTGCAGTTTTAACAGGGTTTCGTCATCAAGTTCTTCTTCATTCTCTTCCACTTTCTCAACTGGCAGTAAACTATTAGATTTGATTTCCAAAAGTCTGCTTGTCATATCCAAAAAGGCAGTTGCTTCTTCCATGTCCAAATTTTGTAAGTCCTGCATATATTTTAGATATTGATCTGTGATTTCACTAATTTTAACTTCTTTAATGGAGATGTTTTTTTCTTTTATGAGATGCAATAAAAGGTCTAACGGACCTTCAAATCCGTCTAATTTGAATGTAACTTTAGAAACTGACTCCTCTTCGTCAACAATCTCTTCCATTAAACCCCCAAGTTGGCAATAGGCCTATAAACCCAATTATAAATAGATGAGAACAGCATCCCGACTATATCTATGCCAAAGAACATTTCAATTAATAATGACACAAGCAAAACCACAAGCACAATTTTGAGCCCGTTCTTTAAACTATATGAAATGAATTTATTGTCTGGCTTTAAAAATGAAGAAACGAAATTAAAACCATCTAATGGATATATTGGCAAGAAATTGAACACTGCAAGATAGCTATTAACAATCATGAATTCAATCAATATCTGCTGAAGGATCAACATTCCTGCTGAAGCAAATCCAACAGTGGCTGCCAAAATTGCGTATAAAATGGCACAAACTAGACCCAGCAAAACATTTGATAACACACCAGCAACAGACACAATTCTCATGCCTGTTTTATACTTTTTGAAATTTAATGGATTGATGGCGACAGGTTTTGCCCAACCTATTCCAAAGAACAAAAAGCATAAAAACCCACCCATATCAAGATGTTTAAAAGGATTTAATGTGAGCCTGCCTTTTAGTTTCGGCGTTAAATCTCCCATTTTATAAGCTGCCAAAGAATGTGAAAATTCATGAATAGTGAGAGAAACAAAAAACACCAAGGTGATAATCAATAAGAAGATTATTGCCTCTTTAAAAGTGAAGTTATTAGAAAAGATTTGATTAAAAATCAAAGCGAACCTCTCAACAGTGAATTTTCACTCGTTACGATTATAACAAATTATGCCCAATTAGGCAAATAAATTAATAATAAAAATAAAAAATCCGCTGATTTTATGACGAAAAAAATATAAATATGGCACAATTAAAAATCAAACACACAACATATTGTGTTGCTAATTTTGATTAAGTTTTAGTGTGGTTAGCCTATTATATGTGGCACTAGAATTCAGTGGCATTTTAACATTTGTTATTTCCAAAATTTGGCTATCCGTTTCGTTTAGCACGATGAAACCAATCTCTTTGAAAATCTGCAGACAAACGAAAAATTGCAAATAATTAAACTCTTCTTTGCTTTTAATTTTATCTAAGATGTTCTTAAAGAAATTGTGGCAATAATAACCTGTTATCTTATTCTCGCACGCAAACTCCATTAGCCTAAAATACTTCCCAAATGTTTCTCTAGATAAATCAATTTTTTCAAGCAGAAATGATGGTGAACTAACAGTGTGCGGCAAATATATTGTTGATTTTGTCTCCTTCTGCAACGCACTCAAATAACCCATGTTTAAAATAGGGTCTAAGAAAATTATTCTGCTAAAAGTGTTAAAACTATTGAAATCAGTTGGCGCTAAAATAATTGTGTTCAGCCCCGTTTCATCATTTATATTAAAGATGCGATTTCTAAAAATATTGTTGCTATCATAGATAGATTTAAAATTTATATATGTGTTGTAATCATTTGCAACTATCAGCGTGCCATACACATTATTCTCCATATCCACAAGCATTCTAATTAATTGATCGCGATTATAATTGTTGAATGTGTAAGAGGCATCAAGCGGGTAAATTATTTGTTTCAAATACTCAGCAGTGATAATGTCAATATCTTGCGGACGATAAATATCTTCATAATCGATAGATTTCACAATGCCTGAAATCTTTTTGCTGTTTCTAAATGTGTCGATATTCAAGTCTGCCAAAATTGTGCACGAAGTGTTGCCCGACAAAACAAAATACATTGCACTTGAATTAAATGCCAACAAACTAAAATTTGGATAGTTAAGCATTAGATGTTGTGGATGTCGAGGCAGCGAACTTATCGAGGCTTTTTTTAATGTAAATTTAAAAATCGGCCTAGCGTTTTGATGCCCGCACGGCTCTAACCTATCAATATCCTCCACAAGTTTGAGAGTGATTTCCTCAGGATTAATTTCAAAATCATAGGTTTTTGTTGGTAAAAAGGCAGCTTTGTTTAGATTTTGTGCCACATAATCATTAGTTAATCTAACAAATTCATCGTAATTTTCAACTTTAAGCGTTAAACCCGCAGCCATTGGATGACCGCCAAATTTGGTGAGCAAGTGCGTCATACTGCTTAAAAGTGAGTGGACATTCACTCCGTTCACGCTTCTGCACGAGCCAACGAGTTCATCTCCCACTTGACTAAACAAGAATGTTGGGCGATGAAATTCATCAGCAATTCTGGCTGCCACAATGCCTAAAATGCCACTATCCCATTCATTGCTAGACATAGATATGGCACTAATTTTAAAAATATCTTGCGATTTTAGCCCATTTTTAACATCAACATAGACTTTATCACATAACTGCTGGCGCTCAGTGTTGAACTGCAATATCTGCTTTATAATTTTGCGAATTTTCGTTTGGTCTGTTTCAAGATAAAGGTCCAAACTAGTGTCGGCTGAACCCATGCGCCCACTAGCATTTATTTTGGGGGCAAGTTTGAAAGCAATATCGCTTGCAAGGCAATTTGTATTCAGCCCACATTCATGCATCAATTTCAATATGCCAACAGGCGCAGATGCCAAATTTTGAAGCCCGAGTTTGACTATTGCCCTATTTTCGTCTAAGAGTTCAACAATGTCCGCAATGGTGGCAATGGCACAAATTGGAAGATATTGCTTGGCAATTTCTAAACCAGCCATTGCCTGCACCAATTTAAAGGCAACCCCCGCTCCGCATAAACAGTGAAAAGGATAACTTTCGCTTATCTTTGGGTTAATTATAAGGCAATTAGGCAAAATTTCCGCCCTTTCATGGTGGTCTGTGATAATAATGTCTATTCCATTATTTTTTAGATATTCAGTCTCATCCACAGCTGTGATTCCACAATCTACTGTGATTATTAAATCTGGCTTGTTGGCTTCAATAATTTTATTGAGAGTGTCTATATTCAAACCATATCCATCTTCATAGCGATTGGGCATGAAATTAGACACGTTGGCATTAATTGAGTTGAAATATTTAATTAGAATTGCACTAGCGGATATGCCATCCACATCATAATCGCCAAAAATTAAAATCTTGCTTTGCCTATCAAGATGTGATTTGATTTTTTCCACCACTTTTTGCATATCTTCAAACAAAAATGGGTCGTATAAATCATTAAATGATGGATTGAGATATTTATACAAACTTTCCTTTGAGTTTATCCCACGAGAATATAAAAGACCCACGAGATTTCTATCTAAATTAAATAGTTTAGACATCTCGTCCACAAACCCAACATCAATTTTGTTTTCTAGTGTGCAAATGTATTTCATAATCAAATTTATTTAAAATGCCTCTCTAAATGAAAGGCATTTTTTTAATCTTCATCTTTTTGAGTTTTTTGGGTTTTTACTCTAAATCTTCTTATGTTTGCCCGAGTAATCATTGTGCTCCATAGGAACGGCAAAATATACCAAACTGCCCAGATTAGTGTGGTTGACATAAACAAAATGTTTATTGAAACATATTTAAGTCCAACGGGCGCAAGCAGAGCAAATAGCAAGCCAACAACCATTGTGGCAATTGACACAAACAACACTTCCACCTTTGTGCTGCGCAAAGCGTCATCTAAGGCGGCAGCATACTCTTTCGATTGAAGCCAACTTGTTTCGCGGATGCGCTCAAAGATTTTAAATGAGCAATAAATTATTAGCAAGTTTAACATCACAATCATTGCAAAATAACTTAAACCAATGGTCAATCTTAATATTGATGAAATGGATAAAAACAGCAGATTGCCAAGCAAACAAGTGATCAACATGGAGATTGCCGAAGCAATATCATATCTAAAGCAGGCAAAAATTGTGGCAACGACAACTATTAATAAGATTGCAACTGCTGTGAATAGAAAATCTCTGCCCCTCACCACTTTTGACACAAAGGAGTGAGAAGAAATTTCATCTTCGCTAATTCCAAGTTTTGAAGCAATTTCAGTATTAATTTTAGATTGTTCTTCACTCTTAACTGATTTTAAATATCTAACAACAAGCGTGAGCCTATCTCCCTCACCTTCGATTGAAACCTTATCAAATTTTGCATTATGTGAATTTAAAATAGTTTCGATGTTGGATTCATATTTTGAAATTTGCTTTGAATTTGTTTCAGTGATGGACACATTAAACTCATAGCAACCTTTCATCTCAAAATTGCCATTAAAACCGAGAGCCAAAGCACAAACCACGCCCGCTATAATCACAAGCGCTAAAATTAAAATCACAAATTTATTCTTTTTGAAATATTCCTTATTTGGCTTAGAAAAATCTCTATTTGCTAACATTTTTGCCTCCTTTGTGGAAATTACATTTCTTGCCATCAAAATTGTTGAGCGCTAAATACATTTTTATAAATAGCCTCATCAACACAAGCGAGGTGAAAAGCGACACAATTGGCAACACAAGCGCTGCCCAACCAAACGATTGAATAGAAGGAATTGGAATGAACACGCAAACTAAACCAACAACTGCCACTAACCCACTTAGTATAAACGTTTTAATCAAACTATCTTTTTGCGCTGTTTTGAAAGCAATATGCAATTTGGCGTCTGCATTATAATATCTCTTTGCACTCTCAAAAATTGAAATTAAACTATCAACAGCAAGCATGAAACATAAAGCCATGCCCACCATGCCGGCAAAATTCATGTGAACTAGCGGAATTGATTGAAGCAAGAATAGCCCAATGCAGATAAAGAACAATAGGTTGAAGCAAGCGAGCCAACCAAGTTGTTTGTATTTAATAATCAAGAAGACGAATGCGGCAAGAACAACTAATCCCAACACTGCCCAAATGAGCACAGCACTTACTCCACCAAAAAGCACTTTGTCCCCACTATGAGTTACTGAACCATAACTGCCTTCCGTTTCAGAACTAGAAAGTTTTGTCAACTTCAAACCCAACAAGCCGGTTTTCAATCTATTCGCATAAGATTTTGCGTCTGCTTGGCTCCAAGGCAAATCTCCCTGCTTTGTGCCTGTGAAAGACACAATGCCATCTGTGATTGCACTATCTAATGTGATGCTTATTGGAGAACTATCGTCTTCTCCAAACAAAATATAAAGCGACCCACCATCTTTTGTGGCCTCTTCTATTTTGGACAAACTCTCTTTTTTAAATTTAATAACCACATACCATGAAGTGCCTGAGGTTTGTGCATAGTCTTGCACATACACATCTTCAACATCTGTGGCATCAGCGAAAGCCTCACTTGCATTGCTAGACATTGAAAAACTAATTTTTGCTGGATTATCTAGCAAACTTAGAGCCAACGCTGAATCTTGCTTGGATTGCAAATCACCAACTGTAACTAAAATGCAATCTTCCCCATAAGTGGAAACGGTGGAATCTTTAAAACCTTCATCTTGCAAAATTGATTGCAAATCATTAACTGTGGATGAGCGAAGCACCTCATAATTTGAGGTCATTTCAAATTCATCTATTGTTTCAGCACGATAAACAACTCTTAAAGATGTGGAAATATCCTCCCCCATCTTGATATTGCTCACAAAACTTGAATAACTATAATATTTGCCGTTTAAAGCGAAAGGATATGTGAAACTAAGAAATGTGGCAATCAAACAGATAACTAAAACGATAGAAAATAAAACAAACAAACTTCTTGAACGATTTTTAGTCATATATTCTCCTAATTTAATTTATATTATATCTTAACAGAAAAATTTTGTCAATCAAAAACGACGCTATTTTCATTTTGTTAAGCCACATGTATCAAATTAAATTATTGACTAAAAATCTTAAAATTTTCAAAAATTTCTTTTTAACTTTTTCTATTTAGCAAATTTACAATCACAGATGCCACAATAGCAACTATTAAAGCAAAGATTAAATCATACACAGTTGTTAAATCAAAACTAAACGAGCCGTTTAAGATTGAAAAGACGATTAAACTTAGCAAAGAATATATCACTCCGCCAAAAGCAGACTTCACAAGCAACTTTTCGCTGCTAGCCTTTTTTAGCAATAGAACTAGCACAAAGATAGAAATGCCCTTTATTGCGTTGTTTATATAAGCAACAATTTTTGATGGCACATCCACAAATTTAAGAACTATGGCAAAGGTTACAATCCCCGCTAAGGTTACAACCAACCCCACAAGGCAACTTTTGATGATGGACACTAATCCTGACAATTTTAATGAATTCGATTTCATAAATCCTCCTATCCTAATCTATTTTTAGCCACAAGTTTTAAAACAAGAAGATTAAGGGAAATTGAAAACAATTTGGTTTTTTTTGGTTTCTTTTGTTGAATTTGTTTTGCCAAACAAAAAAATAAGCCGTTTGGCTTATTTCTTGCTCTTTGATTTTTTGCTAGGCTCTGCTTCTGGCTTCTTTTCTTCATCATTTTTTGGTGT
>CANRGF010000017.1 GCA_947630075.1 uncultured Clostridia bacterium
GCAATCTCTTCAAAAATTTCACCAATGTCTGGGTTCGTTTTATCCGCTATGGTGGATTGAAAACAATAAGTTAGAATGCCGTTTAATTCTCCCGCTCTGCCACTCGCCAAATCTTTTAAAATTGTCACTGTTTGCTTATCGTCTAAAGCATCTTCAATTTCTGGATATGGCGATTGGTCGCGCAACACAATATTTTCAAAATTCATATTTTCCCCTGATTATTTCTATTCCAATCTCAAAAAATGTGTGAAATGTGAGCAAATAAAAATTAAATTGTTTGTAAAAAGTTATTCAATGTGTTATTATGATAAAGATATCTTAACGAGGGGAAATATGAAAAAAAACACGGCAAAACAAAAGGAAAAGCCAAATATTTCTAGATTTAATCCTAAACCTGAGCAGGGGCTAACTAGCCAGCAGGTGGAGAAGCGAACTGAAGCGGGGCTTGTGAATGTGTCTAGCGTGAAAACCAGCAAAAGTTTGGGAAGCATTTTTGCCAAAAACATTTTAACATTTTTCAATTTAACTTGCTTGGTGGTGGCAGCCGCCCTTATTTATGTGCACGCTTTTAGCGACCTTTTATTTTTGGTGATTGTGATTTTAAACACAGCCATTGGCATTTTTCAAGAGATTAAAGCGAAAAAGACTATGGACAAACTTTCGCTAACCAACTCCAATTTCACAAAGGTGATTAGAGATGGTGAAGAACAAGAAGTTTATAAAACAGAGGTGGTGCTAGACGATGTGCTCTGCTTAAACCCCGGAATGCAGATTGCTTGTGATAGCATTGTGCTTGAAGGAAACTTGGAAGTGAACGAAAGTTTGCTAACGGGCGAAAGCCAACCCGTTAAAAAACAAAAAGGGGACACACTGCTTGGTGGAAGCTTTATATCTTCAGGCACAGGCAAAGCAAAGGTGAACAAAATTGGCGATGATAACTATATTTCCCAACTCAGCCACAAGGCCAAAACTTTCAAACAATCTAAGAGTGAATTGCTCACATCTCTGCGCGCTCTCATAAAGATAATCTCGATATTTATGGTGCCTATTGCAATTATCATGCTTTACAACAACTATAAATATTATACAGCCAACCCGGCAACTGATTATTCGCTTACTTATATGGTAATCACTAAGACGGCCGGTTGCATTGTGGCAATGATTCCGGCAGGAATGTTTTTGCTCACATCTGTGGCGCTTGCAGTGAGCGTAATTCGCCTTGCCAAAAAGCGCACATTGGTGCAAGACCTATACTGCATTGAAATGCTTGCCCGCACAAATGTGCTTTGCCTAGATAAAACCGGCACTCTAACCAACGGCTCAATGAGTGTGAAAGATGTGGTGTTGCTAGGCAATTTAACGGCGAAAGATGTGGATAAAATTGTGGCGTCTATGGTGAACGCCTTCCACGAAGCAAATCACACGGCCATT
The DNA here is from genome assembly GCA_947630075.1 of uncultured Clostridia bacterium. Lineage (GTDB taxonomy): Bacteria > Bacillota > Clostridia > Christensenellales > UBA1242 > Onthoplasma. The sequence continues at coordinate 1,432 of CANRGF010000017.1, forward strand.
GCACTAAAAACATATTTTGGCAAGCCTTGTTATGTGGCGGACAAAAGTGTGCCATTTTCAAGCGAAAGAAAGTTTATGGGTTGCAAATTTAAGTCGGTTGGCGCATTTAAACTTGGAGCGTATGAGTATGTGATGGACAACCCAACAGATGCAATAAAAAAGCAGGCGGAACAATATGGGTTGAATGGATATAGGGTGCTTTTGCTTGCGGAAAGCGATAGCAACTTTGGGCGGTCAAACTGCAAGCCTGTGGCATTTGTGCTATTGCAAGATAATATTAGGAAGGACGCTCCAAAAACAATCGAATGGTTTAAGCAAAATGCTGTGGATATAAAAATTATTTCGGGCGATAACCCAATCACTGTTAGCGAAGTGGCTCGCCGCGTGGGTGTGGATAATTACGAAAAATATATAAGTTTGCAAGGGATGTCCAACGAGCAAGTGGCAGAAATTGCTAATGAATACACAATATTTGGAAGAGTTAGTCCAGAGCAAAAAGCCGTGCTAGTTAGGGCACTAAAAGCACAGGGCAAGACGGTTGCAATGACGGGCGATGGCGTAAACGACATTCTCGCACTTAAAGAAGCAGATTGCTCTGTGGCAATCGCTGCGGGAAGCGATGCTGCAAGAAGCGTTAGCCAACTAGTTTTGCTAGATAGCAATTTCAGTTCTATGCCTAGCGTGGTGGCAGAAGGCAGACGAGTGGTGAACAATGTGCAAAAATCTTCTTCCCTATTCCTTATGAAAACAATTTTTGCAATCTGCATTTCGATATTCGTGATCTGCCTTGGGTATATTAAAAAGACGGGCTCAACCTATCCATTTAGCCCAATTCAATTCATATTGCTTGAAATGTTTGTGATTGGCTTGCCTTCGTTCTTCCTTGCACTGCAGCCAAACACCAATCCTATAAAAGGCAAATTCTTATCGAATGTGGCGAAAAACACATTGCCTGCCGGGTTATCTTTGGTGGCAGTTACCATGGCAATGTATGCCTATCAATCTTATGCGGGCATTTCCACAGAAGTGTTGGTAACAATGTGCTCGCTTGCAATTCTGGTGGTTGGATTTATGGCTCTATTCAAAATGTGCAGGCCGTTTAACGCATTTAAAATTGTGATGTATATCTGCTGCCTAACCCTTTCCGTTATTCTGGTGATAACCGTGCCACAACTATTTAAATATGTGCAAATCGGGCAGATGGATTTCTTAGTTTGGTTGGTGGTGGTGCAGTTCTCTTATCCGCTCTATGTGGTGCTAAACAAACTATTTAATTGGAATGCAAAAAGCGAGAGTTAGAGTTCAATTATATTTAGAATTTTAAGATTTTCAATTTCAAATTTATAGATGCCTATTGTGGCATCTTTTTTTATGACGGCAACAACATCTTCTCTTAGCGGATAAATCTCTTCAATCTCGCCAAAAAACAGCGAAATGTTGCTAGTGGCATTTGCAAGGCTTTCGCTTAAAAGGTGTTTTAGATAGTTAAGATTTTTTGCCCTGACGCAATCAAGAAACACGGCTGGCAAAAATTGTGGCTTTAAGTTTAGCTCAAAATCGTCTAAATAAACAAGATAGTTTTCTTCTTTTCCGTGATTTAGGCTATCGTTTAGCCGTGTTAAAACAAAAACTTCTTTTTCGCCAAAATTAATTTCGTCAAAATAATTGGCGTAAACAAATTCCTTGTTTTTGAAGATTGCCACAAATTTTCTCTTCCCATCAAAGAAAATAAAACTAAACGCCCCCAACTCGCTCACTTTATCAAAAGTGAGCCCGCAGTTCTTGCACGAATAGGCAAGTTGATTGTTTGAAAATAAGCAAACATCCTCGCCAAGGCTCACGCCAACATCCGCCCCTTTAATTTTCAGTGGGCAAAAAGCAAATTTGATTTTTTCTTGAAAATTCAAGAAGAGATATTTGTCGCTTTCAAATTCAAAACTCTTTTCATCTCCGCTAAATATGGGCTGGCAGCCCGCACTAAAAAAGCAGCCACCATTTTCGGGCATAGAATATTTTTTTTGAGCGTAATATTTTTTGCCTTGACAAAAACAATCACGATTGGGCACAAAATAAAGCATATTATTATTTATGATTAGATTATAAAAAACTTGAAAGTTTAAAAAACTCTAAAAATAGATAAATATCGCAAAATAAAATTTTTGAATAAGTAAAAAATAGGATTATGAAAAAGAGTAAGTGCAACATTCATGTGATGCCTCCATCCATAACAGATGAGGATATCACCGCGCTATTCAACGGAATCCTTAGCGTGATGAAGCGAAAAATTGAGTTGGACAACCGAGCCGAGATTATCCACTACAATCTTTCTATTGAAAAACTAAGCCGCGAACTAAAAGAAAAATCTAACGAGTGCAATAGGTTAAAAAATGAAATTATATTTTTAAAGAGCCAATTAGAAAAAAATTAAAAAAATAATTAAAAAAGATAAAATTTCGCCTGTTTTTTCGATTTTTTTAAAAATTTTTATGAAATTTCTAAAAAATATTTTACATTTCTTAAAAAAAAAGTTAAGATAATTGAAATGGAAGAAATGCTTTTTTATGACCGGGCTCGAGAAAATGTTACCCGCTTTTTAGATAGAGAATTTCCCGCTCTGCCACGGTTGATTGTTTCACATCTGCTCAATAGGTTTAATGAGCTCTTATCTTATAAGGAAGAGAGCTCTTTCATCCGCCCAAAACTTGTGCTGACCGATAGCATTGAATCCATAGTGAAAGCAATCCCAAAATCGCACTCAGTTACGATTTTTGAAGATAAAGATTCGTCTATGTTTAATATGCGCATCAAATCGCTATTGGCGGTTAGCAAAAACGATTGGTGCGTGTTTATAGATGTGAAAGAGGGCAAAATTTCATACGGCCTTTTGATGTCGTTTAATAGCATTAAGGATAAAAACCTGCTAAGAGCCATTGAAGAAAACACATCAATTCGTGATAAAAAACTTAAAGTGAGATGCGTGCTCGTTCGTCCGCTGAACTTCTACACAATGTCGCTTTACTCCACTTCGGGCAACCGCTTGATTGTCAATCTTTCGCTAGACAAAACTAAGTATAGCCAAGTTTCCACCGAAATGAGCGAACTGGTGGAAGCTACCTTTTCCAAACTTCGCACCACGCCAAGAAAACTGCAAGACATGAAAAATATGTATTTAAACATTTTCCAGCGCGTGATGAACGATGTGAATGGTGCGATTTGCGTGATTGTGGATAAAGACTATGTGGACAACGGCTTTTTTGAAGATGGCATATGGTTAAAAGAACCAATAAGTTTTTCTAAATTATTCATGCAGAGCAAGAGTTATGACGAAACCATTCTTCAAAACTATGCCGAACTCTTTGTGAAGATGATTAACTATGACGGCATCACAATTATAGACAATAAAGGAAGAATTTTGGCATATAATGTGTTTGTTGAGCCAAGCAAGAAGAAAGTTGGCAATGTGGTGGGCGGAGCAAGAAAACGCGCTGCATATTACATATTAAACACAAAGAAAAAAGGAATTGTTGGGGTATATTTCCAATCTCACGAAGGCGAAGTGTTCTTTAAAGAGATTGCCGAGAAAAAGCCCGCCGCAAATAAAGCCGCAGTTAAAAAGGAACTTCCAAACATTATTGAAGATAATTTCATTCAGTTGGTTTTGGATATGCCGCAATAAAAAAAGTTGGCTAATTGCCAACTTTTTTATATTTTATCACCACTCTAAAAATGGTTTTATCCTGCACCTTGCCTTCGATATAGTAGACATTTTTTTGCTTGATGCGATACACATCAATTTGGTCTTTTTCATGGCTTTCATTCACGAAATAGATTTCCCACTCTTTAATTTGCATTGCGTTTAGTTCGTCTAGATTAAAGGCGTCTAGCGCAATGAAATTATATTTTAAGTTGTTTGTGTGCATGTTCACATCAATATCTGTGGCACGAATTGTGCGCGTATAGACATAATCTTTTTTCTCAACGGGCAACCTTAGGTTTGAAAATTCCGCCTTCACTGCACCCTTTTCCACCATTTCAAGGTCGGGATAGTTTATGCTTTTTAACCTGCGGATGCTGTGGTTGGACATATCCAGCGCACACCACTCACTAGCGGATTTCACCCTCACTGAATTGCCAACTTTTATTGTTATGTCCCTATCCGCACGGATTAATCCGGGCTCGTGCGTCCAAGTTTTCACCGAAACTTTATCGCCCGAGCGAATATCTCCTGCCAAAATCACCTTGATTTTGCTCACCACCCAAAAGGCGTTGCTGATTTTTTCCATAGATGTGTGGTCTAACCCTATGGCGTTTGCGTGATTGAAGGCACACACTTCACATAGCCTTAAAATCTCTGTGATTGGCACAACCTGTTTTGAATTAATTTGTGTGTCGTCTATTATCATTCTTTCAATATGTGAATTTTTCATTTTTCCTACCTTATTTTCATCTTAGTGCGCAAGAACACAATTATGCCAACAAGAGCAAGCACAATGCCCACAACCACAATAATCAATATGATTGACCATGTGTTGAGCGGCTCTTTGATTGTTATTTTAAAGCTATTGTGAACCGCACCCGAACTTCCTTGCAAAATTACATAGAAATCGCCTGCCCCGTGCGTTTTGAACGAAACAGTATAGCTCTCATCTGAGTCGGAAGAATTTTGGTCGATGGTGCAAACCAAAATGTCATTTACATAAATTGCACTATCTCCCACTTGGTCGTAAATCATCTTCGCATTATAATGAATTGTGAAGCCTTTCGTGGTTGTGTCGCCCGGCTTCAAATCACAATCTATGTTTGGCTGAGCGTCAAACAGTGTGAATGAGAAGGTTACCTCTCTTAGCGGATAGATATGGTCATTCACTTGATATGTTAGAGTGATTAATTGTTTTCCCGAGCCTGTGCCCAAAGCGTTTGAATAGAAGAAATCATAAGTGAGCAAATATCTATTCTTCTGGTCGCTTGCTTTCATTAGGGCAAGCAGACGGTCAGTTATTGAGTCATCCCTTCCATTTGTAACTCGCACAATGTTATAATTTGAAATTGAGGTTAAATCAAACGATTCTCTCGCCTCGTTTGGATTGACGATTGAGAACACCAATTCTTTATATAGCGTTCTGCCCGTGTTTCTTGGAGTGCCGGTAACTACAATTTTATAGTTGCCAAAATCACTGAATGTGTATGAGTATTGTCCGCGCTTATACGAAGTGTAATTCTTGCCATTGCGTTTGGCAGAAAACTCTATGCCCATATCGTACATATTAGAATTAAACACTCTAATTTCAACCTGACCGTTATAGTATGCTCCGTCTATTGCGTTCATACCATTCACCATGAGCACCACTTCGTTTAACACTGTTAGGTCAACCTCTTCAACCACCGTGCCAAGTGCATCAATTTCAGAGTTGGCGTTGAAGTTGTGCGTGTTGCCAGCAAGGTCTTTAAACACAATGGTAAACTGCCCACTGCCTAGGATTTTATATGCGAATGTGCGGTCTGGGTCGTCTGCATTTTTCATGTCCATTTCGCCAACAAACACGCCATTGCACCAAACGGAAAGCACCACTGTGTTTTTCCTAATGATGCCAGTTTGTGCAGTTAGTTGCGTGCCAACGAGAGTAAACTCCTCATCCGGCCCATAAAATTTGCGGCTGTCATCACTCTCGGTTAGGTCGATTGCGCGTGAGGTGGTTTTCATTTTCATTTCAAGGTTTGAAACGATTTGATTATTTTCATTTACCTGCAAAATGCCAAAGAATATGTTGTAGCTTGCATGAATTCTATAAACAGTGAAAGTGAAGTTTAATGTGTTCGGCATTGTCCATGAAGTTAGTTCTGCGCCAACATTCGGTGAAAGCTGCACATACAACTCTTCGTTTGAAACGAACAAATCGAAATTGTCATTTTTAACCTGAATTTCTGCCAAGGTCAAACCAAGTTCGTTATTATACCCTGCGAAATTCACATCGGAAAACTTAAACTGCGAGTTTGCTGAAAGTGTGCGGTTATCTTTCACCGTGCGCACAACATACATTGAATTTGGATTATATTGAACGGTGAAGGTGTAAACCTTATTACCCAAATAGATATGTGCAGCATTGTTTGTGAACACTCGCACCACAAATCGATACACTCCCGTGCTTCCGCGCTGAGTGTTTATGCTTGTGCGTGTAAAGTCGGTTAGGTCTAACTCGTTCACCGAGCCATCGTCCATGCGCTCATAAAGAGTGTAGGAATAATCAAAATAACCCTTTCTAATTGGCGACCATGATAGATAATGCCTGCCTGTGTATGGGCTGGTGGAAGCCGTGTCAAACAGATTTTCATCAAGCACATTCACATCAAGGTTCATATCTTTAATCACATCGTGCCCGTCATCTGTGCGCAAGAAAACTGCCGAAGTGGTTGTGTCTATCATAATATTATAACTAAATGACCTACCTGCCGCATTCTTAGGATTTAATGTTACTGTGATTGAGAACTCTGCACCTGCATTATCTTCGCCAAAATAAGGCAAAATCACAAGTTTGTTTCGATTATTTTCTACCCCAACCTCGAGTTTGATATATTCATCTAGCCCGCTATCTATCCTATTGCCGTTATAGAGCAATTCATAAGTTACTGAATAATCATATAGCAAAGCATCATATTCCACATTGACTTGTTCATAACTATAATATTTGCTATTTTCATCGCCCGTGTCGCGTGCATAACCCGCATTGCCGTCCGCACCAAATGAAATATCGTATGGTTGCAAACCTTGTGCATTAAATTCATGATAATAATCGTTTTTGCCAAACATATCCACCATAGTGATGATATAACTACCCGTGAGTTTTTGGCCAAACAACTCTCTAATTGAGTTATCCACCGCATACACCCTGTTGCCTTCAATTATGGTGTAGTAATTAAAGTCGTTTGATGGGTCGCAATAATAAGTGATGCTATCTGATTCCTTAGAAATGGTGATTTCTCTCACATAATAAGTGATGCCACCATCTGGAACATTTGCACCTTTTAAGTAGATATATCTTGACCCATCTTCCTCTATAATTAAATTTTGTGGGTCGAAAGTTTTTATTCCTTCAATATAGTTGATTGTGAACGAAAGTGTGGAGAAATTTGAAGTGAATTTAATTGAATAGTTGCCATAGCCGTTATTTAAGATTGCGCTAATAATTTCGTTTGCCAAGCCCGAATTTGTAAACTGTGTTTCAAAATTTGTGAGAATGGGCTCTTCATAAGAAGAAATTTCAATGATATAGAAATAATCGGTTAAATTATTAAATGCATTGCCCGTAGGAAGGCTTAAATCAAACACTGTGTAATCTGCGTTGTTGTTTGCAGCGTTGAGCACGATTGTGCCACTAGTTTCCTCGCCACCTATTGCACGATTTGAATTAAGTGTGAGCGACAAATTCTCTTGTGAATTAGATTGTGTGTAGTAAACAATATATTGAGTGGAGTTTCTTGCCTCGTCTTGCTCAACAATTTCATAAAATTTATTATAGTCCGTGCCAAACAGTGCGGCATAACTTTGCACCGGTCCAGTTTGGGAATATCCGCGCGAGAAGTCAACCGGCAAGGTTAAATCAAATGGAGCGTTTTCCGCTTCGGCTGGGTTTAAAATTTCTCTAAATAAAACCCTATCAATATTGTTCGTTGTGTCCACTTTATTGTCAGAAATGAAGTTGTTGAAACTGAATGGCGTGCGCTCGTTCACATGAAGAGCATAAAGTGAAGCTTTATCTTTTTGCTCTGAGTCTAGTTCTGGATAATAGTCTTTATATCTCGTTACAAACTCGCCCGTATTTAGCCTTGTGGTTTCAAACATCTCACTTGAATAATATGAGGCAAGTTTGTCGCTAGCGAGCAAAGCATCCACATTCATTTGCGGTGGAGTGCGGTCGATAACAACTGTGTAGGAATTGCTAAAATATGCATGGAAACTGCCGTCCGTGTCGTAATAGTAATAGCAGTCTTTATATTTCTCAGTTTGGCTAGGATTTGAAACTCCCACCACATTAAATCTTATGTTGATTTTATATTGCAAATCGGTGGCGAGCTCCATCTCTCCGTTTGCATTTCTAAACTGTGTTGGAAGCAAAATCTTTCTATGCGTTGTGATGCCGTTTTCTTTCTGGGCGAGCAACACCACTTCATCATCTGTGCTGTCTATTTTATGTGTGGAGCGGTCGCTCGAGCCGTGATTATAAACGATAAAATTACTATCCGTCTGCCCATTGAGTGTTTGACTAACCGTTAGATAGTCTAGGTCAAGTGAAGCTTGGATAAGCGTGCGATTTGATTGCTCATAATTTTGCATATCAAGCACAACATAATCTTCACTCGTAACCAAAGTGTTTCCTTCGTTTGCGAAGAATTCGCTCCCGTTGATTGTGGCCTCTTTAGGATTTGTTGCTGTGGAGAAAAGGTCTGAGGTTGGATAATTGCTAGTTATCCTAAACCCAATCACTTTTTCGTGTGCATCTCCGCCTTCAACATTATCTTTGATGACGATGATATAATCGCCCGGCAGGCAAATCCAACTTCTATCGTTGCCCTCTTTAACCAAGCGAGATTGCCATTCGCCCGTTAGTTGTTGGGTGAAATTTAAGCCATAATACATTGTTTCACCACTTAAATCCACTCTGCCATAAGATGTGAACAGATAGAAATTGTTTGGCTCACTTGAACCGGCAGAGTATAGGCTAGAGAACTGACTATAATAATCGTAGAAATACACATCAAACTTCAATTTGCCCGCATAATATTCACTGCCAAAATAATCAGAGCCGTTCACCCCGTTGGTTTTGTGGGTTAGGTTTGAATAGAAGAATTTGCCAACCGGAATGTTTAAACTTGCTGGCAGTTTGTTGGTTTCTAGATAGACATTATATGTGAGAGTGCGCACTGCGCCGCCGTCTTGGATTATAATGCTGTTTGTTCGTGCGCCAGACACTCCAAAATTTGAATATGTTTCTTCGTTATCTTTAAGCCCAATTGAAATCTTGCCACCATTTGTGCCATCTCCACCCTCTGCTATGATTTCTTGCCTATCCACTATGAAATAGTAGGTTAGGTCGGTGCTATCTTTTTCACCTTCTGCTTCAATGCTCTTTTTATATGAGCGAGTGATAACATAAAGCCCCGCGCCCGTTTGATTGCGTGAAACATTCAAAAGCACAAACACTCTATCTTGGTCTGTGTTTTGCACGGCCTGATTAAATCCGCTATCTGTGGAATAGAATGTGGTTTTCTTAGGTGTGGTGCGATAAAAATATCTTTCTAAAAATTCGCTCCTATCTTCCACATTTTGAGTTAAATCCAATTCATAAAAATTCAATTCAACTGTGGCAATTTCATAATCAGTGCCCATGCCCATATTCCAAGCAAAAGCAAGGAAGTTTGCACCCGTTGCGTGAGCGGCCTGCATTTTGGTTTTTGTGCCGTCATCTCCATAGTGCAATCTGGTTGCTCCGCCCGAACCATTATTCAACAAGTTGCCCACATTTTGAAGTGGAGTGTCGTTATCCGCATAGAATGCCATGCCAAGAGAATGATCGGTGTTCACTTCAATGGAAACAAATGAATTTGACTGCTGAGGAGGAGTGCTTATTTGGTTTGCTCCAATCAGGTATAACACTCTCATGTTTGAAGAGCCTTTGGCTTCCACCCTCACGCTTTGATGACTAGCATCGATTGACTGCAACCCTTCACTTGCAAGAGGTATTTGCATATCGTCATATAAATAGAGTGCGTTATTTTTAACTGTTAGATAATAATCATAGCCGCCACCAGATGTCCTTTGCACTCTGCCAAAAATGTTTTGAAGTGCATAAAGGTTTGTGTCGGATAAACCATAATATCCTTCTAATCCAGAAGGATTTAACACAATTCGCTGGATTGCAGCTGCCAAATCTTGTGCGTGTTGGCTTGACCCACCTAGTGAAAGTGGAATAACTTTATGCGTGCCCACTTCCACCGTAACAGTGTCGGTGTATAACAGGCTGGTGCGGGTTTGAAACTCGCTCTTAACTTCGCCATTTTCAGTGTAGTTAATTTTGAAATAGGCTTCGCTATTATCAATGACGAACAAATATCTGCAACTATTTCCCGCTTCATCTTTAAGTGTGAAATAATAGATGCCCTGCTCGAAAAGCACCTGAGTGGATTCAAGGTCGCTATTCGTGCTCTCTGCACGGCTCAAGTCAAACTCGCCTATCGTTTCGCCTAAGGCGTAGGTGGTTTTTGTCCAAATGTTGGACGCCCCCGTGCTGGCAACTATGCTAGGGCCATCTATGCTGCGCACGAACGGAGTGAATGTGTAGGCTGCCTCTATTGCCGCGCCGCTTGGCTTTTCGTTCCAAAACATTGTTGCTAAAGTGTTTGTAATTCCGCCTTTGAGTGCACCATTTTGCAAGAAACTATACACAACATTGCCTTGGCGATTATATCCGCTTTCAACCGCATACGCAGTAACGCCGCTTATATCTTGCCTATCGATGATAAATGTCCTATAAGAAGAGGCTTTGCCCTCTCTTTTTATTTCAATTAAAAACGATGAGCCCGTGCCGTTTGCAACTCTGCTATTTCCCACACTGCCGAGCACAACACCCGCTGCATCATAAGGGATTTCGTTGGCAGTGCCCTGAAGCAGTTGCTGACGAGTTGGGTAACTATTTTCCCCGCTCTTATAGTAATAGACATTCACGCCACGCTCGAACACATCTGGCTGAACCCAACTAATTCTAACATCTTTGTTTGTGAACTTGCCCGTGCCAATCTCTTTTGGGCTATCGCTTTCTTCTTTAACGCTAACATTCACAGTGTCGGACGAATATTCAAATGCGTAAACAGAATAATAAGCCTTATCTGACGCACCTCTTGGTTCAACTCTTATAAACACGAGATAAAATCCCGTTTTGTTGAAAGTGGTTAGGTTGTTATATTCAAGTGGACTAGAAGCGATAAGTGCCGCCTTGGTTGAGCCGTAGTAATAAAGACTGCCACCCGTGATTGCCCCTTCTTCGCTCTTTTTTGTGCTTGTGTAGTTATCATTAGCATCTAGCCAGAGAGCACCGAA
>CANRGF010000018.1 GCA_947630075.1 uncultured Clostridia bacterium
TTATGACCACAATGACGGCTACAATTTTACCCGCACTCAAATGTTGGAAGCAAGCCACGCAAACTACTCCCTTTTCATCTCTGTTTATAACGATGTGCTTGGCGATATTGACACAAGCATGCGTGCGATTGACAAATATTCCACCGAGCCAGAATATACCTACTGCACTTATGTGAAAGGTGCGATGATGTGGGACGGGCTAAGAAATCTCATCGGCGAAAAGAAATTTATTGCCTGCCTTAAAACCTACTGTGAGCAAAACCAATTTGCCCTATCTTCTCCCGAAAAATTAATCACCGCCTTTGAGAGCGAAAGCAAAATGCAACTTAGAAATTTTTTTAATAGTTGGATAGACGGCAAAGTGGTGATAAGATAATAATTCTTCCACTCACATTTTGGGCAGAAAAAATCCGCATATTGCGGATTTTTCGTTATCTATTATTTATGCTATCGATTGGGTTCTTTCTGGCAATTTTGTTTACAGGGAAGAAACTTGAAATCAATGCAACCAAGAAACTTACTCCAAACAAGAGCAACACTTGCCTAATGCCGAAGGTTAGAAGAGTGATTGTGAAGCCAAGTTGGGTAAGCAACACATTATTAATCACAACGCAGCAAACCACTGTGGCTATCGCAGACAAAACAAAGTTGATTAAACAAATGATAAAGCTCTCTGAGAAGAATATGGCGAACACATCTTTGCCTCTTGCGCCGATCGCTCGTAAAATGCCAATTTCGCGCTTTTTATAGGTTATGCTCGTGGCAATAAAGTTCATAAGCATTAAGCCTGCAAACACGGCAAGAGCCAGACCAACCCAGCCTAAGATTGTGGCAGTGCCTGAAATGGTTGTGCCGAAATTGTCTAGCAAATGAGTGGCAGCAAATTGCACTTCATAAGCGTAAGATTTATCCACCTTTGTTTTTTCAATATAGTCAATAAGTTTTGCGTCTTCCTTGCCTCCTAGACGAGAAACAATATAGTCATAGCCAATAAAGGAATTATAAAATTCTGTGCTTAAAATTGTTTTTTCTCCATCAACTAAGCCAACAACTTCATATTTTTCGCCACTGATATATATCGTTATGCCCGCACTAATTTCTTCTTGGGTTATCTGCAAGTTATCATTCATTCGTCTGCTTAAAATCACCTGATTATTTGCCAAGTGGTTTTGGTCAACTCCCGGCTTTAGATATGTGATTTTGCTTGCATCTACTTTTTCAATTGAAGTGAAATCGTCAATTCCTGCGCCCCAACCACCATCATTATCTATTGAATAATCTAGATATCGATTGCTTGGTGTGTAGTCGGCAGAAATCTCATCAAAGCAGTCTTTAGTTACATAACACATATTCACGAAGCCGTGCTGCATAATTGTGTTAACTTCCAACTCTTGCATATAACTATCAATCGTGCCGCCGTGGGTGTTTGTTTCGCTCTGCTCATATTTAGATAAATCTGTGTCGTCTTTAATTATGCCAACAATCGTCTTTTTAGACATTCCGCTAACACTTAATTCTTTGCCTATCAAATCGCCAATTTGCTCTATTTTTCCTTCATTGCTTGAATTTGACACATTTTTTAAGATGATGTTTGCAATATTATTAGAGATGCAAATTTCTTCTTTGCTCGTTGGCAATTTGCCTTCGCCAAGCAATTCCAGGTCAAGCCCTTTTAGCGAATTTTCGTCTATTGGCATCACGCCAGACACATTTGTTTGATATATCGTGCCAGAGTCGTCCGAAGAATACATATAATAATTATACAACTCAAAACCATTGCCCTTAAAGACAACCGGCTCAAAAGTGTAGGTTGAAAATTTTTCTCTAAAATTCTTCAAATCGTTGCTGCCAAAAGCCACTTCATAATTTTCCCACATGCCGCGATAATTTTTTGTGATTGCTAATGATTTAACATTCAACTGCTCCAAACTTTCTCGCACCGAGGTGGCGCGGTTGAAACTTGCAAGTGTGTCCACCACGCCAAACATGGTGAACGCTATGCACGCCAAAAGTATTGTGAAAATTAACCTGATTGGCTTATGTTTTAGCGAACTTGCGCCCATTTTTATTGAATCTTTCATTTTTAGGCGTGAACGAATAAGTTTGAAATTTTTAGGGTCATATTTAGACTGGTGAATATCGCCCGGCTGAGTGTCCTTAAACACTTCTTGGTTGCCCTCTTCTGTGATAAACGCCGTCTTTTTCACTTCGCTATTGGTTTTGGCGTCAAATGAAATTAATGTGTCGGTTTCGTCCGTTTTGCTTTCAAGCAGTTTGTTAATTCTATCCAAATCTTTTTTTGTGAGCTTCTGCCCTTTTTTGATATGTATTATCTTATCGTCAATAAAACTAACACCGCTCTCGCTCTTCTCGGCTATCACCTCTTTTTTAGTGTCGTCATTAATAATTTTGCCGTCTTTAAGCTCAATGACGCGGTCGCCATAAAGGTGAGCAAACTCTCTATCGTGAGAGACGATTATCACGAGCTTTGTCTTGCTCAATTTTTTGAGCGTTTCCATCACTTGCTTGCCCGTGTTGCTATCTAGCGCGCCCGTTGGCTCATCTGCCATTATAATCTCTGGGTCTTTAATAAGTGCACGAGCTATGGCAACTCTCTGCTTTTGACCGCCAGAAAGTTGATTTGGTTTACGCTTATAATACCCCTCCAAATCCACATCTTTTAGCAGTTTTTCCACTGCTTCTTTATCTGCCTTTTTGCCTTGCAATTCAAGAGCCAGCGCAAGATTTTTGCCCACGCTAAACTCTTCTAGAATGTTATACTCTTGGAAGATAAAGCCAATGAAAGTGTTGCGATAACTATCGAAATCGCTCTGCTTGAAATCTTTGCTAGACTTGCCCTTAATTATAATTTCGCCACTATCAAAAGTGTCCAGCCCACCGATTGAATTTAAAAGCGTACTTTTGCCGCTGCCACTTTTGCCGAGCAAGAAAACCAATCCCCTATCAGGGAAATCTATGCTCACATTATTTAGCGCAAGCACCTGCTTTGCGCCCTTGCCTTTGCCTAACTTATAAACCTTTGTTAAATTCTTAACGCTTAACATAACTTCTCCTTATTTATTAGTGCTGCCAAACCCACCCGTGCGTTTAACATTTGGGTTGGTTTGCTCGTCATCGTCTGTTGTTAAAAACTTAAAAAAGAAGATTTGCCCAATTTTATCTCCCGCCTTAATTTGAAATGGCTGTTTGTTTAAATTATGAAGCAAAAAGCCAATGTTGCCATCGTTGGTTTCGTTATCCGCATAATCGCTTTCAATTATGCCTATGCCGTTTGCCAAAATTAACCCGCGCTTGCCTAAGCCACTGGTTGACGCCAAAATAAAGCCTTCGTCCTCATTGCAATAAGCCTTAAAATTGATAAAAACAAGTTTGGTGCTCTCTGGTGGAATATCCACATCAATTGGCGAAAAGCAATCATAACACACTGCGTGCTTTGTGGCACGGTATGGTTTTTTAAGAGATTTTGCATCCACTCCATATTGCATAAATTCTGGTTTAACAAGTTCAAATTTTCTCATAACAACTCCGTGAAATATTCTAGCACAAAAAGATTTATAAACAAAATAATTTTATAAAAAACAAAGCCACAAAAAAGAAAAAAACCACAAAATTGTGGTTTTATGGCCTAAATCCGTTTGATCTTGGTATAATTTTTCCGTTTGCGTCAATTTCTCTAGGGTCAACAATAAAATCATCCTCATCAGCAAGCCCTAATTTACCATCTTCACGAGTGAACGACACCACACCGTTTCTAATTCCTTTATATATTCCCACAAAAAACCTGTGTTTTGAGATAGGCTCAGAGCGGAGGATGAGTGGCTGATTATCCACATTTATTGAACAAAAAAACTCTTCAAATAAATCTGCTTTTGGGCAACCCGCTGGAAGTGCGAAATCTTGCTTGCTTTGAAGCACATATTCTTCACCGTTCTCAATCTCCGGGTGAGCAGAGTAATAAAGCTTTTCCACCAAGCGTCTGTAAATCTTATTATCTAATGAAGTAATTTTTGGAACGGGCATTCTTGCACTCATATCTGCAAGTTGTGTGTTGAGAGATAGGTGAGGCTCATCCACCCTAAAAAAAGTATGATATTTTTCATAAAAAGGCAATGATCGTAGGGTGAAAAGTTTATTTCCAGACTTCATTGTGTGCTCCAACTTATAAAAAAGTTTAAACCCCGTTGCTTCTTCTGGGATTTTTATGTTTTTAACAAGCTCAGGTGTGTTCACCAAACACAAGTATTCGCTTTGAAATCCAAATGGTGTTGGCACATATATGATTGCATATTTATTCAATTCCATAATCGACCTCATAAATATTCTACCATAAAAACAGGCATTTGTCAATAACAAAAAAGTGGCATCAGCCACTTTTTATTTTGCTTCAGAGTATGAAATCTTGACGCTTGGGCCCATAGTTGTTGCCAAATAGGTTGACTTAATATACGTGCCTTTTGCTGCTGCTGGCTTTGCCTTGATAACAGCATCCATAATGGTGGATAAGTTTGTGAATAATCTATCAACACCAAAGCTTGCTTTACCTATGCGCACATGAATAATGTTTTGCTTATCTAACCTATATTCAACCTTACCGGCCTTAACGTCTTTGATAGCTTTAGTTACATCCATTGTAACCGTGCCACTCTTAGGGTTTGGCATTAAGCCTTTAGGACCCAAGATACGAGCGCAACGACCAAGAGCCCCCATCATGTCTGGAGTGGTGATGCACACATCAAAGTCTAACCAACTGCCAGACATAATTTTGGCAATAATGTCATCATCGCCAACAATGTCTGCCCCGGCCTTTTTTGCCTCTTCTGCTTTATCGCCTTTGGCAATAACACACACTTTCACAGATTTACCCGTGCCTTCTGGAAGCACCACAACGCCTCTAACTTGTTGGTCTGCATTACGACCATCAACGCCTAAGCGGATGTGAAGCTCAATAGTTTCATCAAATTTGGCTTTAGCGGTGCTAAGCACAATGCCCAAAGCCTCTTTTGCATCATAAACCTTAGTTTTGTCCACTAACTTGGCGGACTCAATGTATTTCTTACTTCTTTCCATTATAGCCCTCCACAGTTATTCCCATACTTCTGCAAGAACCAGCAATCATGCTCATTGCGGTTTCGATGTTGCTTGCATTTAAGTCTGGCATTTTTTGCTCTGCAATTTTTCTTAGTTGGTCAACAGTGATTTTGCCAACCTTATTGCGAGATTTATCACTCCCTTTTTGCAAGCCTGCTTCTTTCAAAATCAAGTCGGTTGCAGGTGGTTGCTTTAAGATAAAAGTGAAACTTCTATCTTCATAAATGGTGATTACGCAAGGGATAGTGTAACCTGCCATTTTTGCAGTTTTGTCGTTGAAATCTTTCACAAATCCTGCTAAGTTGATGCCTTGCGGACCGAGCGTTGAACCAACTGGTGGGCCCGGAGTGGCTTTGCCGGCAGGAAGTTGAATAGTTACGACTGCTTTAACCTTTTTTGCCATACAATTCTCTCCTTTTATATATTTTTATGGCGTGGTTGTAGAATTAACTTCTCCCACGAGGTGCAAATTACTTTGCGGTGTGATTATATCATAATATTTTGCGTTTGTCAATAGATTTTAGGTCAAATCTGGGCAAGAAAAAGCGTAACGATGCTTTGATATATCTATCAAGAGCATTCCTATATTGACTGCCAATTTTTGCACAATATAAAGCAAGAGCGCAGGGGTAGAGCTTTCTCAAGCAAATTTTATCATATCAAAATATATGTTGTTTAGCAAATTTTAGTAAAAAAGTTTGGGTCAAACCCAAACTAATTTCTGCTAACTCTAATTTGATTGAAGCCTAATTCCACTTCGTTGTCTTTTCCAAACATTTCAACCAGTGCCACAACCTTTTGATTTGCAGCATCAACTGATTTAACAGTGCCAACGAAACTTGCAAGTGAGCCTTCAAGAATTTCAATAAGGTCGCCAACTTTCACATCAAGCTCAACCTTAACTTCGCCCGTGCCACCATAAACACCCATTCTTCTTGCTTCTTCGTCTGTGATTGGAACAGGCCTACCCTTTGGGCCAACAAAACTATTGACATATTGTGTGTTTGTAACGGCATGCCAAATGTCATCGCCATACATCATTTTAACGAGCATATATCCTGGCATGGTCTTTTTAGGAACAAGCACCTTTTTGCCACGCTTTTCCACCAACACATCTTCCATAGGAATTATGATATCGAAAATTCTATCTTGCAAGCCAAATTTGTCGATTGTGTTTTCCAAGTTTTGCTTTGCCACATTCTCATAGCCAGAATACACATGCAATGCATACCAATGCGGCTCTCTATCTCTATTGTTGTCTATAATAGCCATAATACCTCCTTAGATTACTTCACAAGCAATTCAACTAAGTGCATGCACACAAAGTCTAGCCCGAGCAAAACCAAAGCAAAAACCAACACAACCACCAAGACAATGCCTGTTTGTTTCACAACCTTGCCAAAAGTTGGCCAGGTTACCTTTTTAAGTTCGCTGCCTGTGTCCTTAATTGCCTTAACCATTTTGTTTGGTTTTTTAGGCTTATCCTTTTTCTTTTTCTTATCCACATCTTTGGCTTTCACTTCAACGGCTTTGCCAGACTTTTCCTTCTCTACTGGTGCGCTCGTCTCAGCCTCAGGCACAACTTGCTCTGCAAGATTTTGTGCTTCCTCTTGCTTAACTTCTTCTGCATTTAAAGCTTTAGCCTTAGGGTTGGATTTCTTTTTATTCTTATTTGCCATGTTCACTCCTATTTTGTTTCTTTGTGGGCAGTGGTCTTTTTGCAAGTTGGACAATATTTTTTAATCTCTAATCTTTCAGGGTCGTTTGCCTTGTTTTTAGAACTTGTGTAATTCCTATTCTTGCAAACTGGGCATTCAAGAGTGATGGTTTCTCTTTTGGATTTTTTTGCTTTTGCCATATCTATCTCCTTTTATACGCATTTAAAATTAAACCAATCATATAGCAACCCGCTAAATTTAGGTTAATTTAAAAAGGGCTTTAAAAAAACACCCTTTCAAGTGCTAATTATATATTAGCATAAAATTATTCACTTGTCAACAGTTTTTTAAAAATTTTCGCCAAAAACAAAGCAAATAAAAATAGGGCTAAAATGCCCTAGTTTTCACTGTGTTCATCATTTTTTTGAATTTGCTCTGTTTCGCTGATTTTTGGCTTAACTGGCACAACAGTCTGCTCTGTTTGCATAACAGTTGAATAATTTGATGTTTCTTCCTCTTCTGCAGTTTTGTGCTTTGGTTTTTCAAGTAAGGTGCCATTTGAAAGTTCTTTTGCCTTTTTCACTTTCTTTTCTTTTTTTTCTGTGCCAAGCATTAGCTCAACAAAATGAATTTTGGCACCCTTGGCTTCGGCAATCATTCTAAAGGTGATATAAGCGAAAAACAAAAGCGCAAGCACGGATATGACATTTTGAATTATTCTAAATGCCTTAATTGCACCAATGCTCAATTCAAAATCAAAAAGACCGGTTACAACAAACACGATAAATTCAAGTGCAAGCAATACGGTTGCCGCAATGAACATGTCTTTCACTCTCGTTCTCAAAACTTTATCCGAACAAAAGCTCAAAAGCACAACGGCGAAAATCACCGCCATAGCCACAAAGTTGACCCCCACACCCAAAAATCTTGCTGCAAGCGAACTCCATGCTATTGAAATGCCTGTGAAAGCGAAAGCCAACACGAAAAACAATTTTAAATTTTTTGCCATACTTATCTCCTGCATTTTAAGTTTATCATTAAAAAAAATTTTTTGCAAATCAAATTTCAAAGTTTTGCAAATTTTATGAAAAATTTTTAAAAAAACAGCAAAAATTCATCAAAATTCGCAAAATTTTTGAGTTTTTGGCAGTTTTTTGGCAAAATTGAATGGTTAGATGTTATATTTAAGCGGGAGAGAATTTTATGGACAACTTCGTTGAAATCCTTTTCAAGAGGCTCAACGCTTTGGAAAAGAAACTGGAAAAATATTATAGAGTTTTATATATAGAAAACGAACTAGATTTTATCTTGAACGGCACTTACATTTTTGAAGAGGACTTAGCCGGCATTTTAGACGGCAATTATGTTTTAGGAGGGGAAAATGGAAAGAATTGAAGAATTAAAACATGAGCTTGTTAAACAAAAGAAGGTAATCGAAGAAAAAGGCGGAAAAGTTGTGGTTGGAGGGTCAAACCCAAGCCCAAGCGAGATTACTGAAGGAATAAATTCTATCATTCCTTTTGGTTTGGATTTATCTAAGGTAACGGCAACTCCAGAAGATGTGCAAAAAGGAAAGACCTTTTTAAATTCTTCTGCGGAATTCGTGGAGGGCACAATGAATAGTGTTGCTCTTGAGATGTTTGTTTACAACGATGCCTATCCGAAACCTTTCGATAAAGAATTTGACTTGCACCTTCCAGATGAGGTGGTAAAGGTTAAACCATATCTAATTTGCAATGTGCCATATCGTGTGAATGTTTGGCTCAGTCCAGAGACTGTTACCGTTGGAGCATCCGCATTTTTAAGCGCAGACATCACCATAAAAAATTTTGAGAGCCTAACAAAACTTAAAACGGCAAACCAATGTTGCTTTGAATGTTGCAAAGGAATAAATTTGGCGGCACTCCCTGACACATTAGAAACTTTAGCGACAGGCTGTTTTGGCAACTTAATAAGCACAGAAAATTCTCTTATTTTACCAAAATCTGTGAAAAAACTGGGCGACTCAGCGTTTTTCACAGATGTGCAGCAGGAATTTGAAAAATTAGTAATTCCTGAAACCGTGCAGTTAGAAACTATTGAATATTCTTCAATCGCAGGCTATTTATTTAATTGTGATTTTACTTTTCCGCCAAGCATAAAAGTTCTTAGCACAGGTTCATTTTCTAACACTTCCTTCAATAATGTTGTGATCCCTTCAACAGTAACAGAACTTGGCAACCTGGTGTTTTACACCAGCCCAGGCAAAATTTTCAGAACAAAGACAATAACCTTTTTAGCCACAACTCCTCCAAAAATTGGTTCGATGTTTTTCCATCCAGAGCGAACATGTAACATTTATGTGCCTGAAAACTCGTTGAGCGAATATAAAGCCGTCTTGTCGGGATATGACGTCTATCCTATTAGCCAAAGGCCATAAAGAGGTCGGTGGCGACAGGCTCTCGCCTTTTTGCACCAACAACTTTAATTGCATTTTGCACCTTAAATTTATCAAATCTTAAAAGTTCTTTCTTTACCAATTCCCCGTTTTTATAGTGCTCACGATACGATTTAATTTCCATGCCTTTCACCGGTTTTTTAAGATAAAAACTTTCGTCCTCATATTGCACCTTATCTTTATATTCTTCTTTTTCATCCACAACAATTTCTTCTTGTGGCTCGGTAACGCTAACAATCTCATTTGTCAATTTTATTTCTTCGCTTAGGCTTTCACCAAAAATGCGGATGCGGGCACGATTTGGTGAAAAGTTCGTGATTATTGTTATCTTTTGATTAGTGTTATTCTTGAATTTTAAATCACTGCTTCCAAAATTGACCATGGCGTCAAAGCCATATTTAACATAGTTCACCTGTTTGCTGTGTTTGTTAGCTTCCACTATTTCCAACCCAGCGAGGAGAGCGGAATTATATAGCGTGGTTGACACTTGGCACACTCCACCGCCTAGTCCGTCCACAAACTCATTATTCACAATTATTTTTGCTTCGCGATAGCCATTTTCTGCCGTTCTCTTGCCCACCGCTTTATTAAATGAAAAAATTTGATTGGGCATCAATTCAATCCTATTTAAACTATTTAGTGCGTTTTTGATGTTATGCTTTCTATCTGGGCTAGAGCTTGCAATATTGGTTGAAAAATCCGCCCTTAAATTGGTGAATTTTTCATAGTCCGCCTTAAATTTTTCTGGCACAATTTGATTTGTGGGCAGAGTGAGTACCATTTCTTTATCATTAAGATATTTTTCAATAAAACTATCAAAGAGTGCAGGTTTATTTAATTCTTTGCCATATTGCTCTTTGCTTATTTTAAAAACTTGCTCGTTTGAAGTGTTTACGCTAATCGTGGCATTTTTGGCTTCAACAAAAACCACCTTTTCCATTTTTGCAATCAATTTGGTTATGTTTGGAAAAAGATACTCTATGGCAACCGATTTTTCAATCCCCGCATTTAGCATTCTTTTTAAGAGCGCTTTTCTTTCTTCTTTTGAAGAAAACCTATTATATTTGTTTATTTCATAATTGCGGTCAAATTGACTGCTCTTTTTTATGTTTTGCGCCAACTCATAACTGAAAATTTTTTCATCGCACAAAAAGTCAACGCGCTCAAATCCTGCTGCTTTAACCGCTTCAATTTTTGGTGTGAGCGTTAAAATTAATGCTAATATTAAAAAGGCTGCAAACATTAATTTTTTCACGCTCATATTATGTGATATTTTGTCGATTTTTATTTGTAATTATTTATTTTTATCTTGTTCATCATCAGCATCTTCAATGCCAACAATTTCGCTAACATCATTTAATTGCTTTGCAATTTTTTGCGAAGATTTTGCTGCTTCTTCAAGTTTGTTTGTGGCCTCTCCGAGTTTGCCTTGCGATTTTGCAATTAAATCTAGATAAATTTTGAATTCCTTTTTCAAACTTATTAAGAACTGCCAAATTTCACTGCTGCGCTTTTGAATGTGAAGAGTTTTAAACCCTAATTGTAGGCTATTCAGCAAAGCAGAGAGTGTTGTTGGCCCACACACCAAAATTTTATACTCATTTTGAAGAGTGTCCATAAGTTCGGGAGTGCGCACCACTTCGGCGTAAAGCCCTTCCACAGGCAGAAACATCACGGCAAAATCTGTGGTGTCTGGCACAGATATGTATTTTTCTTTAATGGACTTGGCCTCGTCTTTAATTCTTTTATATAGTTGCTTTTGTGCCTTTTCGATTGCGGTTTTATCTAATGTATCTGCCACATCAACCAGCTTGTTATAATCTTCCAAAGGGAATTTGCTATCAATAGGCAAATAAACTTCATGACCATCTTTGCCAGGCAACACCACGGCAAAATCCACTTTTTCGGCACTATCCTTTTTTATTTGCACTTGTGCTTTAAATTGGCTTGGTGCAAGCATCTGTTCTAACAGCGTTGAGAGCATCACTTCTCCCCAAACACCGCGATTTTTTACGTTTGAAAGCACCTTTTTCAAGTCTCCTACTCCCACTGCCAGATTGCGCATTTCTCCCAACCCAAGAGTTACACCTTCTAGGCTTTGCTGAATTTTGCTAAAACTCTCATTTAGGCGTTGAGATAGTGAAGAATTTAATTTCTCGTCCACTGTTTCGCGCATTTTTTCGAGTGATTTTTCGTTCTCTTCACGCATAGTTGTGAGCGATTGATTGATTTGAAGAGTTAATTTATCTATCCTATCTTCATTTCTAAAAATAAGGTCATTAACACGCTTAGAAATTGCCTCAAATTCTTGCTTTTGCACAACAGTTAAATTGCTAATTGAATTTTGAGATGACAATTCAACATTTTTAGACGCCTGCAAAAATAATGCTTGAAGCGAAGCGTTTTCGTCCTTAATTCGCTGCAATATTTGATTTAAGTCGGCAGTTGGTCCACCCGTTTTTTTCTTTAAAAGCACGGCAAAAATAATTATGGACACAAGCCACACTCCGCCCAATATTGCTCCCAAAATTATCATTTCCATAAACTTTCCTTAGTTATTGTTCGTTGCCTGAAAG
>CANRGF010000019.1 GCA_947630075.1 uncultured Clostridia bacterium
CAAGCACATTTCTGCCAGCAAATGGCACTAAAACGCGCATGCCAATTTGGGTTGTGGGCAAAGCGAGATAGTCAAAAACTCTATCAAGCGCATCATTTGATATGTCCACCACCACTTGTGCATACATACTTATTTAGACTGCGCTCCGCCAACTTCACCGCGCAAAACTTCATTGGCAGCGTAGTCAATCGCCAAATTTCCACTGCCATTCAAAAGGGTTGGGATTTTATTTATAAGGTCTTTGGCACGAGCACCAACAATAACTGCCACAGCATAGCGGCAGCCCAACATTGACACTAATGCATCGATTGATGGCTCAAATAACATAATTTCTCCTTTAAATTCACACTCAAAAATGGTGTAAACTCTTTATCTGCTAATATTATATATTAAATTTTTATTTTGTCAAGCAATTTTAATTTTCTTTTTTGTTTGAATCAATTATTGCCTTAACTTCTTTATAAACCTCATAAGGGTTTTGAATGAAATTAAAAGCAAACTTTGCCACTCCTTGTGTGGTTAATGGGCTGGACATGCTGCCAAAAGCAATAAGACCTGTGTTTTTGTGCAATAATTTATCCACCCAAGTTACATTCACAGTGATTGCACCAAGCATTGAGAAATCCAAACTTTTATAGTCCACACCAATGCGCCCCGTGCGAATTAAAACGCGCTTGTTTGTGATGGCATAAACTGTCTTTTTACACCACATGCCTGTGAGCACTAATGAAACAACTGCGCACACAACAAATATTGACAGGATTACTATAATGCTTGCTGTTGTGCTGCTATCTCCGTCAACCGACATGCCCCAACAACAAATGCCAACCAACAATAAAAGCAACACCCACGATAAAATTTGGGTGAAGAAAGCACGAAATTTATGCGGACGATAAGTCTTTAAAATTTCTTCGCCTTCGCCTAAAACTATATTAAATAATTCTTTATCTTGCATCTTTCCCTCCATAAAAAATATATTATCGCTTTTTTGAATTTTTGTCAATAAATTTTTGAATGCCTTACGCACCCGTTATTAAAACGACTTTATTCATCTTTCTCCTTCTTAAGTTTTGCTAAGGCTAGGTGAGCAGAATTTTGCTCTGCTTCACGCTTCGTTGACCCGTTGCCATAAGACACAAACTTGCCATTAACAAAACTGCTTGCTCTAAAATTTTCTTGACCATTTTCAAGCAAGTATTTTTCAACCTTATACTCCAACTTAAATTTGTTGGCTTGGCAAAATTCTTGCAATTCGGTTTTATAGTCATTTGGCTTAACGCCGTTTTTTAGCTTTGACTTAACTTGCAATACATCAAGCACAGCGGTGGACATTGAAGGCAAACCAAAAGTTAGATAAATTGCACCAATCATACTCTCAATTGTGTCCGCCAAAATGGCATCGCTAATTGTGGCACTTTTAAAACTCTTGCCAAACCTTATGCGTGGCTCGATGGCAATTTTTTTTGCCACTTCTGCCAAACTTTCTGTGCAGACAAATGATGCCCTAATTTTGCTCATTTTGCCTTCGTCTTTTTTTAGATGCTTATAGAGATAATCGCTAACAATCGTTTCAAGCACACTATCGCCCAAAAACTCAATGCGCTCATTGCTATCCGTTTTATGCTCGTGAGCAAAAGATGAATGAGTTAGAGCAAGTGTTTTCAACTCATCGCTGCATTTTTCAAATAAATCTAAGAATGTGTTTTTCATATTTCTCTTTTTATAATTTTCTAAAAATTTTATCTTTTTTGCGTTTTTTAGCGTAAAAATTTAAAAATTCTTGTGTTTTTTATTCGTTTTTTTTCAAATCCTAAAAATTTTTAAGCAAATTTTATTTTGCCACTGCGTCTGTAACTTTTTGAATTAACTTATTTTTGCCAAGTTGATATGCCTGCTCAATAGTTTTTGCAACGCTATCTGCTTTGCTATTGCCATGGCATTTCAAAACGATTTTACTTACACCGAGCAATGGTGCGCCACCAAGTTTTTGATAGTCATATTTATTTTTAATTTGCTTCAAACTTTTCTTTAAAAGCAAGCCACCAAGTTTCGCCTTAAAAGATGATTTAACAGTGTCTTTAAGTTCGCCAAACAAAATTTCTGCCACGCCTTCAATCGTTTTAAGAGCAATGTTCCCAGCAAAGCCATCGCTAACAACCACATCACAGTTGCCACGCATAATATCACGCGCTTCGATGTTGCCTATGAAATTCAAGCCAGAATCTTTTAAAAGTTGATGTGCTTCTTTAATCATCTCGCTGCCCTTTTCTTCTTCAGTGCCAATATTCAAAAGTGCAATGCGCGGATTTTTAACGCCAAGTGCTTTCATATATTCATTGCCCATTATGCCAAAGTGCAACAAATTTTCAGCCTTGCATTCTGCATTTGCGCCACAGTCTAAAAGCATAACGCCTTTATCATTAACAGTTGGCAAAATTGGAGCAAGTGCTGGGCGAGATATTTTAGGAATTCTGCCAAGTTTGAGCACTGCACCTGTGAGAGTTGCCCCCGTGCTGCCTGCACTGACCAAGGCAACAGCATCTTCATTATTCTTTAAATAGTCATACGCCACAACTATGCTTGAAGTTTTCTTTGTGCGAATTGCTGAAGCGGGAGATTCATCATTCGTTATCACATCAGGTGCGTGCACAATTTCCAACCTATCGCTAACAAACACCATCTCTTGCAACAACTCTGTGATTTTATCTTTATCTCCAACCAACACTAATTCTAATTTTTCATTTGCTTGCAACGCTTTAACTGCGCCAGCAACAATTTCTCGCGGAGCAAAATCTCCACCAAAAGCATCAACAACAACTTTCATATTATCTCCTTTTGATTTAAAAATTTTTACACTTATATTATAAATAAAAAAAGAATAAAAGTAAAATGTTTTTATTCTTTCTTATTTTCACGATGATTGCATAAAAATGATGGCAAATTTTTAAAAATATTATAATTTTTTTGTTAAATCATATAATTTTTGAGAAAAATTATAGTTTTTTATCAAATTTTCGATGTTTTCAAAAATTTTATTGTCCTTTTTAGGTGAGTTTAATTTTGCCCTTATCATTATATTTTTTGGGGAGTGAGCAAAATCAACAAATTCAATCATATCCACCTTATAGCCAAAAGCTCGCAAAATTTCGGCTCTAATTTCATCTGTGAGCAGAGCGCAAAAGCGTTCTTTTATGATGCCATCTTTTAGCATTAAATCAAACTCCCCACCCCGCCTTATAGAGAGATTTATTTCATGCTGGCAGCATGGCACGGAAAAAATATATTTGGCTTTGCGCTGAATGGCAAAATTTAGTGCGTAGTCGGTGGCTGTGTCGCAAGCGTGGAGAGTGATGACCATGTCGATTTTGCCGGTGAACAATTTATCTTTTTTTACATCGCTTAGAATAAACTCTAAGTTTGAATAATTATATTTTTTGGCAAGCTTATTGCAGTTTTCCACCACATCTTTTTTGATGTCATAACCAATAATGTGAGCCTCAATATGTTTGATATTCACGAAATAATGATAAATCAAAAATGTTAGATAACTTTTGCCACAGCCAAAATCTAGGATTGTGATTTCTTTTAAATTTGATGATTTAAACTCATCATCAATAATTTCAATAAACCTATTAATTTGCTTAAACTTATCATACATTGAAGCCACAATTTTATTGTCTTTGGTGAATATGCCCAACTCTTGCATGATAGGCACATCTTCCCCTTCATTTAGCAAATATTTTTTTGCTTTATTGTGCGATGTGGAGATGCTCGAAGTTGTGAGATTATTTGCCTGCTCCTTTTTTTTTGAAACCATTTTTTGATATGGAAAAGATTATCGTTTTGCCCTCACATTCAACCAAAACTTGCTTAAAATTTTTGAAATCTACATTTGTTATCGCTTCATGAAAATTCAAATTTCGATGAAATGCCTGTGCACCCTTAAACTTTTCTTCTTGAAATAGGTGTTGACCTTTAATTTCAACCGGACGCAACACGATTTTTGACGTATCTCCGCTTAACCTATCGCTAAGCACAATCTTTTTAATGCTCAAATCTAAATTGAGAATAAAATCTTTAACTTCTTCCACAATCATAATTAAATTTTAGCAAAATTTGTTGAGCGTGTCAATATTTTATTCGTCAAATAAAAAATAGAGCTAAATGCTCTACTTTATTTTGATTTTTTCTTGTCTAGGTCAACAATTTGCTCACCGTCATAATATCCGCAGTTTTTGCACACTTGGTGTGCCACTTTCTTCTCGTGGCAGTGTGGGCACTCAACTAGAGTTGGCACTGCAGCTTTCCAATTAGCACGGCGTTTATCTCTTCTAGCCTTAGACACTTTCCCTTTTGGAACAGCCATTTTTCCTCCTATTAAATTATGATTTGGCAATTTTAAACCAAATAAATGCCAGAACCACAAAACAAAAATCTAGGTTATTATAACATAATGAATAAGACTTGTCAACCAGTTTTGAAAAATTTTGCTAAATTTTTAACTATTTCTATTGACAAAAAGTTTAAATATGCTAAAATAAGCGAGCCGATAGGAGAATTAAATGGGTGTGAGTGATATGTCAATTTTCAAGTCTAAACTACTCAATAAAAAAATTGAGGCTATAAACGAATTAAATATCGACCGAATTGAAGCATTAATCGCCAAAATGGAAAAAGTTTTTAGTTCTTTAGAAAAACTGAAAGCTAAAAAACTCTCTGAAAAAGCCAAATCTAAATTGGTGCTGAAGATAAACGGAGAATATTATTTTCAAACAAAATATTTATATAATTGTGCCTATGATGAAATTATCTTATTAAAAAACACAAGACTAGCATGCCAAGTGCCATATTACTCAGAGATTGTGAGAGAGTTATATAATAAAATAGTTTTTATGCTAGACGAAATGATCTTTAAGTTTTCACACTATCCTAATGCCATCAACGATTTAATGCCATATTGTAGGCACAGACTGAAAAAAAAATAAAAAGGGCTAACAGCCCTTTTTCTTTTTTGCCACATTGAGCTTGGATTGGCTTTAATTATTTAACTAAGCTTGCTGTGTCAAGTGCAATCATATACTCTTCGTCTGTTGGAATACGATAAACTTTCACACGGCTTGTTTTCTTTGAAAACTCTTGAATTGTGCCACGAGGGGCTGTTTTATTTAGTTTGCTATCAAACTCAACGCCCAAATATTCCATATCTTTGCAGATGGCTTCACGCACAAGCTCATCATTTTCGCCCACTCCTGCCGTGAAAATAATATAATCCACGCCATTCATAGCGGCTGCATAAGCTCCAATATATTTTTTGATTGAATAAACAAGCAAATCAAAGGCAAGCTTCACTCTTGGCTCGTCTAGATGTGCGTCTATATCACGCAGATCGCTATATTTGCCCGTAACTCCAAGCAAGCCACTCTCTTTATTAAGCAAATTAGTAACCTGGTCGATATTCAAATTTTTTGCTTCCATTATTGCTTTTAAAAGCGAGGCGTCTATATCCCCCGAGCGTGTGCCCATCACCACGCCTGCAAGCGGAGTGTATCCCATAGAAGTGTCCACACAAACGCCGTCTTTAATGGCACATATACTGCTGCCACTGCCGATGTGGCATGAAATAATTTTTTTGCCTTTTAGATTGCCAAACAATTCTTTGCACTTCATGGCAATATAGCGGTGGCTAGTGCCGTGAGCACCATAGCGGCGAATCTTATTTTTAGAATATAATTCATAAGGGATTGCATACATATAAGCCTTTTCTGGCATGGTGGAATGGAAAGCCGTGTCAAACACTGCCACATTTTTCACTTTTGGCATTAATTCCATGCAGACTTTCACACCCAACAAAGCTGCTGGGTTGTGAAGTGGTGCAAAGTGAATGAACTTTTCCAAATCTTTTAAAACGCGTTTATCAACTATTATTGACTGGTTATATTTCTCGCCGAAATTGACCATTCTGTGCCCTATGGCTTTGATTTCGTCCAACGATTTAATCACGCCAATAGATTTATCTGTGAGCGTGTTCAGTGCAAGTTGAAATGCTTCTTTATGAGTGGGCATTGGGGCTTCGATCACACGCTTTTCACTAGTTTTATACTCCATAAAAGGTTTATCTAGGCCTATACGCTGACAATAAATTTTGGCAAAAACTTTGCCATTAGACGTCTCCATCAACTGAGCTTTTAAACTGCTGCTGCCACTATTAACAACTAAAACTTTCATAATTTCTCCTTAAAACAAAAAAATTTTAACACATTTAATTTTAAAAACAAAATATTTTCAATCGGTTTTTATGATTTTGCTCTATTTTTTTGCCAATTTTTAACTTAAAAACTATTAAAAAACCTTATATTCATTAATCCTGCTGATTATCAAAATTAAACCAACATTTTGGTGATAATAACTGCGCTTACAATCTCGTCTGCTGTGCAACCACGGCTCAAATCATTCACTGGTTTATTAAAATTAAGCATTATTGGACCAACTGCTTTATAACCACCCAATCTTGCCACTAATTTATAAGAAATGTTTCCCGCATTTAAGTCGGGGAAAATCAGCACATTGGCATTGCCTCCAACCGCCGAATTTACGCCTTTGTGGCTGGCAACTGATTTATTTAGAGCGCTATCGACCTGCATTTCTCCATCTATTAAATAGTTAGATTTTGTTTGTGCTAATTTTGTGGCAATTGAAACTTTATCAACCATATCGCTTTTTGCACTACCCTTTGTGGAATAACTTAGCATTGCCACTTTAGGAGCTCGATTTGTGAGCCTTTTATAAAATTCAGCAGCAGAAATTGCAATATCTGCCAAATTTTCGCTAGTTGGGTTTTCCACAAGTGAAATGTCGGCAAAAACTAGTGGTTTTTTGCCATTTTTTAGCATGAGCATAGCGCCTGTAACTAAAGTTTTGCCTGGCTTTGTTTTAATTATTTGAAGTGCTGGGCGGAGAGTGTCTGCCGTGGAATAATGTGCGCCCGCCACTACCCCATCTGCAAGATTGTTTTTTAGCAACATCATGGCAAAATAATTCGGCTGTAAAATAAGCATTTTAGCGTCTAATAGGCTTAACCCTTTATCCTTTCTAAGTTCATACAGATGATTTGCAAATTCGTCCAAGCGTTTAAACTTTTTAATGTCTATTATTTGGCAGTTTTCAGTTTTAAAATCTGCTCCAAACTCGTTTGCTTTGCCAAAGACAATTATTTTTGCAAGTTTGCGCTTTAAAATTTTTTCGCACGCTGCGTAAACACGCTTATCTATGTTTGCTTCTGGCAAAATGATTGTGGCATCAACTTTAAGTGCTCTTTTTTCTAGTTCTTTTAACAATTCCATCTTTTGCTCCTAACAAATTTAAAATTTCTTCAATGTGATTTTCCGCTATGATTTCGCCTTTCTTTATTGACTTTGTGGCCGCTTTGTTTGAAAAATCTGCCTGACTAATTGAGGGTTGGCTTATAACCATGCGCAAATCAGCAAAAACTGGCTTGTTTTTCACCACATTGCTAGTCATGAGTGTGGTGGCGTTTAATAATGTGTCCATCATCTTGATGTGCCCTTTTTCGTATTGCTTTGCATAGTCGCCAATCACATCGACCGAAACTATGACCGCTTCTGGCAACAACTCACGTGCCACATCTTCTGGCAAATTGTTGAGAGCCCCACCATCACAATAAGTGTTGCCGTCTATGGTTATGCTTGGGAAAACGCCCGGAATTGAAATGCTTGCCATAACGCTATCGTAAACTTTGCCAGACGAAAAGTGCTTTTCTTTGCCCGTGTTCAACTCGGTGGACACAGACACAAATTTTATTTTGCAATCGTCATGTGTGATTTCTCCCAAATTAGATTTTAGAAGCTTTTTAACCTTATTGATGTTTAACAAATTGCCTTTAAAAAGCGTGGAAAACAAACTAAAATAACCTATTCCTTTAATTTTTAAAGCCAACTCTTCAAGCTCTTGCACGGATTTGCCTGTAGCGTAAAGCCCACCAACCAGTGCGCCCATTGATGTGCCAACGATTAAGTCTGGCTTTAAGCCATGTTTTTCTAAAGCTTTTATAACGCCAATATGAGCATAGCCTTTTGCCGCTCCTCCGCTTAAAACGAGTGCAAATTTTTTCATTTCTTCCCCTTACATGTGAATTATTAATCCAAAGATTAATATTATTATATATGATAAAAAAACTAAAATCAAATAAATTGATTGTTGTTTTGCTCTTGATAGTATGTGCAATTTTTTTATTTTCTCCAAAGACTTATGCAAATTCTTGCTTAAACGCCATTTCTGTTTGGGCATTTAATGTGTTGCCCACCCTTTTGCCATTTTTTATTTTAACTAGGCTGATTGTGAACCTATCTAGCCCAAAGCCAAACAAAATGGACAAGTTTTTTAAAAAGATATACCACACCAGCCACAGTTCAACTGTTTATTTTTTGTCTACAATATCGGGCTATCCAATGGGAGCAAAACTCATTTGCAACCTTTTTGAAATGAAACGAATAACAAAAAACGAAGCAAAAAAGATGCTCTCTTTTTGCTCTGTTAGTGGGCCAATGTTTATCATTGGCACAGTGGGAATTTCTTTTTTATGCTCTTTTAAAGCGGGAGTGATTGTGCTCATTTCAAACATATTGGCAAGTTTGGTGAATGGCTTGATTTATCGCGGAAAAGCGGAAAAAGAATTAGATTTTTCTTGCTATGCCGAGCCAACCAATGCAAATCTCTTGTATGATTGCGTGTACGATTCGCTAATTTCAGTTTTGATGGTGGGAGGCTTCATTGTGATGAGCTTTCTTTTTATAGACATACTTGAAAATTTAAAAATTACGGCATTTTTTGCCAATTTAATATCGATGAAAACAAACCTAAATGCAGATGTGATTAGGTCTATTTTTAAAGGTGGAATTGAAATAACGCGCGGAGTGTTAGACCTTGGGAAAACAACTATTTCTTTGCGTGCAAAAACAATAATTGCAAGCGGACTTGTGGGTTTTGGCGGGGTGAGCGTTTTGATGCAATCACAATCATTCTTATCTAGGCTGAAGTTAAGCGCAAAAACAATGTTGCTCCAAAAATTTAGTCAGGCAATTTTGTGTGTTGCCTTTGCCCTTCCTCTCGCATTTTTAATTTAAAAACAAAATTTATAAACCTCATTATTTTAATTGACTTTTAAAATATAAAATTTTAAAATAAAAGTGAGGTTTTTATGAAAATTGAAAGGTTAGAATACTTAAATAAGGACATTCCGTTGCTAAAAAAAGATGTGGCAATGAGATTGCTTTTTATGTTTTTGTTCCTCGCCACATTCATTTGGCAGTTTGTTTTGCTTGTTTTAAATTATATGCGTGGCACACTTACTTCAATTAGAACCATTTTGAGCGTAATTTTGCTGGTGTCTGCCTTGATGTTTACAATTATTTCGCTAATTTATGCGTTTAGAAGCTTTAATATAATTCAAAAAGTTACCGTGCATGGCTCTTCAATTAAAAACATCACCGTGATTTCAAACATAAAAAAAAGAAGCTTTTTGAGAATATATTTTGTGATAACTGAATTAATTTCTATTGCTATGTTGGTTGTGCTTGCGTGCACCACCACTTATTCAATTTTGCAGTATATTTATTTCACCACTTTCTCTTACTATCTTCCAATTTTACTATTCATCACAATCGCTGGGTTTAATAGTGTTTATCACATTAAGCAAGAAATTTCCACAATCCAAAATGTGAGAGAATATAATAGTTTATTTTAGTTTTCTATCATTTTGCCATACACATATTCATAAATGGAGGGAGCAACATCTCTCCATTTTTTGCAAGCCATCATGGCAGCATGGCGGGAATCTGCCTTGATGGTTATTGCAAACACATTTTCAGCAATGTTTGGCTCAAGGATGCGAAGCTCAACAGTGTAACGCCCGTCTTCATTCTTAAAATATTTAGACACATATTCTTGGCTGCGTTTAAACGATAATTTGTTGTCTAGCGCAAATTGGTCGATGTTTGCGCGCAGGCTGGCAGGAATGCGCGTGTAAAACTGCGAAAGGCACTCTCGCCCATTCACCGTGATATTGTACCTATTCTCTTCATTTTCGGTGCTTGGCTCATACACAAAACCAGACTTTATTAATTGGGCAAGCAAATCTTTGCATTCCATCCAATTAATCCAATCATTTTGGGTTGAGCAAATTTCCAAAATTGAAGCCTCGGTTAGAGGAATTTCCATTTTGTCTAAAACATACAACAAAATCAATTTATATGTGGTGCTATCTGGTACAAAATCCATAACTACCTCAACAAAAAAATATTCGTAATCGCTTACTATTTTATTTTACAACAAAAAACGCAAAAACTCAAACATTTTTTAGCCTAAATTTTGCTTGATTAGATTTTTTTATGGTGGTATAATATTATAGGAGGGTTTATGGAAGAAGAATTGGTTGGATTTAATAATTGTTGTGATGAATTTGTGGCTGGCAGGTTTATTTTGCCAGAGGCCAAGTTTAGTGCAATGCTTAACACTTTTTCAAACAACGAAAGGCTTAAAAATGTGATTAGCTATGCTCTTAGAGGATTTGATTTTGATTATGCCTACGAGCAGATGAAAAACAACCCTGAATTCGTTTACCCTACAGACGAAAAAGAAATAACCTGCTCTTCCGCTTTGAAAACAAAACCATTAGATTTGCAGACTTTTTAAATAAATTTTTTGACAACAATCTAACAAATTTTTCAAAACAGTTGATTTTGCCATTTAAGGAAGCCGTCAACTCAGCATTTAGCAACAAATTTGTGGAAGCCGAACAGATTTCTATCCAAAATAACTGTTATTTAAAAATTAAAACAAACATCAAGTTAATTTTAAATCAAATGGACAATTTTAAACTGAAACCAGCAGAGAAAGAAGAATTCACCATGCTCCTAAACTCTCTTTATATTGCCTGTGATAAGTTTGATAAAAAATTCGTTTATTCCATAATGATTGGCCTTGATTACTTCTCAAAATGCTTGAAAAGGACGCGCAATGCATATCTATCTCTTGAAGAATGTTTTGAAAAATAGGCTTAAATAAAAGCAAAATTTTAAAAAACTTTCAAAAAAATGTTGCAATTTTTCTTTTTATCATATATAATAGTAAAGTTGTTTATCACTTTCGAACAACATCTAAATTTTGCTTGGTCAAAGCAAAAATGATGTGGCACCATCGCCAAGAGGTAAGGCCAGGGTCTGCAAAACCCTTATAACCAGTTCGAT
>CANRGF010000020.1 GCA_947630075.1 uncultured Clostridia bacterium
CAATAACTCACGCCCTTGCCTGTGAGCTCTTTTTCGCCGTCAAGATTTAATGTTTTCGTTTCACAGCCACAAGCGATAATGACTTTTTTTGCTTGAAAACTTTCTTTCTTTGCAGACACTGAAAAACCAGACTTGGTTTTGTCAAGCGAAACAACTTCGTCATAAACTATTTTTAAGCCGGCACTCTCTGCGTGTGAGCGCAGATTTTCTGCAAGGTCTGGGCCAGAAATTTCTTTAAAACCAGGATAATTGGCAATTTTGAAAGGAACACTTGCCTGACCGCCGGCAACCAACTTTTCAATCAACACAACCTCAAGCCCTGCTCTGCACGCAAAAATACCAGCCGATAAGCCAGCAGGACCTCCCCCAATAATCACCACATCTGCTTTCATGCTATTATTATACCCCACATTTCGCTTTTTTCCAAACATTTTTAATCAAAAATTATTAATTTATTATATTAATATAATAAAAATTGCATCTTGACAAATTTCGGTTTGATGATATAATAAAGCTCAAAGGGACAAAATTATGATATTCAACAAGCAGTATAACGCAATTCTTAACGAAATGTTTAAAAACAGTGCGAACGCAAGAGAAATTTTTGTGTATTATGTTTCTAAACTGCCAGACGAGTTGTTGCACGTGATAAGAAAAGGCAAAAGTTTTAATTATGACGATGGCACTTTCTTCGCTTTTGGCTCTTTCTTTGAAGGCAATGTGGCAATAACAATAAGAAACCAAACTTATGGTGAATTTAGGATTTCACTTCACCCGCTATCTAGTGATGCCATGCTAAAACCCGCAAAGCAGGATCCCGATTTGTGGTTTTCGGGCGAATTTGATGGGACCGACACAGCGGAAGGCTTTTTCTCTATTATGTCAATTCCAACGGATGAGGACAGTGCCTATCAAGTGCAGCACAGCGGATATTACTCATTCCAAATTGCCAAAGAAAATGACGAATTTTATTTAATTGGCGATAATTCAGACACCTACTATTGCACCCGCACAAAAATAGACATCAACGATTTCATCCTAAAAACCAGCAAGCGAAACACAATCAAGTCCGCTTAAATAATTGACTAAACTTATTTTGTTTGCTAGAATAAGACTATACAAAGGAGAAATTATTTATGGTGGATAGATCAAAATGTATATCTTGTGGCGGATGCATAGCAATCTGCCCAGTGCAAGCAATCAGTTTTGTGGACGGCAAAGCGCACATAGACCCAAAAAAATGCGTTAAATGTGGCAGTTGCATGGGGTTTTGTCCAATGGGAGCAATCGACATCAACAAACAAGAACCCGAGCCAAAAAAGAAATCAAAAAAATAAGCCGTTTGGCTTATTTTTTATTGGCAAAGCAAATCTTTAATTGCACAATTCATAGCCTTAGCAATGCGATACAGTGGCGAAATTCTAGCATCTCCGCAGTCTCGCAAAATCTTTTCAAGCATCTCTCTGCCAACTTTGCACACCTTGCAAAACTTTGCCTTTGTTAAATTATTTTCAAGCATAAAATCTTTTATCTTTTGTGAATTAATAATGTTTATCGTTTCCACCACATCCTCCTTTTAATATTGTAATCTGGCTCACCCTTATAACAATAGTTATAACGATATTAATATAACAATAGTTATAAGTCAAATGTTTTTATAACTTTCGTTATAAAATTTTTATATGAATAAGTTTGCAGAGAGATTAAAAGAGTTAAGGCAGGAAAAACATTTAACGCAACAGCAACTATCTATAAATTTGAATTGCAAAATCACTCAGGCGTGCATTGCAATGTGGGAGCAAGGCAAGCGCATGCCAACATTAGATTGCCTAATTTTGCTCGCACAATATTTTGGAGTTAGCATAGATTATCTTGCCGGTCTGCAGGATTTTAAGTAAATATGGGGACAAAATTAAAAAATTTAAGAAAGGCAAAAGGTGTAACGCAAAAAGAGGTTGCTTTTGCACTTGGGATAACTCTTAGTGCTTACTCAAATTATGAACAAGATTTAAGAGAGCCAAGCAATCAAATTTTGATAAAGTTATGTAAATATTTTGATGTGTCGGCAGATTATCTGCTAGGGTTGAGTGAGATATAATATGAAGTTTGCAGAGAGATTAAAAGAACTAAGACTTGATAGACATTTAAGTCAAGCACAATTAGCGCAAAAATTGGGCAAAAATATTAGTTCGTCAGCCATAGGTTTATGGGAATTAAATAAGCGAGTGCCCAATTTAGATGCTGTGATATTGATTTCTCAATTTTTTGGAGTTAGCATAGATTATCTTGCCGGTTTGCAGGATTTTAAATAAGGTTTTTAATGAATAAGTTTGCTGAAAGATTAAAAGAATTAAGGTTAGAGAAACATCTTAGTCAAAGGGAATTAGGGTTAAAAATTAAAGTTAGCCAAGCAGCCATTGCCAGATGGGAAGCAAATTTACAAGTGCCAAACATCGACATTGCAATTGCGGTTGCCCAATTTTTTGGTGTAAGTGTTGACTATTTAGTCGGTTTGCAAGATTTTAAATAAAAAAATTGGCGCAAGCCAATTATTTTAAATTCTTTTTATATTCGTTGCTAGCATTTTTAAGGTCGGCGCTCACTTGCATGCCTTTTTCATTTGCACTCGCACCCATTAGCCTAGCAATTTCTTTATATAAATCTTCGCCTTCCAAAAGTGTGGCGCGCGTGTGCGTTGTGCCGTTTTGTGTGAACTTCTCCACCTTAATGTTTCTATCCGCCATGGCGCAAATTTGCGGAAGGTGTGAGATTGCAATTATTTGCTTATTTCCGCTAAGCCGTGCCAAATATTGAGCCACAGTGGTGGCTATTGCCCCACTTAGCCCGCTATCCACTTCGTCAAACAAGATTGTGGAGATGTTATCCACTTCACCCACCACAATTTTATATGCCAGCATCACTCGGCTCATTTCACCGCCCGACACCACCTTATTAAGTGGGCGAGGCTCGAAGCCCAAGTTTGCGCTAAACATAAACTCCACTCTATCCGCACCCGAATAGGAATATTGCTCTAGAATTTTGCCAAACTGCACACTCATTTTTGCATTTGGCATGCCCAAAAATTTCAACTCTGTGCCTATGCGTTTGGTGAGATCTTCCGCACTCTTTTGCCTTATTTCGGTCAACTTATCTTGCAGAGCAAAAATTTGATTTAATAGTGCATCTTTTTTTGCGCTCAATTCTTTATATTTTTCCGCACCATTGATAAGATTATCCAATTTTTTTGAAATGTCTTCATAATAATTTTTTAGCCCGGCATAGTCGCCTCCATATTTGCGAAATAGTGCCTTGATATAGTCTAAGCGTTGGTCTAAAAAGTTAAATCTCTCCTCGTCAAAAACATTGCTATTTAGCGCAGTGTGAATTGTGTCGTTTATATCCTCCAACTCTAAGCAAAGGCTATTAATTCGCTCGGCAAGATTATGATAATTTTCGTTTAACTCGCCAATGTTTTGCAGTGCTTTTTGTGCAGTGAATAATTTTTCGAGTGCACCGTCACCAAAACTAGATTTTTCGTTGCTTTCATAGGCAATTTTAAGTGCCTCATTAATTCGCTCAAATTGTTGCATTTCGCGCTTCTCTTGGCTCAAACTTTCCGCTTCATTTTCACCAATTTTTGCGTTTTCGATTTCGTTGATTTGATAAGTGTATAGGTCAATTAAATTTTGCTTTTCGCTCTCACTTCCGCCGAGAGATTTTATCTCGCTATCAATCTGTTTGAGTGTGTCAATCTTTGCGTGCAATTCTGCCAAAACTTTATCTGCCTTTTTAGAAAACAAATCTATAATTTGCAGTTGATAGTCATTATTCAAAATTGCCAAATGCTCACTCTGCCCGTGAATGTCCACCAACATTTGGCACACTTTTTTTACCATGTTCACAGGCACAAGTTCGCCATTAATTTTGCAAGTGTTTTTGCCAGACAAATCCAACTCGCGAGATAAAAATAATTCGTCCTCAGGGTCTATTTCCAACTCAGTTTTAACAAACACTTTTTGGTTTTCGGTTAGACCGGAAAACACAGCCTCCACCTTCATTTTGCTTTCGCCCGAGCGGATAAGCGACCTATCTGCACGCCCACCAAAAACAAAACTCAATGCGTCCAACATAATGCTTTTGCCCGCACCTGTTTCACCACTAATCACATTGAGTTTTTTGTCAAATTCCAGCGTTGCCTTTTCAATAACTGCAACATTTGTTAAGTTAAGTGTTTGTAACATCGTTTTCTAATTCTTTTTTCTAAACTGCTCTTGCCTATATTTATTTGCATTTGCAATTTGCTCTTCTGTGAAGTTGAAGCCTTTAACGAGTTTAATTTTGTTGCCTTCAATTATTTCAAGCACGGCTTCAATCGTGCGCGCCATCATTGAAAGTTCTCTATAAAATTTTGTGTTTGATGTGGCACTAACTTTCGAAGGACTGCCACCAGCCGTTATTGCGTCATCTTTCACTCTGTCATTTTTCAAAAAGAGTTTTAAAAGACTATCGCAACTTTTCACAATTTCTTTCAATTCTTTCGCACTATATTCACACTTTTCGCTTAGATATTCATTGCAAATTTTCATTGCTTCTTCATATCTGCCTCTAAAAAATTCTTCGCTAGTCATCGTTTTCATTATTTTAAACCCTCTCTAATCTTGGTTTCTATTTCATCGGCAAGGTCTGGGTGAGAAGTTAAATAAGCCTTCACATTCTCTTTGCCCTGACCGATTTTATCGCCATTATAACTAAACCACGAACCAGATTTTTCCACAATGTTCTTTTCAATAGCCACATCAATCAAGCAACCCAATTTTGAAATGCCTTCGCCATACATAATGTCAAACTCAGCCTGCTTAAATGGCGGAGCCACCTTATTTTTAACCACTTTAACTCGCGTGCGGCTGCCAACCACATCTTGCCCTTGCTTGATTGTGTCCACCTTCCTCACATCAAGGCGCACAGAGGCATAGAATTTAAGAGCTTTGCC
This sequence comes from uncultured Clostridia bacterium, assembly GCA_947630075.1. Classification (GTDB taxonomy): domain Bacteria; phylum Bacillota; class Clostridia; order Christensenellales; family UBA1242; genus Onthoplasma. Next base: position 4,991 of record CANRGF010000020.1, read on the forward strand.
GCCTGGTGTGGTTTCTGGATTGCCAAACATAACGCCAACTTTTTCGCGCAATTGATTGATGAAAATCACAAGTGTGTTGCTCTTTGAAATCACACCGGTGAGTTTCCTAAGCGCCTGGCTCATCAAACGCGCTTGCAAGCCGATGAAACTATCGCCCATCTCGCCGTCAATTTCCGCTTTTGGAGTGAGGGCCGCCACCGAGTCGATAACCACAATGTCTATTCCGCCCGAGCGCACCAACTGTTCGGTGATTTCAAGAGCCTGCTCGCCCGTGTCTGGCTGTGAAACATACATCGCACCAATGTCCACGCCAAGTTTGGATGCATAAACAGGGTCAAGAGCGTGCTCGGCATCGATAAAGGCTGCAGTTCCACCCAATTTTTGAGCTTCAGCCACCACATGCAAAGCCACAGTGGTTTTACCGCTGCTTTCTGGACCATAAATCTCAATTATCCTACCCCTAGGCAACCCGCCAACGCCCAACGCCATATCTAGTGTGAGGCAGCCGGTTGGGATAACATCTATCCCCTCGCCATAACTAGTGGAATCCATTTTAATAATCGACCCCTTGCCATACTGCTTTTCAATTTGGGCAATGGTGGCCTCTAACGCTTTTTTCTTGTCGTCTGTCATAACTCTCTCCTTTAAACATCAACTATTACGCACTAATTTTAACATTTTCAAGTGCGATTTGTCAAACAAATGTTCTAATTTTTGCAAAATAAATTATTTATCTGCCAAGCACTGCCTATTCTTCACTATGTAGTTCACGCCAGAGATGACGGTCAAAACGGTTGCCAAACCGAGCGATAGGTAACTAACCCACATAAATGTTGAAACGAGCCAGCCCCAAATGTTGAAGCCGCAGCAAAGCATATATGCGTAAATTGTGCAAACAGGCAGTGCAATCATCTGCACCATCGTTTTTGCCTTGCCCCAAATGTCTGCAGCAAGCACTTGCCCTTTAGTTACAGCAATCAACCTCAACGCGCTCACCATAAATTCGCGCGAGATGATTATAATTGCAATAATCACGCCATAAGGGTTTTTGATTGTGCCATCCACGATAAGCAAAAGCAAAAGTGAGGTGGTTAGCATTTTATCTGCAATTGGGTCCAAAAACTTGCCGAAATCGGTTATTAAATTCCTTTTGCGTGCAATTTTGCCGTCTAGCAAGTCGGTTAGTGCGCCCACAATAAAGATAATCAGCGCCACAATTTTGCCAATCCCATAAGGAATAAAGTTGGCTAGATAAAAGAATATCATAAACGGAATGAGCACCATGCGAGCAACGGTCAATTTGTTTGGTAAATTCATATTTCCTTCCTTTTAAATCCAAATAATTATACCACACCAGAAAAAAAACACCAAATAAAATTGGTGCTTTAATATCAATGTTTTTTCAATAATTATTCTTTGCTTTTATCTTTTGATTTGCCTTGGCTAGTTTGAGGCACTTCGGTTAAAGTTTCTTTAAGGCTAGCAAATAGTCCTGCCACATTTTGAATTTCGCTTGGCACGATAATTTTTGTGGATTGCCCATTTGCCAAAACCTTTAATGCCTCATAGCCCTGCAAAGTTACATAGGCAGCATTTGGAGCGGCCTTATTAACCAACTCAATCGCCTTTGCCGTGCCCTCTGCCTCAGCAACCAACTTTGCTTTTTCTGCCTCAGCCGCCAAAATTGTGCGTTGCTTATCTGCCTCTGCTTGAAGCACTATGCTCTCTTTTTCGCCTTCTGCAATTAGCACTTTGGCTTTCTTTTCACCCTCAGCACGCAAAATTTGCTCACGCCTTTCACGCTCGGCACGCATTTGCTTTTCCATTGCCTCTTGAATATCGTGTGGCGGCAAAATGTTTTTAAGCTCAACACGATTGATTTTTATGCCCCAAGGGTCGGTGGCCTCGTCCAAAATCGTGCGCATCTTGGCATTCACCGTGTCGCGCGAGGTTAAAGTTTCATCCAACTCCAGCTCGCCCACGATGTTACGCAAGGTGGTGGCTGTGAGATTTTCAATCGCGTTTATTGGGCGCTCCACACCATAGGTGAAGAGTTTTGCATCGGTAACTTGGAAATACACAACCGTGTCTATCTGCATTGTAACATTATCTTTTGTGATAACAGGCTGTGGCTTAAAATCTGCCACACGCTCTTTCATTGAAATTGCGGGCAATGTCCTATCCACTAGCGGCAAGATGAAATGCACGCCCGTGTCTAACGTTTTGCTATATTTGCCAAGCCGTTCCACAACAACAGCGGTGGCTTGACGCACCACTCTAATGCTGGCTGCAAGCACAGCGATCGCAACCACAACCAACACAACAGCAATAATTATTCCAACCATAATTTTCTCCTTTTATTTTTCCTCAACCTTTTTCACTATAACTTTGTTGCCTTCAAACTTTATCACCTGCACCTCTTCGCTTGGCTCAAAGGTGATTTCTTCGTTTTCTGAAGTGGCAGTGTATTCAATGCCATTGATTTTCACCACTGCGTGAGTGCCGTCCTCATCCACGCGCAACACCTTCAACTTTTTATTCACCACGCTATCAAGATTTGTGCGCTCTTGCTTGCCTTTATATAAATATTTAAGCGCGAGTTTTCGCAGAAATATTAGACAAAGTGCAGTAACCACACCAAACACAACCACTTGTGCCACGATATAGGCAGGATTGTTTGTGCGCCACAGGCTCATGAAGAACGGGATAACTGCACCCACCGAAAACCATGCACTAACCAGCGTGCCCGCGTCAACCAGCTCTATCACCAAACCAAGCGCTAGCACCGCGAGCCAAATCCATAGCATATACATAACTTTCTCCTTATTAATTGCTTTTCGTTTATTATATTAATTTTTTTTGAGTAAAATGTCAAATAAAACAGGGGGGCTTTTGCAAAACTGCGTTTTGCGCGCGGCTCACTGTGCCGCGGGCGCACAAGCGCCAAAGCCCCCCCCCCTATTTGTAAAACTTAAACCTTTCCAACTTTCTAATCGTGTTGAAATAAAATTCGTGGAGTTTTTTCCTATTCACTTTCACAACGAAATCCACATTGCCGCTTTTTGTAAATTTAACATCAGTGCGCCCGGGCATATCTGTGGTGTTCACGATAAATTGTGCTTTTTTAGTTTTGAAAAACTTTGGAAAACGCATGGATAGCACAGCGCAAGTGTCATTAGTGGCAACGCGCCTATCAGGATAATCGTGCTCCCAATATCCGCTATACATCTCGTAAATGAACCTGCCCGTGTCGTTGATATCACGGATTTTATACACTTCTTCTTCCGTGAAATTGGCAAGTTCTCTGCCCATGCGCGATGGCACCATCGTAATAGGCACTCCGCTTTCCATCACCGTTTTTAAAGCTTCCGGGTCGCTAGAAGCGTTGAACGAAATATAATATGTCCATCTTCCTTCACTCTTCATGCCATAGGGTGCGCAACCCTCACTATAAATATGCTTAACAAGAGGCACGGCATCTGGATGGCGCAAAAACAAGGTGGCAACATTTGTTTGTGGCCCTAAAGCTATAATGCAAATCTCATGCGGATACTTTTTAATCAATTCATACATTGCCTCGCAAGCATCCTTTTCAATCACAGATTTTTTCACCGTTTTTGGCGGAATGTAGTTGCCCATGCCTTCGTTTTGGTGGATTTCTCTTGCGTCTGGGCTAATGCGTTTTAAAGCCTTTGACGCACCCTTTGCCACAGGAATATCTGTCCTATTAAACTTTTCAAGCAAGTGGCATAAATTTCGGGTGGTTGTTTCCACATCAAGATTGCCACTCACAGTGGTGATAAGTTGAATGTCCATCAAATCGTCATACAAAGAAAGCGCAATTGCCGCACTATCGTCCACACCTGGGTCGGTGTCTATAATACATTTAATTTTTTTCGTTTCTGCCATTTATTCCTCACAAGATAATTTCAATTATATTAAAATTTTATAAAATTTTCAACTGATTGCATCAAATTTTTTTAAATAAAGTTTTAACTCGTGGCTCATAGCCCAAATGGTCGTAAAACTTTTCTGCGTTTTCATTATAAGCAAACACATCGAGTTGGACATATTTACACCCGATTGATTTTAAATAGTTTTCACAAGCAGAAATCAGAGCCTTGCCCGTGCCGTGTTTTCTATGTTTGTTGCTCACAATTAGTTCGGCAATTAGCCCCTTTTTAGGGCATTTATAGATAACCCTATCTAGGTCGTCATATTGGCAGACAAAAGCATTTGCCAAGCCCACCACCTTGCCACCTTCAACCGCAAGAAAAATCTTGCCAGAATTTTCATTTGTTTCTTTATAAAAATTTTCAAAATATTTTTCTCTATAATCTTTGGTTAGGATGTTTAGATGAAACTTATCAATCTTCACAATGAATTTTTGCAGCTCCACAAGCAAATCTTGCACCGCACTTTTATCTGCCTCTTCATATTCTCTTATTATCACACCTGCCTCCCGTGAGAGTTTGTTTCATTAAGTTGCTTATCCATCTGTGCCTTTCCTTTCTTAAACTCTTTAATTAGTGTTGGCATAAAGGCTTCAAAATTTGAAAATTTATCCCTATTCAAATAATAATCTTCCACAAGTTTTGTGAGAATATCCATATAAATAAAGCCGTCTTTTTTCTCGCCCTCGATAACATAAGTTGCCAATTCGGCAGGTGTCTTGCCCTCAAATATTCCTTTATAATAATACTTTGTGTAGACATATCCAATCGCACGGATAATAAATTCATCTAAGATTGTTGGGTCGTGGTCGTTATAATCCAATTCAGCCATTTGCGGATAAATTCTTTTGAAATAGTGCTTTGGAAGTTTTGCATATTTATCCACGAGTGGATTAACTATTGAATGCCCAAATTCATGCACGAACAAATCGCCCACATCGTCCCACACAAAAGCCAATTTTCCATCAACTTCTTTTGCTCCTAAATTGCACCCAATTTTTCCAATAGGGCTAACTCCATAATTACCATTCGTGCTATGTGGAAGCAAGTTTATAACAAAGTCTGTGGGAATGTCCATTTTATAAAAGTCGTTAAAAAACTTTTCTATCGCATCTGGGCGGACGAACCTCTCCGTTTCTTTAATGATTTTATTATAATAGGTCTGATTAGACTTATAAAACTCTTCAAATTTACTAACCTTTGCAAAACGCGGAAGTTCTTTTAAAAACTCAACAACCAGATTCGCACTTTCAAGCCTTTCTTCAAAAGGATATGGTGGCAATGTGTCGAATTTAAAATTTTCGTCTAATTGCAAAATAAGAGCGAAAGGTGCATCATTATTAAAATTTAATTTATTGCAAATCTCATTAAAAAGTTTCACCGCTTTTTCGCCTTTGAACGCGTCAAAATGTTTAAACACTTTTGCCCTATAACCTTCGTTGTGGCAAACCTCCACAAGTTCAGGGTTCTTCTTAGCATAATCACTTATCAAGAGAAAAACGCCCATCAATTCAGTTCTTTTATCCACACAAACTTCAATATTCATAGAAACCTCTAAATGCAATCTATCATTTTTAATAAAATTTGTCAATTATTAAATAATTCCATAAAAATTATAAAAAATTGCAAAAATTTCATAAAAATCCATTAAAAATAATTAAAAACATTAAAAATTACTGAAAATCTCATAAAAAACAAATAAAACATCTATGGAAAACTGAAAAACGAATAAAAAATTAATTATTAAATATTTTTTTGCATTTCTTGAAATTAAATATTAAAAAAATAATTAAAATTTTTATTTTTTTATGAATTTTGCACTAATTTTTATAATTTTTTGTGATTTTTAGCATATTTTTTAATTTTTTAAAAAATTTTTGATTAAATTTTAATTTCCGCACAAACTTAATTAAAGGAGTTTTTTATGGCATATTCTTATAAAGGAGCAATTGAGTTTGGCTTGGTGTATATCCCAATCACACTATCAAGTTGCGTTAAAAATAATGATATAGGTTTTAATATGATAGACAAAAACACTATGTCCCGCATTAAATACAAAAAAACGTGTGTGGATTGCAACGAAAAAGAAGTGAAAAATGAGGACATTGTGAAAGGCTATCAATATGAAAAAGGCAAATATGTGATTTTCACAGATAAAGACTTTGAAAAAATAAAAACAGAAAAGGATAAGTCCATAACCATTGAACAGTTTGTTGATTTAAATGAAGTGGACCCTATTTATTTTGACAAATCTTATTATGTGCAGCCTG
>CANRGF010000021.1 GCA_947630075.1 uncultured Clostridia bacterium
CTGCAAGAAGGGTGGAGATTATTTCAAAATTTTCCTTATCTTTAAGCACAAATTCAAAATTGTATCCTGTTGAGTTTTTGTTGCTATCTTTATTGTAATAAAGGTTTGAATAAATCAAAACATAGGCCTTTAATAAACACAGCCTATCGCATTCACTATCAAATAGGCTTAAATCTATCTTTTCATAATTATAGTCAACTAAAAAAGAGTAGATGTCCCCCCTCAGCATCAAAAACCCATCCCAATGCAAAATTTCTAGATTGGGGTTAAATTTATTAAAAATATCAATCAACTTTGCAATCAAAAAGTTGTTTGCGTTTATCAATATATAGTGGTCGGCATCGTCTATGATTGCACAATTATTTAAAACAACAGAGATGAATGAATGAGCGCAACACGCGTTGAGTGGTATTGATTTGGTTATCTGCTGCTTCCATTCAATCATATAGCCTCCAATTAAGCCTTCTTTGCCTTTTCCTTTTTAAATGTTGGAAGTTGGTTATAGTTCACCACCGCGCTTTCAGGAATTCTTAGCCTTAAAATTGCACTCAAACCTTTGTGGCAATCTCCAACGCGGTCAGGCGAGTGCGCATCACTATCTATAACGAACTTGCACCCCAAATTATAGCAAGTTAAAATCTCTTCATCGCTCATGCCAAGGCGCTTGCCGTTCAATTCAATGAGCGTGTTGGTTTCTTTTGCTACTCTTGCCACTTTTTCCACATCCACCTTGCACACATGGTTGAGGTGGGTGATTATGTCAATATCATATTTTCGCATAGCGTTTATGTAGGCATTTGTGTTCTTTTCAATCTGCTTTTTGCTCGTGTGGTGGAAAATGCTGCAAAACACATTTTTGAGCACAAATCCAAACTGTTCCTTCCTCGAAGTGGATTTAACTAGCCTATGAAAGCCACATAGAAGAATGTCCAAATTATTAATGTCCTCATCCACAATGTCTATGTCACCCCTGCTAGAAATTAGGTTTGCTTCCACGCCAAGCAAAACATCAATAGGGTAATGGTCTTTTGCCTCTTCAATGTCTTTCTTCACATTATCAATGTCTGCTCGCCTAACGCCATAAAGTTTTTGATTAAAACCATGGTCTGTGATAGCCACTTGCCTTAGCCCGCGCTCATAAGCCACACGAACATTGTCCTCAATCGAACCTTTTCCGTGGTGATGGCGGGAATATTTAGTGTGAGTGTGATAATCCGCTAAAAGTGCCATGTTTCTCCTTATAAACCCTAAATTTGAACAAATTTTGCTCAAAATGTTGCATGATTTTGAAATCTAATTTATTATATCACTCTTAAAGAAAAAAATCAAATAAAAGCTATTTGATTTTCTTAAAATATAAAATTTTTTATGCACCTAAAAAGAGGATGTTTATCACCAAAGTCTCTATTTCACAATTTCGATTTCTAAAGGTAGGGTAAAGCCGCACGCTTCTTTCACCTTTGCATTGATAATCTCAATTAGGGTGGAAATATCCTTGCTGCTCGCTCCGCCCGTGTTTATGATAAACCCTGCGTGCTTTGCGGACACCATCGCACCACCAACTCTCAGCCCTTTAAGCCCGAGTGCATCGATAATCTTTGCTGGCACAATCTCGCAAAGTTGTTTCCCATTCGAATTATATTCACTTAGAGCAGTTTGCCCGCAATTGTCCTTGCGCGGATTTATTTCATTATCTATCATAAATTCACCATTATACTTATAACAGTTGTTATTAAGATTTATATTATAATCATTTGGATTAGCTTCACAAATTTCTCCATGTCTTATCTTTACAATGTGCTTATAACTATTGTTATGTAAATCTAGTTTTTCATCGGGTTTTTCATTTTCCTTGTTGCAATTGTTAGATTTAAAATTTATTAAAGTGTCCTTCTTATCATCACAACAGGGGTCATAAAATTTTGCACTAAATGTATGTTCTTTATTGCCTTCCAATCCAAAACCCACCAAGCCGTTGTTCTCGTTATCGTTATAACAAATGTTTTTATTTTTCATTTTGTCTTTATCAATGAAAAATCGCTTAAACACACTCCCAGCGCTAGGGAAGTCTAGCGGTTGGGTGGCGGATTTTTTTGCTAGGGCGGAGAGCATGTTTGATTTTATTGTTTCTTTATCCGCAAAATTTAATTTGAGTTTAACCCTCAAAATAACAAAATCTTCATGTTTAAATTTGCTAGTGCGATAGCCAAATTCACAGGCGGAATTTTTTAATTTCACACGTTTGCCAGCCCCGTCTAAGCAGAGCACATATTCAACAAGATTATTAAACTCAACTCCAAAAGCACCCAACCCGTTGACCACCGCACCGCCCACGCTAGAGGGTATGCCCGCAAGTTTTTCTATCCCTCCTAAACTATAATTAAGACAAGCGGAAATTAGTGCGGAAATTGCCACGCCACCATCAGCATAAACGCAGTTGCCTTTAAATAAAATTTTGTTTGCTCTGTTCACAATAATAGCCCCGTCAAACCCGTTGTCATCAAACAGCAAGTTTGCGCCAAACCCTATAATCTTATATCTTATTTTGTGTAATTTGCAACAAAAACACACTTTATTTAGTGTTTTATTGGTGTGCACGATAAAGAGCAATCTTGCTTTTCCTCCCACCTTAAAAGTGCAAAATTCACTTAGTTTTGCCCCTTTAAAAACCTGAATTTCCCTATGATTTTTCACCGCTAAATTCCACCAAAAAAAATTATTAAAAACAATTTGGAATAGCAGCGCTCAAAAGTGCGTTTTCCATATCGTTATATATTCCTGCAGAATAAATTTTGGGATACTTGCTGCTAAAAAGCCCATAGTCCACTAGGCTCATTTGATGTTCGTTATCAAGTGCCATTTGCAAAAATTTCATGCCGATTTGGTCATCGGTTGTTATGCCCAAATATTGAATTAGGTCGGTGTAACTGCCAAGTGGCGTGATGCTGGCACTTGCTCTGCCCACAGCGTTTAGATTGCTCACCCTAAACACATCTCGCGCACTGCCCAAAAGTTTGCTCTCTTTGTCGTAGATAAAATCTTTATAGGCTTCATATTGGCTTTGCTTCTTTGTTAAAGAATAATTCAATTTGCCATAAATTTTTTCTGGGTGGATATAATCATTTTCTCCACAATAAAAGTTTTTGACTTGCCCGCCATGGCTGAATTCTGCATATCCGCTAACAAGATATGGCAGGGCAAAAAGCTTGCCGTTAAAGCTCCCGCTCGCCACCAATTCATCGCGCACATCGTGAGTGGAGTTAATTTCCACAAAATGTGGCAAAAGTAGTTTGCCCACTCCAAACCCAAACGAAACGATGTCCGGCACACTTTCATTTAGTTCACTTTCAAGTATGTTTGGTTCAATTTGTTTTATCATAATCAGCACGCCTTTGTTTTCACTCTCAATTTTTCGTGCAATGTTTTTTAAAAAGGTTAAGCGCGATTTGCTTCCACCTTCAAAAGTTTCAATATGCCAAACTGTGTAGATTTTAGTGTCAACCACTGGCTCTTTATAGATTTCATAGTCTTTTGCTTTTTTTATCGCAACTAGTGGCACATATATGCATAAAAAAACAATTCCCGCCACGCTTAATAGTTTGACCCAATGCTTTTTTAACCAATTTAATTTAAAAAATTTCATACTTATTGTATGAAACTTTTTTTTAGTTTATTATATGTTAATTTAATGTTGAAATTGTGCCCCTTGCTTTATTAAGGTCTTGAATATAATCAGGAAACCTTAATTGGCCAAGCTCATTTTGGGCGGTTTTCATGTAATTTAAATATGCACTATACATTTCTGCCAATCTTTCCGCACTTGCCATGCCAAGACGTGATGATATCCTTGCACTAACGGCAGTTAACCCAAAATCTCGCAATTCATAGCGGCAAAGTTTCCCATCTGCTTCAAATTGCAATATCTTCGAGCCGTTTTTAGAGCTTAATAAAAGTAAATCGTCCACCTTGCCAAACACTTGTTCTGCAATTATTTTTGCGTCTTCATCTGTGATGTTTATAACATAAATATTATTCATAATTCTTCCTTACAAGGTGATTATAACATCGGTTTTGCGATTTGTCAATATTTTAATAATTTTCTTTTAAATAATTTAAAACTATGTTATAATAAAATTATGAACATCATTATGGATAAGGTTAAGCGCTTGACCACTGACCCAGGCGTTTACATCATGAAAGATAAAGATGAAAATGTAATATATGTTGGCAAAGCCAAAAATTTAAAGCGGCGCGTCAGCCAATACTTTTTGCGCAAGCAAGAGCATATAAAAGTTCGCAATATGGTAGAGAACATCCGCGATTTTGATTTTTACATCGTCAATGACGAAGTTGAGGCTCTTGCCCTAGAAAATAACCTTATCAAAAAATATAAGCCATATTATAATATCTTGCTTAAAGATAGCAAGACTTATGCCTATATTAAAATCAATTTAAAAGAAGACTATCCTCATTTTGAAATTTCACGCAGGCTTAATAAATCGGACAAATATTTCGGGCCATATATGGCAGGAGTTACGGCAAAAGATGTCATTAGCATTTTAGATTATGCCTTCCCGCTTCGCAAATGCCGCTTGCCGCTCACTGAAAGCAAAAAACCGCTAAAGCCTTGCATTTTCCACGAAATGCACTTGTGCTCAGCTCCGTGCGCCCACAAAATCTCAAAAGCGGAATATATGGGCATTGTAAATGACGCCATCCGCTTTTTAAAGGGCGAAACAGACGAAGTTGAAAAGATTTTATTAGAAAAAATGCAAATAGCGTCCGACACGCAAAACTATGAAACCGCCATAAAATTGCGCGATAGGCTCAATATGTTAAACAAGATGAAAGCGCGCGTTATCACAAGCCTTGGAAGCCTTGTGGATTATGATGTGTTTAATCTAAAAACGAGTGGTGAGTTTTCGGCAATGTGCGTGCTAAACATTCGTGGTGGCAAGTTGCAAGGTGTTGAGACCTTCGATATTTTAAATTTTTTGGACATAAACGAGGCATACACTCAGTTTGTTATGCAGTATTACACTTCGCACCCGCTCATTGTGGATGAAATCATTATGCCGGATGTGGACACACAAGAAATTGAAATCTTTTTGCAAGATAAGGCTAAGAAAAAGGTGGCGGTAACTAAGCCAAAAATCGATAGTGTTAAGTTTAAACTGCTAGAAATAGCCGAAAAAAATGCCATAATGCACATGGAAAAGAACCTAGAGCGCACCACAAAGCAGCAAAACGCTAGCATAGGCGCGGTTAGGCAACTTAAAAAGGATTTAGACCTAAAGCATGAGCCAAAGCGCATTGAATGTTACGATATTTCCCACACTTATGGCACTTACACCGTTGCCAGCATGGTGGTGCTGATAAATGGCGAAAAAGCGCCGTCAATGTATCGCAAATTTAAGATAGAAACGGTGGATTTCATTGACGATTTTGCTTCAATGCGCGAAGTTTTAACTCGCCGAATGGAAAAGTTAAATAGCGATGACATCAGTTTTAGCCAGATGCCAGACTTGATTGTTATAGATGGCGGCAAAGGGCAACTCGGCATTGCGGTTGAAGTTATGGAAAAATATCATTTCACAAACGATTTGATTTCACTTGCCAAGCGTGAAGAGGAAGTGTTTAAGCCTTATGAGCCACGCCCATACATGCTTTCAAAGGGCAGTTTTAGCCTGCGTTTGGTGCAACTCGCACGCGATGAAGCGCACCGCTTTGCAATCACATTTAACCGTAGCCTAAGGCAAAAGGGTATGTATCGTGGTGGGCTAGAGAGCATTGAGGGTGTTGGGCCTGCAACTCGCCGTGCTCTTTTAGGCAAATTCCGCACGATAGAAAACATCAAAAACGCCACTCTTGAAGAACTAGAGCAAACAAAAGGCGTGAGCAAATCCACCGCACTAAATATTTATAAAAGGTTTAACAAATAAAGTCCAAGCTCAACCGCTTGGTTTTTTATTTTTTTAGTAAATTCAGCACTTTAATTATTTTTGTGTTCAAAATTTGCCGTTATTAGCACTCAAATAAAAAGATTGCTAAAAATTTTTAAAAATTTGTCAAATTTGCTTGACATTGCAATTTTTAAGTGATAGAATAAGGGCGAAAGTCAAAGAAAGTCAAATCACTGTGGTTGTAAGTTGCTCCCTATCCCTGTGCAAGTGCTTGTGGGGTTCAAAATAAATGACAAACTGTGATTTTCTTAAAAGGAGAGATGCAGTGTGAATAAGAGTGTGAGTGATATAATCGAAGAATTTATAATGTCTAGTCTAGACGATGATAGTTTTATTGAATTGTCGCGAAATGACCTTGCCAAATTCTTTGCCTGTGTGCCTAGCCAAATCAATTATGTGCTAAACACTCGCTTCACAATCAATCGTGGTTTTGTGGTTGAAAGCCAACGTGGTGGTGCGGGATATATTAAAGTTTCGCGCTTAAAAGATAATGATGACAATTTCTTAAAGTCGGCGCTAGACCTTTGCAATCAACCGCTAAATTTAACTGACGCAAATCAACTCATCAATCAAATGATGGATAGAAACATTTTAAGCAAAAATGAATGTGAACTTGTTAAAACCACAATAAGCGTAAAAGCGCTAAATAACCCCATAAATATTGATAATACTATTCGTAGCAATATTTTAAAACAGGTTATAATTAAATTGATGCAAAATCATAAATGACAAAAATAAGGCAAAATTTTGCAAAAAAACGCAAAAAATGGTGCAAAATTTAAAATTTTAAAAAATTTTTATCCAAATTTAAAAATAAAAGGAGAATTAATTATGAAATGTGATCGTTGCGGAAAGCCAAGTGTCTATCACTCAACGCTAATTGTAAATGGAGTGAGCCAAACCACAAATCTATGCAGAGAATGTGCAATCAAAGAAGGTGTGTTCAATACATCGCCTGCCAGCATTTTTGACGATATGTTTGCGCCTTTTAGTGATTTCTTATCTTTTGAAAAGGTGGCAGACATCGTTTGCCCGGTTTGCAAAACAAGTTTGCGTGAATTTAAAAACACTCAAAGGTTGGGTTGCCCAAATTGCTATGATGCTTTTAGAGATGAAATTTCACGAATAGTCAAAAAGATTGCTCCGTTTGAAACTCATAAGCCAGAAATTAAAGCAAAGGCAAAGAGCATTAAAACGAAAAAGAGCGAAACAAAGGCAGAAAAAATTGCAAGTCTAAGGCAAGATATGGCGGTTGCAGTGAAAGAAGAGCGTTATGAAGATGCGGCAAAGATAAAGAAGCAAATTCAAAAGTTGGAGGCAGAAAATGAATAATGTGATTTCCACAAAGGTTAAGATTTTTAGAAATGTTAAAGATTATAAATTTGTGCCAAAACTTGAAGAGCAAAAGAAAGATGAAATTATAGATAAACTTTCTTCTGCATTAAAAGGCGAAATGAATTTGCTCAACATAAACACAGTTGACGAAAACATTGGTAAATTCTTAAAGAGCAGGGGTTTAATTTCAAATGCTGCAAATCCAAATTTCTTTTTGGGCAAATCAAATAATTGCAGCATCACCTTGTTTGATGATGAGCATATCACAATCACTTCGCTCGCCGATGGATATGATAAATCCGCTTTTGAAGTTGCCCAATCGCTTGCTTCACTTTTATCAAACAAAATAAATTTGTCTTATAGTGATAACTATGGCTATCTTATGAGCGACCTATCAAAAATTGGTGCGGGCGTTAGGATTGAGTGCGTGATGGATTTCAACTCGATTGTGGCTCTTGAAAAAATCGAGCAGGTTAGGCAAAATGTTAGAAAATTAGGCTATTCTTTGGCAAAAACTGACGATAAAAACCTGTTTGTCTTATCCACAGTTTGCAATCTTGGGTTTAGCGAGAGCGAAATATTTAGCGAGTTTGACAAAATGGTTAATAAACTTCAAGACCTTGAAATTGAAAGCGCAAAAATGTTGGATGTTTCCAACCATGATGAATTGTTAGATAGAGCTTTGCGCTCGGTTGCTGTGCTGAAATCTGCATATATCATGGATTATGTTGAATTGAAATCTCAAATTTCCACTCTTCGCACCGCTTTAAATTTGGGGCTGATAGAAATTTCTTCCAAAACGCTAAACGAACTGCAGAATTTAACCTATGAAAACAAAGAATTTATATCAAGAAGCGAGGCCATAGGCTTAGCAAAAAATGTGCAAAAGATTTTAAAAGGAGATAAAAATGTATAACCTAACAGATTTGGCAAACAAAACCATTCAAGTGGCGAGCCAATTCGCCTCAAATTATGGCAACGAGGTTGGCACAGAACACATCTTGTATGCTCTCACAAAGGTTGAAAGCAAATCTAAAAAATTTTTACAGGCATATAGGTTGGATGGCGACATCATAAAAGATGTGTTAGACCAAGTTAGCAATAAAGGCATTCCATCAAACACGGTTGAAATCACCCCGCGCGTTAAAGAACTTATCGTGATTGCCTCGTCCATTGCGAAACGCACGCATAGTGCCTATATTTCAACCGAGCATTTGTTGGTTGCACTTTTAAGCCAAGAGGATAGTTTTGCCATTGGAATTTTGCAAAACGCCCTTAAATTAAACACCTTAGAGATGCGAAACAAGGCTCTTGGGCTAATCACAAACAATCAATCAAATCCGCAGCAGCAAGCATTTAATGCGGATGGATTTGTCCAACTTGGTAGCATTGGCAACAAATCAAACTCAAATCAAAGAGAAAGTTATAGAAGTGAACTGCCAGAAGAACTTTTAGAAATGGGTTCAGACCTAACTTTGCGTGCAAAAAACGGCAAAATAGACCCAATTATTGGCAGAGATAGCGAAATAGAGCGCATGATAGAAATCCTTTGCCGCAAAACGAAAAACAACCCAGTTTTGATCGGCGAAGCAGGCGTGGGCAAAACAGCAATCGTTGAAGGTCTTGCTCGCCGAATTGTGTCGGGAGATGTGCCTGCTTTCTTAAAAAATAAAACCATTTATAGCCTAGACATTGGCGGCTTAATGGCTGGCACAAAATATCGCGGCAGCATGGAAGAAAAATTAAAAAATGCCATTGAATTAATCACAACCAACAAAAACATCATCGTTTTCATAGACGAAATTCACACGCTCGCTCAAGTTGGCAGCGAAAAGGGTGAAGCAAATCCAGCAGATATGTTAAAGCCATATCTCGCACGCGGCGAAATGCAAACGATAGGTGCAACCACCACAGATGAATATCGCAAATATATTGAGCAAGACAAAGCGTTGGAACGCCGTTTCCAGCCAATCACGGTTGACCCCCCAACAGTTGAGCAAACAATCGAAATCTTAACCGGTTTGCGTGATAGTTATGAAACCTTCCATAATGTTAAAATTTCAAACGAAGCAATAAAAGCAGCGGCCGAATTGAGCGATAGATACATTCAAGATCGTAGCCTACCAGATAAGGCAATCGACCTGATAGATGAGGCGTCCAGCCGCGCAAAAGTGAAAAACAATTATGAAAGCAGCGAAATCAAAGCCTTGAAAGAAAAACTTTCAAAGTTAGAGGTGGATAAAGAGAACGCCGTAACGCGTGAAGACTTTGAAAAAGCAAGCAGATTGCGCGACCAAATTGCTAAAACCAAAGAAGAAATAGAGCACCAAAAATCAGTTTCTATCAAACCTCAAACTGAAACAGTTATCACAGAGCAAGATGTGGCAGAAGTTGTCAGCAAATGGACAAACATTCCGCTCACAAAATTAACAGAAGGGGAGGCCGAAAAACTTTTGCACCTTGAGAAAGTGCTCACAGAGCGCGTAAAGGGGCAGGACGAAGCAGTTGAAAAGGTGGCAAAAGCCATCAGGCGCAGCCGCATAGGCATTCGCGACCCTCGCCGCCCAATTGGCAGTTTCTTGTTCTTGGGCCCAACAGGTGTGGGCAAAACTGAACTTAGCAAGGCGCTTGCAGAAGCGTTGTTTGACGATGAAAATAAGATTATCCGCCTTGACATGAGCGAATTTATGGAAGCCCATAGCGTTAGCAAATTAATAGGTAGCCCTCCAGGATATGTTGGCTTTGACGATGGTGGACAATTAACCGAGCAAGTTAGGCGCAAACCTTATAGCGTAGTCTTGTTTGATGAAATCGAAAAAGCTCACCCAGAAGTTTTCAATATGTTGCTTCAAATCCTAGACGATGGCAGATTAACAGATAGTCATGGCAAGGTTGTAAGTTTCAAAAACACGATTGTCATTCTAACGTCAAATATTGGTAGCGATAAATTAAATAAAACTAGTGTTAATTTAGGATTTGGCGATAGTGCAAAGGGCGATAAGTCAAATATTATGCTTGATGAATTGAAAAAATATTTTAAGCCTGAGTTGATTAATAGAATAGATAATATCGTGCAATTCAACAAACTCTCTCAGCCTGTTTTAAAAGAAATTGCTAAAAAGATGTTGGCAGACTTAAACAAAAATTTAAAGCAGAGTGGGGTTGAATTAAAGTTCACTCCAGCCACATTAAATTATCTAGTTAAAAATGGCACGAATGAGGATTTTGGCGCGCGTCCCCTTCGTAGGCTAATCACCACTAAAATTGAAGATGAGTTGGCAGATAAAATGCTAAAAGGCGAAGTTAAGTCTGGCGACCAACTTTTAGTTGATTGCAAAAACGATAAATTAACATTCTTAACAAAACAAGCTGAATAAAAAGGGCATTGCGCCCTTTTTATTTTATTGCATTTGCACAATGCTTCCCGCATCGAAAAACACTTGTTTAAAGCCTTCGTAAGATGGAGCATTCTGC
>CANRGF010000022.1 GCA_947630075.1 uncultured Clostridia bacterium
GCTTTAATGCGTTTGCCCTTGCCAATGTTGTTTAAATAATTTGTTACAACCGCTCGGCAAAGACCGGCAATAATGTCCTCTTTTTTGTGGCCAATTTGTGCTTTATGCACTAAATCACTTTCTGCAAACACAGTGCAACGTGCGGCGATGTTTGTTGGGTGCTCACTAGTTAGTGCAATTTCGCCAAACTCTTCAACTGAAACGCCTAATCTGTGGGCTTGGCTAGATAAAAACGAGCCTGTGCCTGCCGCACAAAGAGTGTTCATTGCATAATCCACAACAAAGCCATTGTCTATAATTATAATTTTGCTATCCTGCCCGCCAATTTCAAATATGGTGTTTACATCTGGATAAAGTGTGGTTGTGCCAACCGCGTGCGCAGTGATTTCATTTTTAACAATGCTTGCGTTTGTCATAACGCCTATAAGTTTGCGAGCACTGCCCGTTGTGCCAACCGACACAATTTGAACATCTTTGCCTTCAAGTTGTTTTTCTAATACTTTTAACAAACGCTTAACCGCATTCATTGGGTCGCCCTCTGTCCAAAGATATTCGCTTGCTAAAAAATTGTTATTTTCATCAATAACCACACCTTTTGTTGAAATTGAGCCTATGCCTAAATAACCTTTAATCATTTAATTCTCCTTTAAATTGGCAAGTTTTTCATTTTCTAAATTGCTATCTTTACGCCTTGCTTCAACCATATCGTAAAATGCTTCTAACCTTGTTTTAACACCTGTTTCACTTGTTTGGCTATCAAAACTAAAGTGCAATATTGGTATTTGATAATCTTTACTAACATTTTGCAAAATTGGCATTGCGTCAAGTTCTGGCGTGCATCCAAAACATTTAACTTGAATTACACCATCCATGCCCTGACGCGCAAAATTCAACGCTTCGGCAACTGTGAAATTTGCGGTTGCACCGATATTATACTTTGCATATTTTTTGGCAACTTTTCGCCTGTTTTTCCACTGATTATGTATTATTGTGTTGGTCAAATTCATATCCCTAAACACTTCCATGCCCATTTTTGCAAGTTCTTTTTCCATAAAATAGTTTGAAAATGGCTCTTGCACAGTGTAATAATCGCCAACCATGCCAACCTTTATGGTTTTTTGCGGTTTGTTGATAGGAATTGCTTTAAATCTTTTTGCATATTCCTTTTTTAGTTTTCTAAACTCTCGCATTGAATTTACTTCATCTAATTTTTTATTAAATTCTTTATAAGTTTTATCAAAATCGCCATCGTTCACTTCAAAACCAACATTGTGGCGAACGAAATCGTCAAATTCATCAATCGTTTTAATAATTGCAATGGTGGTTGGCAGTGCTTTAATTATTTTAAATAATGACGCTTTTGGGTTTACAACTCGCAAATTTTCCATAATAGATTTAGGGCTTGTCCATTTAACATTTGCCATATTAAAGAAGTGAAATTCGTAGCCCATATCTCTCAAAATTTGTTCGGCTAATTCTCCATAATAATTTAGCCTGCACGCACCAAAAATTTGCATTAGGCAATTTGCACCATTGTGCAACGCTTCCAAATAGCAACCCAAACAATATTTAAACGGTGTGCAAACATAATCTGGGCTATTTTTTGAGCCTAATTCTAGTGTTTTCTTTGTGATGGGTGGAGGTGTCATATATTTAACATCAAAACCATTTTCAAATAAATATCTAAAAGCGTGGCTATAATTTGCCCATTGCGGAAAACATGCAACAATTTCGTTATTCATTTGCTCGCTCCTTTTTAAAGTTGATAATATCCACATAACTTTCCAAACGCGTTTCAATGCCAGCGGTGGCATCTTGCGCATCCATAGTTAAAAGCAAAATTGGCAAATTTTTAACTTTATGCAAAATCATTTCGTTCACCATGCTATCTGGCCCGCACGGGAAGGTGGTTAGAATAACAATGCCATCAACTTTATCTTTATATAGTTCAACTGCACCAACTAAATGTCTGTTGTATGCCCAAGGCAGTGTTTTCGTTAAATTGTAACTTGCCTTTATGCACTCTTTTGCGTTGAAATATTCCGCTATAATTGGCTCGCAATTCAAACTCTTTAATGCTTTAATTATTGGCTGACCAACAAATTCATCGCCAACATTATATGCGTGAGCAACAACCAAAACTTTATTTTTTGTGGTTTCATTAAAGGTTTTTTCTTGCATTTCTTGCCTAAGCATATTAAAAGTGTCCTGTGCCGACCTTGCTTTTAGATAAGCAATTTTAATGTCTTTACCCTTTAATTTTAAAAATTTGCCCATCTTTAAAAACGCTTTATATTCGCTAGTGGGCTTGTCCTTTTCTTGGTTATAAAAAAGATAGTTTAAATTGTCATCTCTAAAAGTGTTTTTCACCAGGTCAACTTGCGCCAAAAATTTAGTGCACATTCCGCAGCCAAACGCACGCGCCACCCGTGGCAAAAAAACATAATCGCACTTATCTTTTAAATAGTTTATATGCCCCAACAAAATTTTTGTGGGCAAGCAGGTTTCATCAATGGCAAGATTAGCGCCATTTGACACAATCTCTTTATTTGTTTGTGGGCTAATTAAATAATCAATACCTAGTTCATTAAAAAAGGTGGTCCAGAGTTTTTCATTTTTATAATATAACAATGCCCGAGGTATGCCAATCTTCATAAATATTTACCTTTTTGTTTACTTTTGTTAAATTTTATGCTATATTTGTTTTAGTGATACAATTATCACAGTAAAATTATATTCATATATTTTCAATTAGTCAACAAAAAAGGGTTGAATAAACTCCAACTGTTACAAAGGGAGCAGATATGTATCAATTAAACGAGCAAAATAAAAAAAGAATAAGCCAAAGCAATGTTTTTGTGAAGCAATGCATTGTTGACGGCTTATTTAATTTAATGGAAAATAAAAAATTTGAAGATATAACAATAACTGAAATAATAAAGCGCGCTGGCGTTAGCCGAATGGGGTTTTATAGGAATTATAATTCAAAAGAAGACATTGTTGAAAAATACATTTTAAAATGCTTTAATGAGACAATAGATGAAATTTTAAAACATAGGAGTTTAAACTTTTCTATAAGCGCAATTATGACCACCACGCTTGAAGTTTTTCAAAAATATGTTAAATACATTAAAATTTTGTTAAATCAAAATATGGAAATGATAATGCTAAACACTTATCAAAAAGCGTTTTATCAATTATATATAAACAAACGCCCTTCTCGCTTGCGAGATTATTCAACCAGAATGTTTATTGGCGAATTGTTTATGCTAGAAATTGCTTGGGTTAGAAACGGAATGGTGGAAACGCCAAAACAAATGGCGGAAATTTATTATCACATTTTAAAACTGCGCATCAACCAACAAAAGATAGATTTTTAAAAAAGTCGGGATTAAAATCTCGACTTTTATGTATCTTTCTTTAATTTTTCATTTATAAATTTTTCCCAAGCGGTTTCCATCTCTCTATAAGAATTTGTTGAAAAATCAAATGTGGTTTCTACTTCACTGTATAAAAACAAATACAAAATATTAAACATGGTTTCTACATTATCATACGGAGTATGAATCTCTAGGTCAATATCACTATATTTTAAATAGTCTGTATGCTCTGCCACATAATTCAAAACATTTTTAAATATTTCAACAAAAATCTTATTATAATGTAGCGTAAAAACTTCCCCCGACATCAAACATCTTCTTCTATTACTTCTATTTCCTCTTTTACTTTTATTTGTGAATTTTTTAACTATTCTAAAATACTCATATAAGAAAGCCGCTTGATATTGCACAACAATATCAGGGTTTGAACAAAAATCAATACGATATTGTAATGTAGCATAGGCATTGCTAGTAAAATCCACAAAATCTTCAATTACAATTTTAGCATAAAGTAAATTAAAATCTCGTTCAAACGCTTTTTCAAATTCCACGTTCATATTGTCAACTAAATTTTGATCATCCTTAGGATATGTGTTATTCCATAAATTTAATGTGTCAATAACTTGCCTTTGCAAAAGTATTTCAGCATCTGTATCTGCATTAATAATAATCCCATCTAAATCATTATCCTCAAAATACATCTCGAATACTTTTCGAATACTTATGAAAACAATATTCGTCCCGTATTTATTTCTAAAATATTTTTTATCTGATAATATTACTAGAAATCTCCCCACACTGTTTTTTGCAATCGAAAAAGACTCTTTATTGTTTATAGATGTTGATGGACAAAAAATCCAAACATCATTTGCATATAAATCTTCAATTATGTCTAAAAACCTTAATAATAAATCATTATTTTTAGCACTTGTCTGCCTCACTTGTAAAATAATATCCGTTAAATCATTTAATTTATACATAAAATTTTCTCCATTTTTGTAAATTATAAGCCTATCATTAACCACATTTTTACGTTTTGCAAGTGATAATAAGTAAACTATTCATTATGCTAGATATCAAAAGTCCGATAACAATGATAATACAACTCTTAAATATGCTAGCAATTTTGAGAGTTTAAGTCAAACAAATAAAAAAGCGAAACTTAAAATAAAATTTCGCATTTAATTATTGGCTTATTATCTTTTTCCAAAACGATGGCGTCTTTATTCTCGTCTTTCAACTTTAGCACATTTATCACATCGTTTTCAAAAGATTGATTTGCGTAGATAACCTCGATTTCTTTTATTGGCCTTTCTATCAACTCGTTGACGCCATAAGTGTTTAACACAAATCTTAGATATTCCAAATTGTTTGTGTGGTGCGACATATCTATGTTGGTTGACCTAATTTTAATTTGCTCAAACAGAGGCAAATTTGCATAGTCAAACTTAGAAAATTCCAAATCCATTATTGCATTCTCCGGCTGAACGCTATCATCCACACCAACAGTGGCAATCTTTCTAATTCGCTGGGTGGGAATATCTAGTGCACAACTTTCAACTCGTGCATAAAAAATTGGCTCATTGCTTGCATTTGTGGCAAAGACATCAAAAATTAATTTCACTAGAGATTTGGCTGAGATGAAACAAGTTACAGTAAATTTTTCATTCCATAAAAATTTCTTGAAAATTTTAACTTTATTTTTAACAAACACCCAAAAAGCGTTGTATTTATTTTTGGCAGTTATCCCGTCTGCTTTTAAATCTCCCATGAGTTCGGTGATGGCGTCTTGCACGGTCTCGAACACTCCCATGACGGACATACATTCGTCTGCACCTGCCATGCTGGCGCTGACTTTAAACTCTTTTGTTAATTTCATATTGCACCTCTTTTTGCGAGGGCTAATCCATCTTTACAAATTTGCCTTCGTTGATTTTAAAACGTTTATCATAAAGTTTATCAAACATGGACACATTTTTCATCACTGCCCAAATGGTTATTGAACCTAATGCGTTTGTGTTTTTGGTGAGCGACATTAGCGATTTTGTTTGGTCAAGCGCATTTTCCACTTCTAAAAGGGAATTGACATCGTCAATTACGATCACCACATTGTTGCCCGCTTCAAACAGGCGTTTGGCACGCTCAATTAGAAGATTTAGCAATCGCTTAGCATTTTCCGCCGAATCGGTGAGGTATGAAACGAACAATTCTGCTCTTTCAACTTTTTTTACGAAACCAAGATTTTTTTCTGCAAGCGAAAAGTTCACATAAATCTTTGACGCCCCGCATGAATTTAATAAGTTAATTATTGTCTGGCTGTTTTCGTTATTATCACTGCCATAAAAATATACGCTCTCACCACGCATCAAACCAAGATTTTGATATTCTGCCGTGCTAAATTGCAATTTTTTGTTTGGCAAAATATGGCTGAAATCCAGATAATTTTTGCGCTTATAATTAAACTGTGTGATTGGGCGACTATTGATGTTCAACACTTTTTTAACGCATGGCTGATTGTCTGAAATGCCCAATTCCGCCGTGATTAAATCACCTGTGATGATGCGCGAAGTGAACACCACTTCACTAGGAATATAGACCCAATCATAATTAAATTTGTTTTGCCTCCACATTAAACCTGTGCCGTTTTGAAGAATTTCAACATATCCAACAACTGTGGTGGAATCTTCAAAAGAAAAGACGGGGCGCTTTTGCTCTAAAACGAGCGTGTAAGAAGAATCTCTTTCATACGGCCTAACGGGCTGAGGGTCAAAAAGATTATTTTGTTTTGGAGGACGCCCATGCTTTTGCGAATTCAAATTTGGTTGGCGTTTGCCCTCTCTAATTTCAATAATTTCAGCAATGAGTTGCTCTTTCTTTTTGCTTGTGGGAGAGGCAACGCCAACTCGCCTAGCAAACTCGCGCAATGCAAATATGCTCATATCTTCAAGATTTTTATCTAGCACAGCGAAGCCTCCTTTTGTCTAAATTTATTAATATTATAGCAAAAAAAAATAGTCTTGTAAAATAAATTTCGACAAATTTTAAATTATGCCGTTATCCCAAGACTTATCATAATTGCGATGTCTACCCTTTTCATTGTGTTCTCGTCTATTTGAGTGATTTTCTCTTTTAGACGCCTTTTGTCGAGCGTGCGGAGTTGCTCTAAAAGCACCACACTATCTTTTGCAAGATTATATTTATCCTTATTCAGTTCAATATGCGTTGGTAATTTTGCCTTGCTAAGTTGGCTCGTGATGGCGGCGATAATTACTGTTGGACTATATTTATTGCCGATGTCATTTTGCACCACCAAAACAGGGCGAACACCTCCCTGCTCGCTGCCAACCACCGGGCTTAAGTCTGCATAAAATATGTCGCCACGAACTACTTCCATACACTCCTTAACGCAAAATTTTCTAATTTTTGATAAAAATTTCTAATTTTTTATGCATTTTTTAATGTTTTTTTAAAATTTTGCTAAATTTTCACCGCTTTATTAATTTTTACCTTTCAAAAAATTTATGGTGATTTGCAAATCGTCAACGCCTTCAAAATCTTTTTCAATTTGTTTTGTTGCGTTTTCGTATTCATTATCAGTGTATGCTTCGGGTGAGATTTTTGGCATTTTGGGGCGGACAATTTGCTTTAACGCTGATAGATATTTTATATATTCATTTATCAGTTCAAACATAATAATCCCCCTAAAACTAAATTTTAAACTTTAGCAAGCAACTTTTTTAGTTTTTCATAAAACTCTTCTTGCATGGTTTTAAACTCTTGCACCATAGATTTGAGTTGCTCATCTTTAACCTTGCAATCCTTTTCAATTTTGATTGTGTCGATAATGCCCATCACTGTGCCAGATATCATCATTTCAACAATGTGGCGCGGTGTGGAATCCATCCACAAACTCATATAAAGCATTGCCGATTGTTTGAATTTTTTAAATTTGCTGTTGTCCTGCACCTCTTCATCAAGATTGATTGCAAGCACATCGCATTTTTGAGCAAATTTTTCATACATATCAAACTGCTTTTTAAATTGTTTTTTCAAGTCTTCATTCTTTAATTTTTTGAGCACTTTATCAATCGCCAACATCCCAATTTTTGCATCTTGATACATTCGATTGAGCAATTTTAATTCGTTTTTTTCCATAATACCCCCAAAAAAATTTCTCAACTTTATTTTTCGTTAAAAAAAAATAATTATGCACAAAACATAATTATTCTAACTTTAAAAACAATTTTTAAATGAAATTTAATGCGTAGCCAAGCAGCAGACTTGGAATGATTAGCATAGCGAGAATAAACACATTTTCTTTTATGTTTTTATTCTGTTTTAGAAGGACAATTATTCCCAACCCAGCATTAACGCAAAGGCCGGTGAGCAATGCACCAAATGTTATGCCTCCCTTTAGCAAAAACAACTCTGTGAGCACCACGCTAGAAGCGCAATTTGGAATAAGCCCTATTAGGCAGGCTAAAAGTGGCTGAACATAGATGCTCTTAGTGAGAAATTCTGCCAAATTATCTTCGCCCACCCAGCCAATTATTAAGCCAAAAACTATGTTGATTATGAGCACAAAAAGGGCGATTTTTAAGCAGTGCAAAAGCGGGTGCAACCAATCGAACGACTTTGTTTCGACATGATGGTGGCAACAACCGCCATGCGCAAGTTCACTCTCACGCTCATCAATTTCTTTTGCTTGAGCTTCTGCCACAACATTTTCTTTTTCTTCGTTATGCAAGCCTTCATCTGCATGATTGTGCACATCTTCATTTATATATGCTTTTTGCTTTTTGAAAATCAGTTTATATAGCCCAATGGCAATAAAGCCGACCAGAATTGCAAACAAAATTTTTATGCCCAACAAAAGCAACAGCCACTTTATGCTTTTAGGATTTGAAATCATGAGCGGAAGTGCCTCGTCGCTCGTTGCTATAAACACGGCCACTAATGCACCAACCGAAATCACTCGCTTTGTGAACAAATCTGCCGACACAACCGAAAACCCGCACTGTGGCACGCAACCGACCACTGCACCAAAGATTGGGCTCATGTTGCCTTTTAAAAGCCGATTGTTTTGAATTTTTTTTGCGCACTTAAATTCAAACAACTCAATTAGATAATAAACGATGAAAAGAAAGGGCAAAATTTTTGCCGTGTCACCAAACGCCTCTAAAAGTATTTTCCCTATTTCTTCCATAAAAAACCCTAAAAATTTTAATTTTGCTCGTTTTTTTGCAAAAAAATTGAAAATTTTAAAAAATTTTGTGTGATTTTTATTATTTTATAAATCCACACTGATAGCACACGCTGAACACTATCACAACTATTGCAAACAAAATTATAAACTTAATCCACTTCATGATTATATTTTAGCAAATTTAAAATAAAAAAACAATAATTTATAAAAACTTTATAATATCACTAAATTGAAAAACAGCAAATTCATTTTCTTTTTTCATGCTTTGATTATCATTAAGCTTTCGATTTGTAAATTTTCTTTTGAAGGCGAAAATCAAATGAAACGGCAGCAAAAGCAGGCAATTATTGCACATGCCACATTGCAAATAAGAGCGATGGGTATTGTGAGCAGAGTTTTTTTCACATTTGTGCACGAAAAATATATGCTAGAAACATAAAAAATCGTGTCGCTGCTACCCATTATCACACTCGCGCATTTGCCAATATAACTATCCACCCCATAGCGAGCAAAAACATCTCTAAGCAGCACATACGCTGCATTTGAACTAAACGGCCTTATCAAAGTGAGTTCGCAAATTTCTGGCGGAATGCCAATAACGCGAAAAACAGGGGCTAATAAATTGCATAGATAAGCACTTAGCCCACTATTTCTAAAAAGTTCCACCGCCACAAACATGGCAATAATAAACGGCATTAAAGACGCCATCAAAGGCAGCGCGCCCTTTGCTCCATTCACAAAAGCTGTGTAGGCGTCAACACCTTTTATTAGAGCATAAAGCAAGATAAGTGCTATTAAAATTGGAATGAAAAGGTCAGCCATTGCGCTTCCCCTTTTTATAAATTAACGCAACCAACAGCACGCCTAAAATAGTTGGCAAAAAAGTGGAAACAATGGTGGGCCACAAAATGCAACTTGGACTAACGCTGCCCGCTATGGCACGCATGCCAATCACTGTGGTGGGCAACAACTGAATGCCTGTGGAATTTATCACCACAAGCATAATCATGGCGCGGGTGGCACGCTTGTCCCCTTTATCTAAACCCTGCATTGCCTTTATGCCATAAGGCGTGGCGGCAGAGCCTATTCCTATTATGTTCGACGCTATGTTTAAGCAAATGTTTTTCTCGGTTTCTTCATCTGTTTTGCCGAAAATGTATTGCACCGGACGGCTCAAAATTTTGGATAGTTTATGGCTCAGTTTACAATCGTCAAGCACTTGCATTATGCCCATCCAAACTGCATATATGCCAATAAATTCTATGCACATCGACACACCCATTTTGGCGGCTTCCATCATTGTGCCCACTACTGTGGACGGCGCAAAAACGCACAGTATTGCCAAGCTTGCCACAATCATAACAATCCAAATTTTGCTCATACATAAAAATATGAAAGCAAGCGTTTAATTATGTGATTTCTTCCAAAATATAACTTTTCACTAAATATATGAACTGAATGCAGGTTGGGCGCTTTTCGCTATGCCAATAATCTTTTAATTTGCTCTTCAAACTTTTTTCCCACAAACTTTTTATTAAATTCCTTATATCTCGCTCAATGGTGCACGCTTCCACGCCAAATTTAGCTGCCAAAGAAGGAAAAATCTCGCGTGAAAACGACTTTACCGAAATGCCATCATTTATAAGAAGTTCGAGAATATCATGTAAAAAATAAAATGCCAGATAATCCACCGTGATGCCCATACTTTTCAATTTCTTGCTTATATAATAATTTAATGAAACAACCGCTCCAAACCTTGCCGACTTCTTTCCCATAACAAATCCTTCACTTAAAGAATATCACCTTAAAAAAGATAAAGTCAAGTGTTTTGTACAAAATTAGACAATTTTGTACAAAAATATTTCATTTAAACAAT
>CANRGF010000023.1 GCA_947630075.1 uncultured Clostridia bacterium
CGCGATATTTATCCACGGCAAAATCAGGGAATTGTTTTTTCATTTCTTCCCTTACGAGTGCTTCACTTTTGCCTATACAAGAAATACGATAAAATTCGTCTAGCTTTATCTTAAATTTTTTGTTTAGTTTATAAAAATTTTCTTTAACAACCGATTCTGTGTCAAACATCAAACCATCACAATCAAAAATCACTGCTTTAATCATGGAATATATTTTATATAATTCTCAAATTAAATGCAAGAAAATTAAACATTCTATCTGAGTATTTCGAATATTCTAATTACAAACTATATTTAAATTTTGATATGATAGACGAAGAGTTGTTTGAACAATTTATATAAAAAACCACAGAGTACTCTGTGGATTTTTTATATGGTTTATCAATTTGTAAATTTAATTTTATTTTGACACCAATATTTTTAATTATCACATATACAAATAACTCATTTTGATAATGATAATTACATCTCAAATTCTTGTCTTGCTACTATTTTTCCATGTCCGATAATATTGGCGCCCAACAAAACATCAAATTGTGTATTTGGTGTTAATACTTTAGTAGGCGCAATCTCGTTCATCAAAAACTCAATTTCGGAAACAGTGGCCAATTTTCCAATGTTTTTAATGTTGTTTATTTTTATACTCCAATTTGAAATGTCATTGTATCCATCAATTTTTATTGTGGTAAATACACTTTCTCCCAAGGAAGGCACTTTTCCATTCCATTCAATTTTTGATAACATTCTTACCTCCTAAAAAATAGTCCAAATTTTTATTAGTATTTTATTTAGAACATTTGTATCAATATAATATGCTTTTCCGATGCTGTCTAAACTAGACCAATAATATGCGGTATTAGAAGCCAATGCTTGATTTAAACCACTTTTTGAAACTCTGGTTGCAACCAATTTAAATTGAGCATTGCCATACATCTGGTTACCCCATGTTAACGCGTTTGCTTTAGAAGTCGCAAAATATTTTCCCTCAGAAAATCCTCCCGATGAGAATTTTCCGCTGTTCAGAATGCCATTGTGTTCGTTTGCACTTACTGCTCTATATAACTTTGTTGTAGACCCAAAGTATTTAACAGCTCCGCCAATACCGCCCATAATAGCACCAGACACTCCGCCAATTAATGCCGACACACCTACAGATTGCCAATTTATGTTAGAGAATCCATTGTTGATGCCTTGGGTAACAAGAGAAATTCCTCCACTCATTATGGCTCCAGAGATAGCTCCGCCGATAGCTCCGCCAATGATGGATGCAGCTAAACCACCGCCTAAGGCGCCCGTAATTGCAGTTCCGATTCCTGCAGTAGCAACAGATATTGCAACAACGGCTACTACGGCAACTACAGTTAATGCGGTTTTCCAAAATTGTTTCCAGCTCCAATTACCATCGACATCAATATCTCCAATAGGATTATTGAGACAGTACGAATACAAATTTAATCCATTAATGGTTTCTGCATCAAGATTTGAGACATCATCCGCATTAATAAATCTTCCAATTTGTGGGTCGTAGTAACGGCTATTAAGATAATATAAACCAGTTTCAATGTCGTAGTAATATCCACGATATCTAAATGGGTTTAAGTTGGCAATAACTACATTGTTATTACTATGTTCATTATAGTCTAAACTAGAAGTAATGTCAACATATTTAAAATTATACAATTATTAAAAAGAAATTGTTGAGTATAATAACTATATGAAAAAATGGGCAATCTCTTTAATTTTGATTTTTGTGTGCTGTTTGACATTGGCAGGAGTGAAAACTTTAACTGCCATATCTCACCCAATGAAATTTGAAAATGAAATTTTAGAGCAATGCAAAAAATATGATTTAAAACCCGAACTTGTGGCCAGCGTGATAAACACGGAAAGTCATTTTAAAGCAAATGCTAAATCTAAAAAAGAGGCAATCGGACTAATGCAGATAAAACTCTCCACGGTTGAATTTTTGATTGCAAATTTTAATCTAAATGAAAGTGTTAGCGAAGAGGCTCTTTATGACCCAAAGACAAACATTAAATTTGGCTGCCTATATCTAAATTATCTAAACAAAAAATTTAGTGATGAGTTTACTGCGCTCGCTGCATATAACGCGGGAGAAACAATCGTGCGCTCTTGGTTGAGAGAAAAGAAATATAGTGATGATAGTAAAACCCTAAAAGAAATTCCTTTTAACGAAACAAAAAATTATATTAAAAAGATAAAAAGCAATTTGAAGTTTTATCAAAAAGTTTTTGAATAAAATTTTAAAAAAACGAAAATATAATGCAAAATTTTGCATTTTTTTGATTTTTTTTGCGTTAAATTTTAAGAATTTGAATTATTTTTTGCGGTTTTTCCTTTTTCTGCTTTAAACCTAATTAGCCTAATTGCAATTAGCACAAGCATAATTAAAATGTAAACCGCACTGATTATGCCAGAAAGAACATATAGATATTTTACAATCACAGCGTAGCCGCATTGCGAAAGAATTAAATTTGCAATGACCACAAGTGAAATGCAAAATTTAGATTTTGCCCCCTTAAACAAAATTAAATGCATATTATATGAGCAAATCATCAGTGTGGAAAACAGCGCTAAAATTAGTGTGGCAAAATAGATATAATAAAACCAAACAGACACATTTGCACTCAACTCAAACATTGGCATGTCAGTTGAAAAATTGTTGCTTGCAAGCACTAAAATGTTCATCAATATTATGGCACAAATTGTGAGGATAACTGCCGCTCTACCCTTGGTTTTTAATTTCGTTTCAAAGATGATTGGCAGAGCCGCAACAAAATTGTTTAATCCAAAAAGCAATCCAAAATAAACTGCCATCATTCCGCTCTGTGAAACAACCTCGAGATGCACATTTGCGGGATTGATATTTTTTATTGAATTGATAACTATTGCGGCAATCATGATTGGGATTATAAGATTAGAAACAAACTTAATTTTCCCCATGCCACCAAGCAACAAAACAAAAATGATTAGCGACAAAACCACTGAAGGAATGTGATAGTGAACATTGAAAAATGTTTCAAATAAATAATCCGCACCGGCAAGCATTCCTGCACTTGTGATTGCAAAATTTATTAGCATCACCACATTAGAAATTTTGCAAAATTTGCCAAAAAGTTTTGCGTTAAATTCGTTATAACTATTTGTGTTTAATTTATGTTTGATATAGTTGATGACATAAAATAGATATAAATATAATAACCCAAAGGCAATGAGCCCCAAAAGCGAGGCTTGACCAAAATCAAAAAAGAAAATGCTTATTTCTTTGCCAGAGGCAAACCCCACCCCAATTATTGCACTCAAAATTAAAAAATAGTCAACAAAAGCACTAAAAAATAATTTTATTTTCATAATTTATAATATTTCTAGAACTTTTATTTAATGATAAAAAAAACAATGATAGAAATCATTGTTTAAAAGATTTGAGATTATTATTTATCTAGCATTATTATTCTGCCGCAATGCTCACACGGAAGCATTTTTTTGGTCTTTAATTTTTCAACGAAGTTTAGAGGCAATTCAACCTTGCAGCCACCGCAGAAATTTTCTTCAATTGGCACATACACAGGGAAGATGCCCTTCTCTTTCATCTCTTTATATTTTTCATATTTATCTTTATCTACAACCTTTGGCTCTAACGCCTTGATTTTCTTTTCAATCTCTGCAATTTTAGGAGCAACTTCTTGCTTCTTTGCTTCTATTTTTTCTTTGATTGATTTTGAGCGAATTTTTGCCTCTGTGAGTTTTTGGCTTAACTCTGCACTCCTTCGCACAATTTCTTCCGACTTCCTAACCAAATCTTCCACTCGCCTATTTTCTTCGCTTAAATCGCCAAGCAAACTATTGGCATCGCTTATAAGGTTTGAAATGTTATCAAGATTAATTGATGAGGTGTTGCGCTTCCTAATAATATCACTATCACCTCTATATTTTGAAAATCTGTTGTTGGCAACATTGAAGTTTTTAATTATTTCGCTTGCCTGTGCTTCCAATTGATTGAAACGCTCTCTGCCCGTTTGAAGCGCCGCCTTATATTTATTAAAATCTATGCTGGCAGGACATTTTTCCACTTCTCGCTCTAAGGCGCGAATCTGCCTATCTAACTTTTGAATTTCTAAGATTGTTTTCATTGTGCTTTTTTCCTCCCTCGTTTTGTTGGTTTGCGCTTTTCTTGAACATACACTTCTTCCTCTGCCAAATCATCGCGCAGACGCTTTAATTTCGCAGGATGACGAAGTTTCCTTAATGCTTTTGCCTCAATTTGGCGGATACGCTCACGAGTTACGGAAAACTCTCTGCCCACCTCTTCAAGGGTGCGCGGATGAGAATCGTCCAAACCATAACGCAAGCGGATAACTTTTTGCTCACGCGGAGTGAGGCTTTCAAGCACGCCCATAAGCTGCTCTTTGAGCATATTTTGCTGAGCAACTTCTTGTGGAGAAAGCATGTTTTCGTCTGGAATAAGGTCGCCAATTTTGCTATCTTCTTCGTGCCCCATTTTGCTCTCTAATGAGATTGGGTCTTGCGAAATCTTTTGAATTTCAACCACTTTTTGAACGGTTGTGCCAAGTTTGGCTGCAATTTCTTCAATTTGTGGGTCTCTGCCAAGTTCTTGCTGCAACTCGCGCGCTGCTTTGTTGTATTTTGAAATTGTTTCCACCATGTGAACAGGCAAACGCATAAGCCTTGCTTGGTCTGAAATGGCACGGGTGATGCTTTGCTTTATCCACCAAGTGCCATAAGTTGAAAATTTGTAACCTTTAGTGTAATCAAACTTTTCAACCGCTCTCATTAAACCCAAGTTTCCTTCTTGAATAAGGTCCAAGAAAGGCATGTTGTGCATATTTTGATACCTTTTTGCAATGCTGACAACAAGGCGAAGGTTGGCGTTGATAAATCTAGCGCGTGCTTCTTTGCTATTTTCTTCAAGCATCTGCCTTGAAAGCTCTTTTTCCTCTTCTTCTGTGAGAAGCGGAATGTTACCAATCTCTTTTAAATACATCTTGACCGGGTCGTTTTTGTTGATTTGATTAATGATGTTTTCAAATTCTTTATCGTCCATTTCCTTAACATTTGGCATTGTGTCGGTGATTTTTATGCCATTTTCAGCTAGGAAATTTTTGATTTCTTCCACATCTCCCATGTCAACATCGTCATACTTATCTAAGAGCATTTGCCCGAGCCTATCATCCGCAATAGACTTTTTATGCTGTTCATTAAATTGTTGCAACACTTTGCGTTTAACTTCTTCAATATTATCCATTGTTTTTCTCCTCAAACTCTTTTTTTATTTTATCTCTCACCCAAAAGTTGATGTAACTTTTAAGATTAATTTTAGCGTCTGGATTAAATTTTTGAATGGCAGTTAGCAGACCAACATTTGCCACCTGAACCAAATCTTGTAGGTCAACATCTTTATGTAAACTCTTATAGTTTATGCACATATAAAGCACTTCCAACAAATAATAGTGATAAATCACATCTCTTGACGCCTTGCTTTTTGTGGCTGAATAATCTTTCACGGCATTCGAATAGGCTTGCTTTGTGGGGCGCTTTTGCTTTTTTATGTCTAAATAATAATCTAAGATTGGCTCAATGTCTGAATCTTCAAGGTCAGTGGTAAGGCTTGGACGGAAGAACGAATTAAAATAGTTTTCCACATCTTTTCTTTTATATCTGCCATTTTCTGCGAGTTCTCTATATAAGCCGTCCACATCCTTTGCGCCTAACGCCGTTAGATACTTATAAAGACTATCTGTTTTGTCTATGTTTATCACGCTTTCTCCTTCCTTATTTTTTCGTCTATATCCTTTATTTTTAAAAGATAATTATATCTCTCCGCCTCACTAAATGTGGCAGAAGTCAATTTTATGAGCCTATCTTTTTCTTGCTGCAAAATATAGATTTTAATTCTCTTGATTGTGTCCGCCAACATTTTGGCAAAGACAGCATCATCTGGGAAATTATAATTAATCACCCTATCTATTGGACTATTTGGAGCAATGTCAAATTCGTCAAACAAAGCCGAAATTGATAACATTTTGTTTGCCTTGATTTTTTCAACCAAGTTCGTGTACAACTCACTTAATTCATCGTCCCCGTCAAAAAATCCTGAGATTTCATCAAAATTTTGCCATTTGCCGTGCAAAATTGCCGCCAGCACCATGATTTTAGCATTATATATGAATTTATCTTTATAGGCATCGTTGCTTTCTTCTAAAATTTGAGTTGAAGGAGCTTGCTTAACAGGTTGCTTCAAACTTTGCCTAAGCGCATCAATTGGAATTTTAACCTTTTGCTGCACCGCACTCAAATAAACCTCTTGCTCTGCCGGAGTGGAAAATTTGGAGATGTAATTTAACGCTTCGTTGATATATTTCGTTTTGTCTGCATTATTATTAAGATTATATTTTTTAGCACTATCCTGCAAAATGAAATCGACACAATCAACAGAATTTTCGAGGCATTCCAAAAACTTATCTTTGCCAAACTTTTTTATATATTCGTCTGGGTCTTTTGCCAAAGTTAATCTAACCACGCGCACATTAAGGCCAGAAGCCTTTAAAATGTCTATTGCCTTATAAGTGGCGGAAGCACCTGCATTATCGCCATCTAAACACAATATAACATTATCCACTAACTGCTTAATCTTTTTTGCATGGATGTTGGTTAGTGCCGTGCCCATGCAACCAATCACATTCGTTATGCCCGCTTGATGGCACATTATAACATCAATATGCCCCTCCACTAACACCAAACTATCTAACATGTGTTGTTTTTTTAAATCTCGTGCAAAGTTATAGCCAAACAAGATTTCACTTTTATTAAAAATTGGGGTTTGAGGAGTGTTTTTATACTTTGTGTGGTCAGGCGAAGCCTCTATTGACCTGCCAGAAAATGCCACCACTTCACCGAAGCCATTAAAGATTGGGAAAATCACCCTGCCGCCATAAAAATCATAATAGCCATATTCATTTTTGCCAACCACGCCCGCCATATACATATCTTCTTCTTTAAAATTCAACTTTTTTAGATATTTTGGCAATGCGTCAAAATTTAGAGAAATGCCTATTTTAAACTTGCTAATTGTGTCGGCCGTGAGCCCTCTGGACTGCAAATATTTTGCTTGCTCACTATTTGGATTAGATTGAAGATTTTGCTGATAAAATTCTGTGGTGACTTTTAGGATTTGCAAAGCTGCATCTCTTTGGCGTTTTTGCTTGCGCATCTCATCATTTTGCTCGCTTGTTGGCATTGTCATGCCCGCATTCTTAGCAAGGATTTCCACTGCTGTGAGAAAATCCACATTTTCCATTTTTTTGACAAAACTGATTACATTTCCACTTTCACCACAACCAAAGCATTTATAGAACTGCCCATCTTCTTTAATTGAAAACGAGGCTGTTTTTTCGTTATGAAAAGGACATCGTGCCCAATAATTGCCGCCACGATGAGTGAGTGTTAAATATTTGCTAGCAACCGACACAAGGTCGCTTTTAGCACGGAGTTCTTCCAAAAACTCACTTGAAACGCTAAACTTCATCTTTAGTTCCCCGTTTATCCCTTAAATTAAACATTCACTTAAAAAATCCTAACAGAAGTGAAAAAATTTTATAATAAAATTAAATCCACCAAATGCTCTTTTTAACTAAATACGCCAAAGTTCCTAAAATTCCTAAATTTTCATAAAAAAAAGAGGCCAAGCCTCTTTTATTTAACCATTAATCGCTTAAGCTTAAAATCAACATAATCCACCAACTCTGCCTTTGTTTTTGGTGGAACTAACAATTTTTCAAATGTGGAATCAACAAGCTTTTCTAATTTGATTAATTTCATAATTCACCTACCCGGACACACCTGCAGTGGTTTTCTTGGCTTTTGCCAACTCTTGCTGCATGATAAAATCTTTATATGGGCCAAAAGTTGATGCAATAAAATCTAAAGAAGAAATATATCTTTCTATTTTCCTATTAGATTCCTCTTCTATTTCTGCTGCTGCTGAAAATCTATTATTACTTTCTTCAAAGAAAATGTCTTCTTCAGACTCAAGTTCTTCCTGATCAATTTTGTTTTTAATTTCGCTATTGGCACTTTTTATGAAGTGATTAAAGAAAGTTTTGTTTTTTAACAAATCATCATATTTTGCTTTAAACTCTTGCAAACTGCTTTTGCTGAAATAGTTGACTTCTTCCATAGCTTGCAACATTCTATTTTCAAGCGCTAAATTAGGGTTGGATTTAATTAATTCGCGCCAATTGCTGATATCGTTAAATGGAAATTCTTCAAAAATAAATGGGGAATGGTCTGGAAACGATTTAATAAACAATTCTAGATTTTCTTGATTAAACGTTATATGACGAAAAGTCGTTTTAAAGTGGAAATAATATTCGTCTTTCCTCTCTAGTGGTGAAAACTTTTTGTTAAATTCGCTTAAACAAACTCTTAATAGCTCTTGGTCGTCCATCATCCCGCCATGAGTCAAATCTGGAAATTCACCAAAAAAAGAAATATCTTTTTTAACTAACGCAATTTTTTGCTGGGTTGACCATGTGTCATATATTGGAGCGTGCACCCATTTAGCTAAATTTATAATGTCCGCACCAGACAATGCTTTGATAATTTCTGTGGCATTTTTAGGATCGTTAATCAAGTTGAAAACTTTTGAAATATCTTCAACTTTCCATACTGGGTCTTGAGCATGCTCTTTTAAAAATTTCAAATCTTGTTCTGTAATCTTTGTTACTGGCATATTTTCTCCTTTTATTACCCCTATATTTATATTTTAATTAAATAAAAAACTTTTGTCAAATGATTTAATAAAAAAAAGAGCGAAAAGCGTGTTCACTCTTTTAATTATTTATTAAACTTTTAAACATCTATTTTCTTGGATTTTTGATGTTTGCTTGAGCAGCGGCTAAGCGAGCGATTGGCACACGGAAAGGGCTGCAACTTACATAGTCTAAGCCAATTTTATGGCAGAATTCAATGCTCGATGGGTCGCCACCATGCTCGCCACAAATGCCAGTGTGTAAGTGCTTGTTTGCACCTTTGCCAAGTTTTATTGCCATATCCATTAATTTGCCAACACCGGTTGTGTCCAATCTAGCAAATGGGTCGCTCTCATAGATTTTATTTGAATAGTATGAAGGCAAGAATTTGCCTGCGTCATCACGGCTGAAGCCAAAGGTCATTTGTGTTAAATCATTTGTGCCAAAGCAGAAGAAATCTGCCTCTTTAGCGATTTCGTCAGCGGTGAGTGCTGCACGCGGAATTTCTATCATTGTGCCGACTTCATATTTAAGGCTAGATTTAGCATTTTTAATGACCTTATCGGCTGTGTCAACCACAACCTTTTTAACGAACGCCAACTCTTTCACTTCGCCAACAAGCGGAATCATAATTTCTGGCACAACATTCCAATCTTTGTGCTTCTTTTGCACATTTATTGCAGCTTTAATCACTGCCTTAGTTTGCATAACGGCAATTTCTGGATAAGTAACTGTCAATCTGCAACCTCTGTGCCCCATCATAGGGTTAAATTCGTGCAAATCACTAATTAATTGCTTAATTTGAGCAACAGTTTTGCCCTGAGTTTTTGCCAGTGCTTTAATGTCTTCCTCAGCGGTTGGCACAAACTCGTGAAGAGGTGGGTCCAAGAAACGAATGGTTACAGGCTTGCCTTTAAGTGCTTCCATCAAGCCTTCAAAGTCTTTTTGCTGCATAGGCTCA
>CANRGF010000024.1 GCA_947630075.1 uncultured Clostridia bacterium
CTTGTGGCTGAATGTTTTCAAATTTATTGATTGGCTCACCTTCCGTTTGCGTTTTAACTTCTGCCCCAAAGCCTAAAGTGGATGCGCCTGTGCGCTCGCTTATGATTTTGTCTAGCCCAACAAATGCGCCGCCGCAGATGAATAAGATGTTTGTGGTGTCTATCTTAATATTTTCTTGTTGAGGATGTTTGCGCCCGCCCTGAGGAGGGACAGACGCGATTGTACCCTCTAAGATTTTTAAAAGGGCTTGCTGAACGCCTTCACCACTCACATCGCGCGTGATGGAAACATTTTGCGTCTTGCGAGCAATTTTATCTATTTCATCTATATAAATTATGCCGCGCTGCGCTTTTTCAATGTCGTAATCCGCATTTTGAATGAGTTTTAGCAAGATGTTTTCCACATCATCGCCAACATAACCCGCCTCGGTTAGTGCGGTGGCATCGCTTGAAGCAAATGGCACTTTAAGCATTTTAGCTAGCGTTTTGGCGAGCAGAGTTTTGCCTGAGCCTGTTGGACCTATCAAAAGGACATTTGATTTCTCCAACTCAACCTCGTCTTGCGCATTTTCACGCTTAATCATATTATAATTTATGCGCTTATAATGATTATAAACAGACACGGCTAGAATTTTTTTAACCTCGTCTTGCCCGATGACAAAATCATCTAAGCGCGCCTTTATTTCTTGCGGCTTTGGAAGGTCGATAAATTCATTTTTATCATTTTTCTTTTTGCGCGCATTAAAGTCCATAAGGTCTTTAGCGATATTAACACAATCTTTGCAAATAAAGCAATCACCCTCAGTGTTGCTAATAATATCGGTTAATTCTCTCGCCGGACGCCCACAGAAAGAGCAAATGGTTTCAATTTCTCTCAAAATTCACCCCTTTATATATCTATTATTTAACATTATTATGTTTTAATACTAATATATTTTAATTATGTTTTAACTCATTAAATTAAATCAACATTAGTTGTTATTGGTTCTAAATAGTTTATTTTTTTATTGTTTTTAGTTGCATATTCAATTTCGGATTTTGTGCTAGAACCTATATATCCATTTTTGTTTATAACAAAAATTTCATCGGACATGTCAATTTTTCTTTTGTGCATATCGTCAAGCATTTGTTTAATATCGTTTGTCAAATCTCCTAATTCTAAAAAATTTGGTGTTAAAACAATGTTTCCTTGAAATGTCAATTTTTTTTGAACGGCTAAAAAATCTTCTTTAAATTTAACACTTCCGCACAATGTTATAACTTTAAATTTGCCTAACATATTGCTTCCTTTTGTAAAAAAAATTTAAACTATTTATTTTTTATTTGCGCTTTTCAAAAATTTTGTCAACAAGGCCATATTTTAGTGCGGCTTTGGCGTCTAAGAAATTATCGCGGTCGGTATCCTTAGTGATTGTGGAGATATCTTTGCCCGTGTTGTCCGCCAAAATCTTATTAAGGGTTTCGCGAGTTTTTTGAATATGCTTTGCATGGATTTCTATATCGCTAGCCTGACCTTGTGCGCCACCGAGTGGCTGATGAATCATCACTTCGCTGTGTGGAAGGCAAACGCGTTTGCCCTTTGCCCCACTAGACAAAATCACAGCAGCCATGCTTGCAGCCATGCCGATGCAAATTGTGGAAACATCGCATTTGATATATTGCATAGTGTCATAAATTGCAAGCCCGGCAGAAACGCTGCCACCCGGACTATTAATATACATGAAAATGTCTTTATCTGGGTTTTTGCCTTCCAAATAAATTAGTTGTGCAACAACTGTGTTTGCAACATTATCATCAATTTCGCCTGATAGAAAGACTATTCTATCTTCAAGCAAGCGGGAATAGATATCATAACTGCGCTCAACATTCCCAACTTGGTCAATAACCATAGGTATCATAAAACTTCTCCTTTATAAATTTACATTTGCTGAATTTTGCAAATTTGAAACAAGATAAATAATTTGCCTATCTTCTTTCATGTTTTCTGCATATTTAGTGCCTTTAGCGATGATATCCTCCGCATAGAGCTCTTCAACAACATAATAATTTGTGTCGCTCTCCACTAAATATTCTTCTTCATTTTTTTCAATTTCATCTTTGCCATAACTAGATATAACCACTTTGGTTTCTGGATAATTTTTCGTTGCTTTCCATAGTATGGTGAATTTTTGCTGATATCCGTCAAATTTTGTTTCGGTGATTTCATCGCAATGAGATTTGTTCAATAAAAAGGAGAGCAAATTTTTATCTAGCATCACCAATTTGCCAGCGTGGTCTTTATAAAAGTTTGCCAACCAATCTAGCGGACAAACATTTTTGTTTACCCTTGCTTTTAAATAAAAATCGTCTATGCTAACAATATTTTTATCCATATATTTCTCCTACTATTTTATTGTGTTATTGGCACGCAAGAATTCGGTTATCTTTTTCATAAGCATTTCGTTGGCAACACGATTTACCATATTATTATTGTCCTCACGCTTGATTTCTTCCAAAGTTTTGCCAGAGTTTTTTGCCATTTCAACAAGTTTCTTGTCGATTTCTTCTTGAGTGATATCCAAATTCTCAACTCTAATCAATTTTTCAAGCACCAAGCGAGCCTTCACATTGCGAGTGGCATTTGTGCGGACTTCTGCTTTGAAATCGTCCATCGATTTGCCGATATATTTAACATAATCTTCTAGCGTGATGCCTTGATATTTCATCTGCATTTCTATGCCATTTAATTGGCGATTAAGCTCTTCATCAACCAACACTTCTGGTGGGGTGAGCTCAGTGTCATCAATCAATTTATCGAGCATATCGTTATCCAATTCAATTTCTGCCCTATCGTTTGCCTCTTTATTTAAGCGGTCAGTGATGCTCTTTTTAAACTCGTCAACCGAACTAAACTCGGTGGAATTGGACACAAATTCTTCATCCAACTTTGGTGTTACGCGCTCACGCACTGCCTTAATTTCGCACTTAAATGTGGCAGGCTTATTTCTTAAACTCTCTTCATGATAATCAGCAGGGAATGTTACAACAACATCTTTTTTATCCCCAACATTGAGGCCGATAAGTTGCTCTTCAAAATCACCGATGAAGGTGTGGCTGCCAATCTTTAATTGATAGTTTTCTGCCTTGCCCCCATCAAAAGGCTTGCCGTCAATATAGCCATCAAAATTCAAGTTTACGAAATCTTCGTTTTTTACAGGCTTTTTGGTTTCCACCAAGCGAGAAGCTCGCAAAAGCTCACGGTCAATGGCGTCCTGAACATCTTTATCTGTAACTTTAACTTCTTGTTTTGTGAAAGTGAGCCCTTTATATTGAGCAAGCTCAAAAGTTGGCACGCAAGGAATTGAAAGCACGAGGTCCACTCCCGTCTCTCCCACCTGCTTTATTTCAAGCTTTGGACTATCAACTGGCTTAATATCTTGATTTTCACGCAAAACTAAAGTGTAAGCCTTATAATAAACTTCATCAAGTGCGCCTTCAACGAACGCACCTGCACCATAGGCTTTTTCAATCATATTGCGTGGGGCATGACCTTTTCTAAACCCCGGCAAATTATATTTGCTTTTGTTTTTTTCATAAGATGAATTTAATGCTTCATCCCACTCTTGTGGCCCAACATGAATGTTTGCCACAATCAGTGAGCCTTTTTGTTTGTCTAATGTGTACTCCATATAATCTCCTTAAATATTTATATATAAACCTATTAAGTTTAGCATAAAAAAAATAAAAAAGCAATAATTTGATTAAATATTTTCTTTGTGCAATAAAAAAGGCAAAAACTATGTTTTGCCTTAAACGATGAAAGATATTGCAAGCACAATAAGAATTAGCGCAAAGCCAAAGCCTCCAAATATTGCAACGCGCTTTTGCTTTTTTAATCCCTTTTTAAAATACTGCATTTCAAAGAGCATATTGTCATTTTGCTCTTCTTGCATCTCCATATCCACCAGCCTAGATTTTTCTTCAAAGTCTGAGCACCTTTTCACTGAAAATAAAATTACTGCCACACTCAAAAAAATCAAACCAAAACACAAGCAGTGATTATTTTTAAGCACGCTGCCTAGAATTAATAGAATAATTGAAATAAATAAACTCACCAGACATAAGGTGAGTTTATAATCTAACCTTTTCATTAAAATTGATTAAGCAATCATCCAGCCAATGTTTTTGCGAGCTCTTGCATATTGGAATGCGAAAACTG
Organism: uncultured Clostridia bacterium; assembly: GCA_947630075.1. Classification (GTDB taxonomy): domain Bacteria; phylum Bacillota; class Clostridia; order Christensenellales; family UBA1242; genus Onthoplasma. The sequence goes on from CANRGF010000024.1 coordinate 4,198, forward strand.
CAGTGATTGCATAAGCAATAACTTGGGCAATCAAAGTCATAGCGCTAACAAGGCCAGAACTCAAACTAAGAGCTGAGAAGATTTTTGCCAAAACCAAAGCGATTGCCACAAGACCAATTGCAATGTATGACAAGAAAGTTACAAGACCTTTACCCTTCATTTTTCCCTCCTAATTTTATTATATCACAAAAGTTTTCTTATTTGCAAACAAATTTCAAACAAAATTTAAATTTTTAAAAAATTTGATAAATTTAGGCAAAATTTTTAAAAATTTGCGCTTTTAATGGGTATTTTTTGCAATTTTATAATTTTTTTAAAACATCGCTAAAATATTTTGGCAGGGGCAATTCAAAAGACATTTGCTTTTTTGTGGTGGGATGAACGAATGAAATTTTATAAGCATAGAGCAACTGCCCGCCCGAATAAATTTGCGTGGAGCCTCCATATAATTTATCCCCAACTATTGGGTGGCCGATAGATTTTAGATGGGCGCGAATTTGATGCGTCCTGCCCGTGGTGAGCTGGCAGTTTAGCAGAGTGAAATGGTCATAGACTTTATCGATTGTGAAAATTGTTTTGCTATAACGACCATTCTGCTCGCCCACCATCGCCATCTGCTCGCGATTTTTAGGGTTTCTGCCAAGATAGCCTTCCACCACAAAATTTTCCTTAATCCTGCCAGCCACGAGTGCTTTATATTGGCGATTAAGCGATTTATCCTTGAGTTCGGCGGAGAGAATTTTGTGAGCATTATCCGTTTTGGCAACTATCATCAAACCGCCCGTGTCTTTATCTAATCTGTGCACAATGCCTGGGCGCAACACGCCATTGATTGACGATAGTTTTTTGATGTGAAACATCAGTGCGTTCACTAGCGTGTGTGATTTGGTGCTTGCGCATGGGTGGACAACCAAACCGACTTGCTTATTGATTATGAGCAAATCATCATCTTCATACACTATGTCTAGCGGAATATTTTCGGGTTCGGCAGAAATTTTTTCGGGTTGTTTTTCTTTCAACTCAATTTTGTCCCCCACCGATAATATATAACCCGCTTTCACTTTTTTGCCGTTGACGCTAATTGCACCTTCATCGTTTAGAGTTTTAATAAAACTGCGTGAAAAATCAGTGCGTTCAGCCAAGAACACATCTAGGCGAATATTACCCTTTTCAACAACAAAATTTTGCACAATGCTAACCCTTAACCTTTCCTTTTTTAAAGAATAAGATATAAATCACCATCATAATTGCGCCTATTGTTAGGAAACTATCTGCGAAATTAAACACAGGGAAAGACGGGAAAAAATCTAGAAAGATGAAATCTCGCACATAGCCTAGCATTAATCTATCCACAAGATTGCCAACTGCCCCGCCCAAAATGAAGCCGAGCGAAATTGAATAGAACACGCTCTTTTGCTTAAACAAAATGTCTGCCACCACTATAGTGATAATCAAAACGAATGTTAGCACAGAAAGCAAAACAATATGATTGCTTAAAATGCCCCACGCTGCGCCACTATTCCCGCCATTTGAAGAGATTGACACGACATGAGGGATAACATTTTCATAGTCCACACTAAATAAAAAATGTTTGGTGGTGAGGTCCACCACCAAAACTGCAATAATTGTTAATGCTATAATTATCCATTTTTTCATTTATTTTCATCTGGCCTCAAAATTTTATGCCCCTCAGGAGTGAGCAAGAACAAATCACCATGCCAACGATGAATGCTGCCATTTAACCCATAGATCGCGCCAGATAAAAAGTCGAGAATGCGGGTAGAATCAATATTGGCAATGCCTTCCAAATTAACTGCCACGGTTTGACCTTGCTTCAAATAGTCCACCACCTGCTGAATTTCTTTTTGCGTTTTTGGCTCAACCATGATTATGTTAGACTCTGCTTGAATGCCAAAGGCGTTGAAAGAATTGCTTGCAGGGATTGTTTCTGCCGTGTTGGTTTCGCCCTGCACACGCTCATGAAGATTAAAATTTGCATACTTATCGTCTTGCACTTCGGTTTTAGACTTCTTTTTTTCGCTCTTACCCTCGAAACCAAGACCATGCATAACCCAATCAAAAAAGCCCATAAAACACCTTTATTTTCTGCCAGTGTCCCCAAAAATCTGCTTGCGGAGCATTTCATATTCTGCATCGGTGGCTATGTTGAACTCTTTAACTACGCGCTCATAAATAGCTATAACGCTTTTATTTGTGGTTTTTGCCTTTGCAGCGGTGAGCATTTTTTCTGCCACTTTGATTGCTCCTTGCCTATTCATACGAATATCCATAGCCACAATTTTTTCAATTATGTCCATGCACTTATTTTCAAATTCTTCGGTTGAAAGACCTGCCATAATTCACCTCTTAATGTTTATTTTATATAAATTTATTTAATTTGTCAACTCTTTAATCCAAAAACTGCACAATTTTAAATTAAAACGAAAAACCCTTGCATTAAGCTATGCAAAGGTTAATCAATTTATACATTTTTTGGAAGTGAAAATTTAACTACTATATTGTTAAATGTTTTTCCGCCTGCAGTTACAGAACATATAATCTCCACTTCTGTGATGTCATCGCCTGGGTGAGATTTTTTATAGTCTATCAACGCCTGATTGCTGATTTTTATTTGTCCGTTTTGGTTAGTGATTGATCCTGCTAATTCGCCACCATCTACCACCGTGATGCTACCAGATTGCCCTTCCCTTACAAATGTGCCATCTAAGCTATTGCTAAACTTATAAACCATGTTGCTTGTGCTAATGCTTGATTCTATTCCGTCTGTATATGGCACTAGGAAGTAGTCAAATGCGGCTGTGTTGTAATTAATCGTTAGCACGCTGCTAGACGCATGAATGAAATAGAATGTTGAACTAAGGTTATAAACCGGATTTGCGCTACCACCACCAGACCACACCGCGCTATAAACATTATAACTGCTGTCATTAACATCAAATGAGTACACACTAGTGGAAGAAGCTGTGCTTGAGGCATTTTTTACCCAAGATGTTGATGGTGAAGTGCCCACACCAATGATTTCGTAATCATGCTCTTTATCAAACTTTTGACCGCTGAATATTGAAGAAAGAGTGAACATCCCCTTTGGCGTGAGTGCATTTTTGGTGAATATTCTCAAGTCGCAAGAAAGGATTGCCGTGCCTGTTGATGTGGAAATTATTTCAATTTTGCCATTAAATTCATTGCTGAAATAACCGCTGCCCAAATCCACACCAAATAGGCCTTTATCCAAACTGATGAGTGATTTGGTTGTGAGAGAACCTTCTCCCATTTTAATTTGTGCTGAACCGTCATTTAATTCTTTTATGAACGAAGCGAATGCCGAAATATTTCCAAAGTCTGACCTAAACACAACGCCCGAACCGCTAGACGTGGTGGTACGAGCAGTGCCCGGATATTGCGAGCCATTATCTGAGAGCACAACCACATCAGTTTGTGCAGAAGATAATTCAACCGTTCGCTCTCCACTGCTAAACTTTGTGCCTTCATTTGTGCAATCAAGTGTGGCTTCAACGCCGCCACCAGACACTGGCGAAATATCCATTTTTATATTTCCGGATATGTCGCTATAAACCACATATCTATTGGTGTTTGTTGTGTAAGTTAATGAGTATTGGAAAAGCTTTAAGCGAGTGCCGGATAGCTCTTCATCTGCATCAATATTTGTGTTTGCTGGCTGTACGCTTTGATTGTTATACACTTTGAAAGTAACATAATATTCGTTTGAAATTTGACCCATATATTGGAATTTAAACTTATAAATGACTGCATAATAAACTCTTGGAGAGCCAGACATTTCCACATCTGGCAGAGTTACCGCTGCCATATAATTAGAACCACTGCCTTGAGAGAAAGTTATATTAGCGGAGTGCTTTTCTGCCGCCTCAAATGCTTGCACAACATCCATGCCATAACTATATCTTACTATAGCAAATTGTGCACCTCGCGTTGCTGTTTCTGTGAGGACTTCAATATTAGCAAAACGAGTTGGATCGGTGGAGGAAGCGTTTATGCCTATGTTGAATGTGGAAGCCCCGTCAACAGACGCTGTGGAAACAAGGTATGCCGTGCTACCCGAACTGAAGCCGTTGCCACCTGCCCCTTCAAGAATGTTTCTTTCTTTTAACTCTTTATTTGCATAAGTGAATTTCACAAAGCCAAACACGTTAATTGTGATGAAGCGGACATAATCTCCATTGCCATTATCCGAGCCTGCAATAAGCTTTAAGATAATATCTCCAGAAAAGTCCTTATTAAACTTTAATTCGATTTTGCTTGCTGATTTTTCAATGCTATAATCATTACTTTCGATTGCCGTGCCTTCCGAATTGCAAATTTGAATGTTAAATGCCGTTATGCCAAATGTGGCATTGTTATTTCTTGCTTTGTTATAAAGTGCGATATTTAGGCCGTTATAGTAGGTTTCGCTCCTACCTTCTTGATAAGTGCTTGTGTAATAAGATGTGCCGTTTAATTTGCTATCGTCAAAAAGTGTGATTGTGTGGAATGGTGACGAAGCATTTCCCGTCATATAGTAATTATAAGTGTTTGTGGAGTTTGCAAGTTCACTTATAATTTCAGCGCCTGTGTCTGGATTGCCTTTATTTATGAAGAAATTGAAGGCGCATTTATCTGTGATGACCAACTCAATATTGCTAATCACTTTGCCCTCATAAACCATATTGAAGAATATATGAATGATTGCGTCCGTGCCAGCGATTGAATAAAGTGTAATCGAATGGCTTCCTTGAGCAACTGAATATTTATAAATTTTATTGTCCTCTGCTAAGTTGCTCACAGAGTTGCCATTATAATAATAGAAACTATTGTTTCCGTCATATTGGAAAGTGATATGTTTTTCGATGTTGTCTGCTGTTTCAACAGTGTTTGAATTAACATTGCCACTCAAATATTCATCTAAGATGACACTGGTGGTAGCGTAGGCTTCTAGTTGCTTTGTTTGGGTAATGCTTAAATTGTAGAAACCAATGTTGACATCTGCCATTTTGCCTCCGTCTCCATAGAGAGCGAGTGTGAATGCTAGAGAGTCAAACAATTTTGCGTTGGCAGTTCGATTAAACGAAATTGCCACATCTTTATTTGTGTTTCCCTTTAATTTAATGATCAACTGATATTCTGTGGAACTCAAGCCGAAGGATAAAGTATAAATTAAATCGCCATTTGCATCCATAAATCTAGAAGATGTCGATTGCAAGTTTATTTCATGGACATTTGGCCCGGTGTATGATGCAGTTGCACTGGTGATATAGAACGCTGTGTTTTGCTTATCAAGGAGTGAGCCTATCACGAACTCAGTTTGCTCACTATTTCCAAGCACTTTGTTTAACGTGAAGCTATTCACTTCATCTTTATCATCTATGATAAATGAATAAGTGAGTGATTGTGTGGTGGAGATTTCTTCTGTGGAAACGAAATCACCCTCCGCCACATCTAAGCCATCATTGATTTTTGAGCCGTTTCTTTCACCCATTATTTGATAGACATATTGGTTGCTTA
>CANRGF010000025.1 GCA_947630075.1 uncultured Clostridia bacterium
AGCATTCTGCACTCCGTTTTGTGAGGCAATGATTGTCGAATTACTATTCAAATCTAAAATGATTTTGTTTGCCAAATCAAAATAAGATGCGTCTAAATTTTCAAAAAAATCCTCAACCAAAATATATTTTGGCTCTCTAATTTTTGCGCGAAGCAAAGCAATAATTTTTTTAGCGGATAAACTTAATTTTTTAACTTTGGTTTTTAAAAAGTTTTCAAGATTATTTTCAAGTTTATCTTTATTGTTATTTTTTATATAATCATCATTATAACTTTTGTTATAATCATTTGTTTTTAAATTGCTGTTTGCTTTTTCATTGCTCGCAATTTTATTATTTTGAATTGCATTAAAATTTTCAAAAATTTTTAAAAAATAAGGTGAAATTGCAGTTTTTGCTCGCAAAATTGCCTCTTTTTTATTGATTTTTCTAATTTTTAATGAATAAATTAAATTTTCTAAAATGCTTTTATTTTCAAACAAACATGGTTTTTGTGGGATATATGTAAGAGATAAATCTTTATCTTTAATTTGCCCTAAATCTTGGTTTTCAAAATAAATCTTGCCTTGATAGTGTTTGTCAATTTTAGATAGTATGCGCAACAAAAAATTATTTCCACTCGTTTCATTTCCAATCAAAAGTGTGTTTTCATTAATCTCCAAACTAACATTATAAAGTGAATAAAATTCTTTGATATATTTTATGCTAACATTTTCAATCTTTATCATATCATCATATTAGCATAAACTAACAAAAAAATCAATTTGATGCCCAATAAACTTAAAACTTCAAATATCCCGCACCCTCGCTATCTTTATCTCCCGTTATCTTCACGCAGTGGTCGAGCAAAAATTTTTTAATTTCATTATTTGTCTTGGTTGGATAGCGCGATTTTATTATTGCACAAATGCCTGCAACTATAGGTGTGGCAACGCTCGTTCCTGACATAATCGTGTATGGTGGGATAGAGTTATTGCACGCAACAATATCCACGGCGGGAGCGAGCAAATCAGGTTTGTGCCCATAAATCGTTGGTCCACAACTTGAAAAGTCCGCCACTTTCATGCTTTTGCTATCGAGTGCTCCCACGGTGATAATATATGGGTTATTTCCGGGGGATTTAATTGTGCTTTTGTTTGGTCCACTGTTGCCCGCTGCTGCCACAACAACAACCCCGCGTTTCCACAAACTTTCTGCACCTTTAGAAAGCGGGTCGCTGCCATTAATTACATCTGCGCCAAAACTCATGCACACCACAGAAATATTATATGCTTTATGATTTTCAAACACCCATTGCATGGCGTCCAAAATCATGTTGCTGTTGCTATTGCCTTTATCTCCCAACGCCTTAATCATAATGATATTTGCTCTTGTGGCAAATCCAAGATGAGTGTTTTCAATAGCTCCATTTCCACAACAAACACCTGCCACAAAAGTGCCATGCCCGTTGTCATCATATTGCGTTTGTGATTGATGATATAAGTCTATAAATTTAATCACTCTGTTGTGTGGAAAAATGAAATCTAGATGCGGAAAAATTCCTGTGTCTATAAAGCAAATGGTTTGCCCCTGACCAAAAAACTTATTTTCCGTCAATGCTGAAATGTTCATAAAGTTGCGCTCAGCATTTTCAATCTTCACTTCACTATTAGAAAATATGTAATTTACGCAGTTTTGATTTGATAAAATGTTGATGTCATCAAAATCGGCTGGCAAGCAAAAACAATCTGCAAAGCGATAAGGGGTGTAGTGATACTTATAAGTTTTCAAAAATTTTTTCATTTCATCAAAATTATTTGCGCTCACCACCACGTACTCTGTTTGCTTGTTTTCTAGGGTTGAAACCTTATTTAAAATTTCTGGGCTAATCTTATTTTTATTCATAAATTTTTTAAAACTAAAAATTTTATATGGTTTTTTGAAAAAAATCTTTATTTTTGCTGCTTTATTTTAACATTTTTATAATTTCTTCAAGCATTTCTTTTTGTTCGGCATTCAAAAATGGTTCGATTGTGTTTTTCAAACTCATTAAACTTTTTTCATCAAGTTTGCCTTCGCTCTTTAGCCTAGCAGCCTCTTTCATAAGTTGACTTAAAAGTGAATTTCTATCTAAATCTTTATACTTATCTAATATCTCTTGATATTCATTTAATTTATCTTTGTTCTCTTGCTCCACTTCATGATTTTTTTCAGCAAAACTTTTAAAATCTCTTGGCATAAAACACCTCGATAAATATATATGAAAAATTTTTATCCTCCGCCACTAACATGTTGAAGTTTTTATTCATATTTATAAATATGGAAAACTCTTCAAACAATATTTTTTATGATGCCAATGCCTACATTCAAAATTGGAATTATCCAAAGCCCAATCAAGGATGTAAGGGCGCAAAAAAAGTGGTGTTTCAGCAGCCTTATGAGTGCGTGCCAGATTTTTACATAAACAACAATTTTGAAAAGGGTAACTGCGATTGCGTTCCAAAGCCAAAACCCAAATATACGCCAAAGCCAGCATTCCCTTTCGACTTTAAAAATATCTTGCCCTTACTGACCGGTTTTTTAAAAAATGGTAATCAAAATGGCATTTCTAAAATTTTGTCTGCACTAACTGGTGATAAGGGTGATGGAATAAAGGATTTTGATTTTAGCAAAATTTTAAACCTGCTGGGTTTTTCTGGCTTTGAAAACTTATTTACCTCATTTTCTTCAAAAAAAAAGAAAGTCGATGATATAAAATCGACCGACTTTGAAATAAAAAATTACACACGCGTTGAATAAAAAAACCGCGAAACGCGGTTAAATTGAATCTATATCCACAAAGATTGTGCTCTCGGTTGCCAAATCAAGGTTGGATAGTGAGGCCTTGGTTTTAAACACAATTTTATTAATTGATGCGTCAGATTCTTGTTTGCTTGAATAACTCTTTTTTTTGCACTCATTTAAAATTGGGTCATATCTAGCAATTGTTTTATCCCAATTTCTTGCGTCATACTTTAAAATAGTTTTTATCACAGATTTCAAGTCAAATGCAAACTTATCACTCACATTCTTAAACTGTCTTCTTTTTGCTCTAAATAAATTTGTGAAAAAGTCATCATTATAATTTTTTCTGCTAAATAAAGTGTAAATTAATCTTTTTGTGGTCTGATCTAGTGTCCCCGATGCTTGCACTAATCCAGTTTCACTATTCAAAATATAATATCTATCTTTGGTTAGCACAGCGTGAATTATATTGTCTATGCACATTTCAGCGGTGGCATTTTCAATCAAGATTGCATCTTCAGTGGCGTTAATAAAATCAAACTTTCCATGTAATGTATTTCTATCTAAAAACGCTTGCACAAACACATTTTTTGCGCCCTCGCATGAAACACTCATTGCTCCCTGATAGTTTTTTTCAGCAAAATTTTCTTGCACATATTCGCTTGCAGTCATTCTTCCTCCTCAACTTGCCTATACTATCATATTTTTCAAAAATTGTCAATACTGAACCTTAAAAAAGCCAAATTTTGCAAAATCTTAGTCTATCAAAATTTTTTGTGAAAATTTTAGATAGATATTGACAAATTTTTGCTTTTTGCTATAATTAAGTCAAGGTCGATTGATATGAATTTGAAAACGAATGAATTTTTAAAGTCAAATTTATTTATTGTTTTTAAACGAGAAACTTCCCACACCCTTGAGGTTGAAAACGCTGAGGATAGTGCGGTTTATTCTTCCGCCAAAGAAGTGGTTAAACTAAGGCATTTATTGCCCAAAGAGCAGGTGCTAATATTTAATTGTCGCGGAGTAAAAATTAAGGTTGACTATCGCATCACATGGGTGGACATTAACAACATCTATTGGCTGATTGTCGATAGCAAATCTATGGCGGAAGCAAAAGCAAAGGTTGAGAGTTATAAGGAAAGAAACAATCTAATAAAACACAAAAAAGTTGACCAATAGGTGAGATATGGAAAAGAAATTAGAAGATTATTTAAAAAATTGCATCACGATTTTTGTGAAGAAGAACACGCCAATTTCGATTGTGTTGCAAGCAAAAGATGGAGCAGGAGTGTCATCAGTTGCAAAAGAAACGGCGAATGTGAGATATTATTTTGACCAAAGCAAAGATGTGGTTTTGAGCCTTAATTCAATAAGGTTTAAAGTTAAGCCAAAATATTCAGCTAAGGACATTGCAAATATTTATCACATCATTGAAAATTTAAGCAGAAAAGAGGCTCAAGAAAAAATTGCTCAATATGAGCAAATTAAGCATTTAACATCTAGCATTAGTGGAATTTAAAAGGCATCACGCCAAAATGTGCGTAATGCCTTTTTTCTCGCTGTGCTTATAAAGAACAATTTTTTTGCCAATAGTGGTTACCACTTCTGCGCCCAACTTAACCGCCATTTCAGTTAGTTCAAATTCGGTTGGGGTTGGCACATTGTCTTGCATGGTGATTTTAACGAGTTCATGATTATAAAGTTCCTCTTCAATTTGCTTCAAAACTTTTTCGCTAAAACCTTCTTTGCCCACCCAGACAGTTGGCTTTATGGTTGAAGCAATGCTTCTTAATTTAATTCGCTCGGTTTTTGTTATCATAACTCCTCCTTTTTAATGGTTTTTGATAAAACAAAATAAGTGCGTCATCTTCAATTTCGCTGGAGATAAACTGAGTGTAACCAAAATGTAAATAAATTGCAAGATTTCGGCTTTCTTTTGCTTCAACCCCTATAGTTAAATAGGAAAATCCTTTCTTTTTTGCAAAAGTTTCCACTGTTTTAACGAGCTTTGAAATATGACCTTGCCCTTCATATTGCTTATCAATCCTTATGGTGGATAGATATGCCTTTTCATTGCCCGCACACAGCAAATCTTTGCATTCAAACTTAATATTTTCTTTGTTCAACACAATAGAGCATTGGCCAATAGGGTCATTTTCATTTAACACAACAAAAGTGATTATATCTCCATTTTTATTTGCCTCTATAAACGACTTTTTCCATTTAACATATCTTTTATTGTCAATGTGTGATTTGATGTCCTTATCCCAAATCGTGTTTAGGTCGTTCATTGTTGCTTTTCTATAAATAAACATCTTTCTCCTTGATTATCATTTGCTTAGTTAGGCAGATAATTGGTTAGAAATAAATTTCATATTGCAGGCTGCCAAACACCACTGTGTCGCCGTCTTTCACTCCCGCTTCTTTTAATTTGTCTAATATGCCGTCCTTTTCAAGGCGTTGCTGGAAATAGGCAAGGGAGCGGCTGTCGTTAAACACAATTCCTCGCTGCAAATTTTCCAAATATCCGCCCGATAGTTCAAACACATTTGGTGCAAGGCATTTAATTTCGATGCTTGACGTGTCCTTTTTCTCAAGCTCTGCTTGCTCCACAGGGATTGGGGCAGATTTCGGCAAGGTCTTTAACTTTTCATAAATGGCTTTTACTAAATCGTCCACATTTTTGCGAGTGATTGAACTTATAGGGATAATTTGCACATTTTTTCTGATTTTTTTCTTAAATTTTTCAATTTTTTCATCCACATTTTCAATTAGGTCAAGTTTCGTAAACACCACAATTTGTGGCAATTTAGATAATTTTTCGTTATATTTTTTTAATTCTGTGTTTATTGTTTTATAGTCTTCCACAATGTCGTTGCCGTAAAATTCACTAGCGTCAATCACATGCACAACCAATCGCGTGCGCTCAATGTGTGCCAAAAACTCGTGCCCAAGCCCAGCGCCTTCGCTTGCTCCGTCAATAAGACCTGGTATGTCTGCCACTACAAAACTGTCATCGTAAATTTTCACCACACCTAAATTTGGCGATAGGGTGGTGAACTCATAATCAGCAATTTTAGGCTTTGCATTTGTGATTACGCTAAGTAGGGTGGATTTGCCAACATTTGGTTTGCCCACAAGAGCCACATCTGCAATGGTCTTCAATTCAAGCGTAACCTTATAAGGCTTAACAGCTTCACCCAACTGACTAAATCTTGGGCTTTGCCTAGTGGGGGATTTAAAAAAGTTGTTTCCTTTGCCTCCTCTTCCCCCTTTGAGAGCCACAAATCTTTGCCCGTCTTCCACCATGTCTGCAATCACTTGCTTTGTGGCTGTGTCTTTAATCACAGTTCCGCATGGCACTTTAATTTCCACATCTTTGCCATTTTTGCCATTTTGCAAATTTCCGCTGCCACCTTCACCATTTTCTGCCTCAAATTTTTTTGTGTATTGAAAATCCACAAGAGTGTTTTTGTTTTTATCCGCCACAAAAATAATAGAGCCGCCGTTTCCGCCGTCCCCACCATCTGGACCACCTTTTTCCACATATTTTTCACGATGAAAGCTCACTTTTCCGCTGCCGCCGTTCCCAGCCTTGATTGTGATTGTAACTTTATCCAAATTCATAAGTCCCTCTTATTTATTTGATTTTAGCAAACAATAAATATTTTGTCAATCTAAATTTAATTGACTCAACAGAATGATTTATTAATAATTGAAGAAGGAGATTACAATGAAAGAAGTATTAATAAGTCTCATCGGCTTATTTTTCCTTTATAAAATTTGCAAACATCTTTTAATTTACAATTTTCACAATTTGGGCGAATTGCCTTGCAAATTTCTCTGCCAAACAAAATCATTTGATGATGAGTTTTGCTTCTCTCATCGTGTGGCACAATTTTTAATAAACTCATTTCGCACTCGTAAGGAGTAGAATTTTCACTTGCCAAGCCAAGCCGTTTAGAAACTCTGTGCACATGTGTGTCCACCGCTATGGTTTGCCCGCCAAAAGCGTTTGCAATCACCACATTTGCCGTCTTTCTGCCAACCCCACGCAAACTTGTCAATTCTTCCATGGTTTTAGGCACATCGCCACCAAATTTATTCACCAAATCCGCACTTGTTTCAATTAAGGCTTTAGATTTTGCGTTGTAAAATCCGCATGGGTGAATGATTTTCTTTATTTTTTCTTCGCCCAAATTTAGCATTTTCTCAGGTGTGTTTGCAATTTTAAACAAATCTTTTGTAACTATATTTACTCGCTTGTCTGTGCATTGAGCGGAGAGCACCACCGCCACAAGCAACTCGTATGGTGTGGAAAAGTCTAGCGAGCAATTTGCGTTAGGATAAAGCTCATCAAGATATTGTTTTATTTTTTCAAACTTTCTCATAATTTAATTTTATCATATTTTATTGTTTTAGTCAATTTTTTTGTGGGGTGGCTGACTTCAAAATATTTTTTCCACTCGCTCATAAGCTCCGTTTAAACTAACATGATAAACGCCCAAAAACCCGTCATAATTTTTGTTTGCAAGCATAGATTTTATGGCGTTCAAATAGCGATAATCAGCCCGCACACTTAGTCCACAACTAACGGACACTGTGCGTGGAGTGTTCACAACGCTTGCGCTTATCCCATACAGTTGCAAATTTTTTACAAAAGCATATAGTGAGTTTCGTGATTTGAAAGCAATAATTAAATAGTTCATATTTGCCTCAATTCATTTTATTTTGATTGTCCGTTTTTAGTGAAAATCACAAATCTTTATGAAATTGCATATTGTGAGATATGATATATTTAGACAATGCTGCAACAAGTTTTTTTAAGCCAATTCAGGTGAAAAAAGCCGTTATGAATGCAATAGAACATCTCACGGCAAATCCGGGCAGGAGTGGGCATTTTTTATCTCAAAAAACTGCCGAAATTGTGTTTGACACGCGTGAAAAAATCAAACAACTTTTCAATGCAGAGAACTATGAAGTGATTTTCACAAAAAATTGCACGGAAGCACTAAATCTTGCCATTTTTGGTTCATTAAATGATGGCGATCATGTCATCACCACGAGTTTTGAGCATAACTCTGTGTTGCGTCCGCTTGAACATTTAAAATCCAAGGGGGTAGATGTTTCCACTCTCTTTTGTGAAGTGGAAAATCTTCCAGCGGAAATAGAAAAAACCATTTGCAAAAACACAAAGATGATAATCACCACAGCCTGTTCAAATGTAACGGGTGAAACATTGCCCATCTTGGAAATTTCAAAAATCGCCAAAGACCACAATTTACTATATTTGATTGATGGCGCTCAAGCGAGTGGGCATATTCACATAGACTTGTCCAACTTAGGTGTAGATATGTTTGCTTTTGCTGGGCATAAAGGACTTTTTTCCACAACTGGTGTGGGCGGATTGGTTGTGAAGCGTGGCACAAAACTAAAACCAATAATTTTTGGAGGTACGGGCACTGAAGGAACAAATTTAATTCAACCAAGTGGAATGCCAGAAGGATTGGAGGCAGGCACAATTCCGTCAATTCCAATCATTAGTTTGAATGCGGGTGTGGAATATGTGTTAAAAAATTTTGAAAATATTTTAAAGAAAGAGCAAGATCTTTCATCTTACACCTTTAAAAGATTGAGTGGCCTTAATTTCATCAAGATGTATTCCAAGCCAAACTCAAAAAATGTGTTTAGCTTTAACGTCTCAGATTTAGATTGCATGTCTGTGGCAGACCTATTAAACGAAAAGGGAATATGTGTGCGCTCGGGAATTCATTGTGCACCTCTTATTCACAAAAAATTGTGCACGGACATTTCTGGTGCAGTGCGTGTGTCGATAGACAGTTTCAACACATTTGATGAAATAGATAAATTAGTGAATGCACTAATTGAAATGCACTCACTAAAAATTAAAAACACACATAATGAAAATTAAAAAATTTTAAAAATAAATGAAAATCGGCATAAAAATTCAAAAATCTTTCATTTTAGGTACAAAAATTTGAAATTTTAAAAATTTTTTATTTATTTTGCCTATTTTTTATGATTGGCATTATTTTGCAGATGATTGCAAAAATCATAAGTCCGCTTGCAAAAATTAAATAATAAACATGAAATGGCAAAATTATCGAACTAAAAATTAAAATCAGTCCGCACAAAAAATAACTTTTTGCTTTTGCTGGCAAAAATAAATTTTTCAAAAAATCCGTCCATGAAAATTTTGAAATGCTGTCATCCAAATTTGAGCAGTCAGGGAGAATATTGGTTTTTTTAAAAAAGTCTTGATAAATTTTTCTCTTGTCATAAATAAAAATTTTTTTATCTTTAAAAATGTTTTTGGGGTTGAAGTCCAACTCGTTGCAAAAGATATCAAAACAGTCTATTTTTTTATCAAAGTGTTTGCTCATGAGATTTATCAAATCGTTTTCGTTAAGTTTTTTTAAATCTGTTGCTAAAATCACTAAGTGCTTTCCAAGGGCGTCCTTATAAGTCAATTTTTGACCAATCATTTCCACTTCAAAATTTTTTTCTAAAATGCTTTTCAAGAGCAATTTTTGTTCTCTTTCTTTATACAGTCTGAATGCTAGCGTTAATTTGTTCATTTCCTCAATCTGTTTTCTATTTAATTCAGCTTTTTCATTTTTTTTGCCTACGAAGAAATATATTAGGAAAAGCACGGCGAAGGTGAAAACTAAACTTATTGCAAAGCTAACCCATAAATCCGCCACATAAAAATTTATCCATGCAAAAATAAGCAAAAAAACTGCCACACTCACAAAAACTTTGTCTATTAAACTAACCAACCAAAACTTTGTCATATTTAGATATTTGCCCAAAATGCGGATTTTACACAAATAAATTATTTTATTAAAAAATCAGTTGACAAATAAATTTATAAAATTTATCATTTTTATATGATAAAAAATTTGATTGATAAAAAGAAACT
>CANRGF010000026.1 GCA_947630075.1 uncultured Clostridia bacterium
AACGCGCTGTCGTAGCGATTGCGGGCAAAGCGGTCAAGTTTCCACACGAGGACAAGATCAAACAGCTTTTTCCCGCTGTCCTGTATCATGCGTTGAAAACCGGGGCGATTGTCCGTTTTGGCGGTCAACGCTCGGTCTATGTACTCCCCGACGACTTCGATGTCGTTATACTCCGCATACTCCATACATTCACGGAGCTGTCCTTCGATGCTCTCCTCTCTTTGGTTGTCCGAGCTGTACCTCGCATAGATCACGGCTTTCATGGCATTTTTCTCCTTGTAACGGCATTATAGCATGGGATATATGACAGCCCTTGTCATATATCAGAAATTATTTATTGCTTTCGATCCATTTTTGAATATCTTCCACCGAGGGCAACTGCTTTGCAAGTTCTTCGGGCAGTTGTCCCGTAACCGTGTATTCGCTTACGCCGATCGGTTTGCTGATGTCCTTTAAGGAATATTCGGCGACGATATTGTTTTTGCTCTTGCAAAGAAGAAGTCCTATCGTCGGATTGTCGGTTTCGCGTTTCAGAATACCGTCAACCGCAGAGAGATAGAAATTCAGTTTTCCCGCATATTCGGGCTTAAATTCTCCCGTTTTCAGTTCAATCACGACGTAGCAACGGAGATTGAGATTATAGAACAGCAGATCGAGATAAAAATCTTCCCCGCCGACATTGAGATGATATTGGTTTCCGAGAAAAGCGAAGCCCGTACCGAGTTCGAGAAGGAGCGCCGTCATCTCTTTGACGAGTGCCTGTTCGATGTCCCGTTCGATCATATCTTCTTTGTAGGGGATAAAATCAAAGACATACGGATCTTTCATTGTCTGCACCGCAAGTTCGCTCTGCGGTGCAGGGAGACGGCTTTCAAAATTGCTGACCTTCTGCGATAGCACCTGCCGCTCATATAATTTACTTTCGATTTGATGAATGAGAACGCTGTGTGACCAACCGTTTTCTATCGTCTTTTGAATATACCAACGGCGCACGGATGCGTCCTTCACCTTGTCCATGATAGCGACATTGTGCGACCACGGTAATAGTGCAGACACCGTCTGCACAAATTGCCTGTCTGGATACTCCGCCGCAAATTTTGCCATGTATTTCAGATTGCGGACGGAATAGCCTGTCGCATTCGGATAGGCGAGTTTGATATCCTTTGCAAGGTTTTCGATGAACTTGTTTCCCCAAGATTTATGCTCGTTGATGACTTCCCCGATATGATAATAAAGCATAACGAGTTCTCGGTTGAGCGATACTGCCGCGCGATAGCGCGCCCGTTCGATTTCCGCCTTGATTTCTTCGATTACGGCAAGATATTGATTGTCATTCATCAACATTTTCCTTTTTCTCCTTTTTTATCGCTGTTCTTCCATAAGGCGCATCAGCATTTCTTTGAGCTTTGCATTTGCTTCGGTTTTCGGATCGAAGCACATTTCGATGAAGTCACGCATCTGCTTGTTGTCCTTCCATACTTTGGCTTGGCAGTCGTAGAGCTTCCCCTGCGGGCTGTCCGTTCTCCCGAAGATATAGTCAAGAGATACGTCAAAAAAGTCGGCGTATTTCATCAGAACCTGATAGGGCGGGAAGGACTGTCCGACCTCGTAACGGAAAATTGCCGTCTGTTGCATACCGAGCATGGACGCGAGCTTGCCCTGCGAGAGTTTTACTCCCTCTCGGAGCAACTTCATCCTCTCGGCGACAATCGTGGGCTTTACTTTCATAAACATCTCCGAATCAATAATCGTATTAAAGTATAGCACAAATGTAGATTATAGTCAAGCGGTCTATGACACATTTTCTTGAAATGAATGAGGTATTTTTATGACGTACAAGCACGATCATAAGCCTTGCAATTCTCCACGATATATGCTATAATTGTAATTGGAAAATTTTACGGAAATTTTTTTAATCATGACGACATTTGTCATATATGGTGCTGTATAATCCTTGACGGAGGTTGAAATGGGCATTTTTGATTGGCTATTCGGTGATACAAACGACGAGGACGCACAGCTTGAAGATATGATCCTCATGGACATGGACGACGAGGGCGATTAGATAAAGCAGTTTAAGCGAGAAACGAAAGATGATTTATCCGACTAAAAGTCAAGCCAAGAGAGATATAAAGGTAATCGAGAAGGCATGGCACTTCCCCGATTCACAAAAATATGGTGCGGTAAAAGTTTATAATGAAATTTATCGCAATGAAGCGTATTTGCCATTTCTTGAATCTGTTAAGCTATCCTATGCTATCCCGTGGGATGTGCCGTTTGAATCGTTAAGCGTTGAAATGAAACGGTCAGTTATGCTAATGCTCAAATCCGCCGTTTCTCTATATATAGATTCGTTAGAGCAAGAAGAGCGAGAGCAAGAGCTGTTGGGCAAAATTAGCGTTGGCGAGGTGGAAGCACCACAAGACGAATATTATTACTGCACGAAAAAAATCAGATTTCCCAAAAGAGAAATATTGCGGCACATTTATAACTTTTTTGAAAACAATGATGTTGTGGCAGCACCTTTTAACGAAGTTTATACTTATCTGCAAAGCGCGCTTCAAGTAACCTCGGTCAACAGGCAACATTTGAGAGAGTTCCTTCAAGTTTCTACGGATGAGATCCCGCGCGACAAAATAATTGCAATGTGGGAAAAGTATGAAAGCGATGCGGACGGCGCGCCCGCCATATCGCTTACTTCGGCTGTTTCTCTCAGACTCGCGGAGGCAATCGAAGTTTTGGGATTAGAATTTATTAAGAGCTATTTGTATTCCGACGGAACAACCGTCCACAAGTTTTTACAGGCGTTCCATCCTCGCAAAAATAGTGATCGCCAATTGAAAATCGATACGGATCTGCGCGATTACATACTCTCTTTTTCGGAAACGGAGCTTATTTCCCTACTGCGGGAACAACCTGACGTTTTCGGTTTAGGCTTTTCAGAATTTACGAAAGCGAAAAAAGAGGAAAAACTAATCAAAGAATATATTTCCCAAATACGTCAATCTATTGAGCGAATCCCATCCGACAACCATCCCCTTCGGTTGACTCATTTGCTGAAACCAAGCATTGCGACGATACTATCCCAACAGGGAATTTTGTGCGTTGGAGATTTCCTTAAAATTACCGACGAGCAAATCTGCTACTTTTATCGTGAAAATCGGGACGCTTTCAAGACGCTGATCTCCGCCTTGCAAGAGAATTTGATCCAAGAATTACGGGATGACTATTCGGCGGTTGTCAGACTTGTCAAGAAAAACAACAAGCACAATAAGGATTGGGAAAGATATTGTTCTGTTATGTATGCTCGCTTGCAGGGCGACACCCTGGCTGCCGTTGGTGAGCGTTTCGGCGTTACAAGAGAGCGTATTCGACAAATCGAATCGAAATACGTCAGAATGTTTCGTAGCTTTTTCTATTTGCAAAGCGGCGGGCGGATCAATTTGCTCCGCGCCTTTTCTTCCCACAAAAGCTATATGACGTGCGAAGAAGTGCAGGCTTTAGTCGGGGAATATTATGAATTGTTTATATTCCTCTTGGACGAAGTAGAGGGAGATGAAATCTTATATGCCAATGATTTGAATGTGATTTTGTTTGAGGAAGGAGTGGATCGTTATCAAGAAATACAGAATTACGCCGCCAATCTTCCCGAGTCATTTTCAGATGCCGATTTACCTCGATATATCAATGAGGTAACGGCACAAAACAAAGAGCGAGATGTTGATTTTTCCGAAGAAACAATAAAAAAATTGCTTTTGCAAGATTACACATTGACGGGTACGATCTATGCCCGCGCCACCATACCACTCTTCAGGCGGTATGATATGATACTCCGCGACTTTTTCCCGAATGGGATCCATATTTATGATGATGATAGTTTGCAGAAGTTCAAAGAGGCTTACATTCAAATTTTTGGAGAGGACAAACTTCCCAAAGAAAAACGCGCTATCGTCGGGCGGGTAACGGCTATCTCGATCCTGTGCGACAAGGGGACATATATAGCCAAATATTCTCCGCTGATTTCCGACGCGCTATTGACGGATATTTGTGAATACATTGATTCAAGCGAGAAAGAAATTTTCCTGACCAATACTGTATTTTATTGTTTTGAAGATCGTCTAAAAGCCGAGGGTATTAAGAACAAATATCATCTTCAAGGCGTTTTGCACGAGTGCGTCGGGAACAAGTACTATTTCTCGCGCGATTATATCAGTAAATCCAAGGAGATCAGTTCTCTTTATGGCGCGGTCGTGTCTTATATCCGCGACGCAGGAAGAGCTGTGCCGAAAGAAGAGATCTGCGCGGAATTTCCCGCTATCCCTGAAATCGTCTTGTCGATTGCTTGCCAAGATAAAGATATTATCAGTTGCTTCGGTAAATATCTGCATAAAAATATTTTAAGTCAGCGCGAAGAAGAAATTGAGCAGTTGCGAAAAGTGCTACACGATAGTGTCAGCGACGGCGCGATCCATTCTTGTGATGATATTATGAGCGGGTTGAATTTGATGCACCCGGAGCTTCTGCAAGCACTTTGCATCGACTCAAAATTTACGCTATTCAGTATTGTAAAGGCGTTTTTTGAAGATGAGTTCTCCATAAGCCGTCCATTTATTGCACAAAAAGGTATTGCAATCGGAAGTCAGAGTGATAGGATGAGAGCGTTCCTCGGAGAGCAGGATGAAACGGACATTGCAGACTTTATCGATTTCGCACGAGAAAATTCGCTGAGTTTACAGAATGTTTTGCGGCAAATCAACGAATTAAACGATGAGTATCTCTTAAAAGATAAATCTACCATCATCAAGATCGGATTGACGGGCTTATCAAAATATAATGCCGAATATGTTGATGACTTCTTGGAGGATGTTTTGAACGGCGAGGAGTTTATCGTGGGCGGGAAGATACATAGCTTTTCATTACTTCCCAAAATCAAAGTCCCGTGGAATGTTTGGCTCTTATACAGCGTAGTCAATAAGTGGTCTGCAAAATACAAAGTGCTTACTACTGACAGTCAGTTTCGATTTTCCGATCCTATTTTTCTGCGCAAGGAAATCCCCGCAGAAAACGTGGACGAATTGATTAACTATTTTGCTCAAAAGCATCGATTGAACGACGTTCAGCTAATGGTCTATGCAAAAGAACAGGGCTTGAAAAAATAATATTCCGAAAATATTTTCCAAATATTACAAAAACTTATAAAAAATGTATTGACACAGCCGCGAGGTTGTGTTATATTATATATAGCGAATAATAAGCGAGGTCTGCTCATGCAAGAGTCAAAACGGGAAAAATTTGTCCGCTTGGCGGAAAACCGTACCAACAAGGCATTAGAAATGATTCAGCTAATAGGCAATCTATCCAATCGGTCGGTGTACGAATATACTGCCGCCGATGTCGAAAAGATCTTCAACGCTTTGGAAGAAGAGGTCGCGCAAGCCAAAAAACAGTTTACGACGGTCGGGAAAACCGAAAAATTCAAGTTGATTTGACGGAGAAATTACTATGGAAAAATGCAAATGGTGTTTCCCATCCAACAGCGGGGGAGACGAGCAAGGCTTAAATAATTCTCTGATAGAAACCTTCAATGATTTGCCTATAAAATCATTGGCGCGCGAAACTGTTCAAAATTCGCTTGACGCGGCATTGGACGGTAAAATGGCAATCGTCGAGTTCAAGTCATTTTTCCTCGACAGGGGAAATTTCCCCGATGGAGAACAATTAGTCGAGGTTTTGGGGAAATGCAACGATTTTGCCGTTAGCTTAAACAACAGTAAAGCGCAGGCGTTTTTTGCGAATGCTTTGCGCACGATGAATTTAGAGAAGATCCCCTTTTTGCGGATCAGCGACTTCAATACCCGTGGGTTGAAAGGCTCAAACCAAGAACGCGGTACGGATTGGAGCAATTTGGTGCGCTCGACGGGTTCCTCGAACAAACAAGGAGAAGCGGGCGGCTCTTTCGGCATCGGGAAGGGCGCACCATTTGCTTGTTCTGCAATCAGAACTGTATTTTATAGTACTCTTGATTGCGATGGATTAAAGGCAAGCCAGGGCGTTTCGCGGCTTACATCTTTTGTGCGCGGGAAATTCGACGACGGCTCCGAGGATATAGCGCAGGGCGTTGGATATTGGGGAAGGCAAGAAGCCCATAAAATTTTGCCCTATGCGGAAATGATCCCCCTGGACAACTCTTTCCATCGGGAATCGTCGGGGACGGATATTTATATCGCGGGACTCAGAGAAGAAATATATGACGGCATAGAAGAACTGCAAAGCACAATCATAAACGAAGTGCTGGACGGTTTTATGATGGCAATTTGGCAAGGGAACCTTGAAGTTCGTGTCAATTCTTTTGTCATAAACAAAAACACATTGCCCGCTGTCATCGAGCGGTTTGGCGCGTGTATTCCGCCCGCTACCGTAATGCTTTATAACCTATTGTCTTCGCCGCAATTGCAATGGGAGGACATCCCGATAAAAATCTCAAATATTCCGATTGGCTCTGTGAAACTTGCCGTCGCGCTTCGGCACGACGGGAATAACAAGATCACAATGGTACGCAGCACGGGCATGAAGATCTTTGACAAAGCGGGATTGTGTCCGACGATGCGTTTTATCGGAATTGCTTTGATCGAAGGGCGGCAGCTGAACGAACGGCTGATAAAATTGGAAAACCCTTCGCATAACAAGTGGGAGCCGAATCGCCATGATCCGCAAACTTCAAAGAAATTATTAAATACGATTTATGAGCAAATCAAGGAGAAGCTCAACGAACACGCGGAAAAAGCATTCAGCACAAGTGTCGATATTGAAGGCGCCGGCGAATTTCTTCCCGACGAACCAAACGCAGAGGGTAAATCGGAGCATCCTGCCGATAAAGCGGAAGTCACGAATAAAATTGTTTCGATTGAGCGAAAGATCCACACGAAAGTTGATTCTGTCGCTTTCCTCTCCACTTTGGAGTTCGGAGATGAGCTGAGAGAAACGGTGGAAGGCGCGGGTTCTGCTATTCAAGGAACGGACGAAGAGGGATTTTTACATCATGGCGGAGCGGCGCGCGGCGAGGGCGAGCGTGAGCCGGATGAAATCAGTTTTGTAGACGACGGGAGACCCAACGGGAAACAAATTGCTTTGGTCAAGGCAAAACACATGAGAGTCTTTTGCAAGGATAAAGACAATCATATTTATCGCTTATTGTTTCTGCCGTCGGAGAGTGCGAAAAAAAGTTATATCGTCATTAACAAAATTGCCGAGTTGACCGAAAAAGACGCGGTAAAGATCTTGAAGGTTATCCACCCGGATTATCCTCTGACGGTTAGCGGAAACAGAATTGGATTTTTTGAACTTGACGAGGACAAAATGATCTCTCTCGATTTTCAAATTGATGAGCAGGATTACTGTTCAATGGAGGTTAAGGTATATGCATATAAAGGCTAAATTATATCCTTATCCCGTATTGACATCTTTTAACAACGACTATTTGGACAGTTCTTTCGACATATCCGTCGAGGACGAGAAAAGCGAGAAGGAAATCACGCTTAAATTTTCCCCCGAACTGAAAAATGAGGGCTTAAAGGCATTGATCGATTCGGGCGAAGCACTGTTCGTGGTTCATATAGAATGTTCTTATACGAGCTTTCGCCGTATCGTAAAAGTTCCTATTGGCGGAGCGTCTATTTCGATCTCTGCAAATCAAATTGCAGAACTGCTCAATATATGTCCCTTCATTGTAGCGGCAGGCGACTTATTTGGCTACTCGAATAAAAATTTTAATCCCGAATACGATGGTGCAACATTCGATTTGGAGAAAGGGAGCATCATGGCGATTGGGATAGAGAAAGCCTATCGTATCGAAAAAGAGGATGATGAAGTAGCGAATATCCCGTCGATTTTCTCCGTGACGGAGATCATAGACAAACAACAGACGGATATTATTATTGACTACACGGGAGATAAAATCGGTATCCGTTTGCCTTCGGATGTCTATCGGAAATTTGTCACCCAAAACAGTAATAATCCCAACGCACAGCCCGTGCTTCATGCCATGCTTATCATTCCCGCTTTGATCAAGTGCTTGGAAGACGTAAAGCATTCGGGCGCAGATTACTATCAATACGAAGAGCGCAGATGGTTCAGATCCATTCAAAAGGCGGCGAAAAAGATAAATTTGGAAGTCAACGAAAGCACGATTTCGTCAATTGATACTTTTGAATTGGCGGAAAAACTGATGCATAATACGACGAGCAACGGCATTAAAAATTTGAGTAAAGTCGCGGTAGAAGGAGGAATCGGCGGTGAAAATTGATATACTTTCCGATGAAAGAATCGACACATTGGCAACAAAAGAAAATCAGAAAACAATCGAAGCGCTCATTCAAACTTCCCCGAATAATGAGTGGCTGAAAGACATTTTTCGTGACGAGCATCCGTTTTCTTCGTCCAAAATCGAGATGAATGATTTTGAGATGGATATGTCTGCTCCCAACCCCGAAGATACCGACTGTGAAAACGCCAAAAGACTTTATGAAGCGTTGAAACATATTCCCGAAAGCACCGCCTGCGATGTTCGTCTTTGGGAGGGCTTAACGTTCGGGAAGTTCTATGATTATATGAAATATCGCTATAATCCCGCCAATCAAAAAAACTATTTTAGAGCGAGATGGCTTTTCCCCGGCGAAGGAAAAAAGCGCGACTTGTTCCGTCAAGGCTTATCAATGTTGTGGTGGTATGCTTATCTTACTTATGACGAAACCCAGGCGAACCCGTATGAACTAACCGAATTTTGCTTTAAGCACAAAGATTTTTTAATAAGCATTTATATGCGTTCCTACTCTGGATCCAAGAATGTGCGGCTTGGACTCATACAAGCATTGAGAGATTTTGAACGCGACGGTGGTAGTATAGAAAAAAAAGAGGTCTATAATGGCGTTGTCAAGTACATCTCGTTTTTGGGCGGTGCTTATCTGATAGACCTCTACACCCGAGAAGAAATCTATGAAAAAGCCTATAACGAACTAAACCGAATTAGTGCAGAATTAGCACCCAATTCGACGAAAAGATTTACGCTGTGACGGCAAAATTATATCAAAAAAGGAGCGAATGATGAATTGTTATAATTCTTGGTTTTACAACCCCGCAGTCTTTAATCAGCAGGCTTATGAAGAATATCTTGCCGAGCAACGCAGACAAGTCTACGAGCAAGAGCAGTATATGGAGGTCATCAAAGTCAGCAAGGCATTCGACGACCTCTTGACCGACCTTCCCAAAGTGGATGCGGCGCATCAATGTCAGTTACGGAATGCTTGCATTGCTGTTTTAGTCAAACATGGCATTATGCAAAATTTATATTGAATCTTGGAAGGCGGGTGATCCCCGCCTTTCTTCGGCAAAAAGACAAAAAATATATAAACATTCGTTCGTTTTCTGTTGACAAGCAGGCGCGGGTGTGATATAATAAGCGTATCGGGAAGTCGCGGAATAGAGCGGCTTAATATCCGATGAACCGCGTTTTGCGGTGTTTTTCCTGTTGCCAAGCATGGCGGCGGGAGTGTTTTCCGATGGGCTGTTGCCTATCGGTAAGCTGAGCTTTGCGTTTTTTGAACGGCTTGGAAAAGGACAGGGAAAGTGTTTGCTTTCGGAGCGAATACTTGGCGGAAGCATAGCCTTTTTCGTTCGGGAACGCGCGGCG
>CANRGF010000027.1 GCA_947630075.1 uncultured Clostridia bacterium
AGGACTGTTGACAAGTGCAACGGATTGGGTTGGCGAAAAGTTCGGCTTTGGCAAACCATCAGAATTCTCGAGCAAAAAGAAAAATGACTTGGAAAAATCCGGATATGAAGCCGCTCAAGAACCACAAAAAGTGCAATATTTAGCAAGGAAAACTGTTGAAGCAATAGATAACGGGGACTTGCAAACCGCTGCAGAAATAATGGGAGGTTCATTTGGCGAATCCGTCTTAAAGGCAATAAAAAAGAATTCAAAATTTGATGAAGCTTTACATGCTGCTGGTTATTTGAAGAAAGACGCTTCAGGCAACATTATTGATGACTCTAATGTTAAAGACAATCTAAAAGCAAGTGAATTGGCAAAACGCTTAAGGTTAGTAGACAGTTCTGCTGCCGCTAGTAAAAAAGTAGATGATTTGGTAAAAGAGTTAGCGGAATATGATAAGACTAGTTATGGACTTAATTTAAACGAGAAAATTAGCCAAGAAGATGCCAGATATAGGGTTGCCACAGGGAGTGGCGTACCATCTGATTGGATGGCGGCATTAAAACAATTAACTGCTGGTATAAAAATCGATGAAGATACTGGAGACAAAACGAGAGATCTTTGGGCGAAACACATGAATGAATTCTTAGAAAATATGACTAGGAAAAGAGATTCAGTAGTTACAAGAATAAGTGAAGCGAGAATTGAGGTTGAGAACGCAGAAAATAATCTTAAGAAAGAGATGAATGGTTCAGAACTTCAAATGGCATTTAGTGGGCTAACATCAGCATTAGATGGAATGGATTTAAAAACTTCTTTAGATCCGGCGTCAGTTACAGCTATTGAAAATGGATTTGCAAAGGTTACAGATATTCAAAAGCAGGCAATTTCAGCGGTTAAAGAAGCGGCTAAAGACGAAGTTAAAGGTATTCAAAAAGCGATTGCAGACCAGGAAAAGAAAAATAAAGATGGTAGCAAAAAATAATATATAGTTAGAAAATAATCAAAAGGGGAGTTAATGATAAGGTATATTCCCGGTAGGACACGGGTAAAAACGGAGTTTATTAAAAATATCACGCTAAGCGACATTATCTTGGCAATTATTTGCTTCGTTTTTGCCATTGTTATAATAGCGAGCAACCTATTCAAATTTAATGGCGGAGATTATCGTTGGTACGCATTGCTCGGTTGGGTTGCCATTGTGATTGCGATGTACATTCCAATCGACGAAGGCTTGAGGCTTTATAGTTCGGTGGTGCTGATTATCCGCTTTGCCGCATTCCCTAAAAAGTATGCTGGAGGCATGGAAAAAGTTAAAGGTCATTTGTCCATGACAAAGCTTACCCCTTTCTTCAACATTGAAATGGGCAAATATATCAATTTTGGTGATTATGCTGGCATGGTGGTGGAAATTTCACCCGTTGCGCTCGACCTGATGCAGGAGGATGCGCAAGACCAGGTGATAAACACCTTAAGCCGTGCACTGAAATTGATTTCTCAGCAGCAGCGTGCCATGATTATTAAAACTGTCAAGCCAATGCGCTTTGATAAATATTTGAAGAGCGATGACGCAAAATTTGAACTTTTAAATTTGCTTTATCACGAGGGGCAATACTCAATGGAAGAGATGGATTCTCGTTCGCTCATATTCCGTGAGCGCGTTGAGTGGCTGAATAACAGCATTAAGGCAGAGCCAATCCCACAAAGCCACTTTTATTTAGTGCTCTTTGGTGCAGATAAGCAGGCTTTGGATGATAACTGCATTGCCATTTGTGGCGACCTTGGCACTGGGCAATATCCAATCACGGCGGACATTTTAAGAGAACAGGAACTAATCAGTTTCTTGAAGTCTAACTATCAAATGATTTACGCCGAGAAAGAGATTGAATTGCTTGCCCCTAGCCAAGTGAATAATTGGGTTATGCCAAAGCAAGTTCACTTCAAAGTGGGTAGGGTGGAAATAGACAAGAAAAATTATAAGCAATTTGTGCTCACAAATTATCCGCTTGAAGTTGGCAATGGATGGGCTTATCCAATTTTCAGCCAAGAAAATGCGCGCGTGGTGATGAACATCATGCCAGTGGATAAAGAGAAAGGCGCAAGAATTATAGATAAAGCGGTGATGGAAAAAGAGGCGAAGTTGGATAGAACTTTCCGCTCGAGTGAAATCATCGAAAAAGAGGCGGATATTGAATCATTAAACACTCTTTTGAAGGATATTAAAACTAACAACGAGCAGTTGTTTGATGTGTCAATTCACATGCGCGTGCCCGAGCAAAACCGCAAAGAAGTGCGCAATGTTTTGAAGCAATACGGCTTTAAATATAGCGATTTGTTCGGCAGGCAGGTTGATGCGTTCATTTCTGCCAGCGTGAATAGGTTAGACACATTAAAGGCTTATTATCGCAGCATGCCGTCAATCACAATCGCTGCCTCATTCCCTATGGTGGACTCAATTTTGCAAGACCCAGCAGGTTTCTGCATAGGCACATCAGCAGCCAGCGGTTATCCTGCCTTTGTGGATTTCTTCACGCGTGATAAGCGTAAGGGCAGAATCAACTCAAACATGATGGTTATTGGTAAGTCTGGCTCGGGCAAATCTTATGCCACAAAGATGATTTTAACAAACTTGGCGGCGGATAGAACAAAGATGTTCATTCTCGACCCAGAGCACGAATATGAAGTTATGACGCGAAACTTAGGCGGCAAAGTGATTGATGTGGGCACAAACACGAGCGGTATTATCAACCCATTCCACATCATGGCATCGCTTGAAGACCTAGACTCAGTCAACACTGATGACGACATAAGCAATGTGAACATTGACGATGTGGTGAAAAAATCCACAAACAAAACTTTCTTCACCCACTTGCAGTTCTTGGAGCAGTTCTTCCGTGCAATTTTGGAAGGCATTAATTCAGATGCATTTGAAACGTTAAACACTCTTGTGGTTGAGTTATACAATTCAAAAGGTATTAACGAGCGCTCAAACATTGCCAAATTGAAGGCAACAGATTATCCAACATTTGATGACCTATTTGCCCTCATTCAAAAGAAATTAAAAACAGTTAAAGACGAATTTTATCGCAATAATTTGCTAGTTTTGGAAGTGTATATTCAAAAGTTTGCCACAGGCGGCAGAAATAGCGACTTGTGGAATGGTCCAACCTCAATTCTCACAGACGAAAACTTAATCACATTTAACTTCCAAACTCTGTTTGCAAGTAAAAACAACAAACTTGCCAACGCACAAATGCTTTTGGTGTTTAAATATCTAAACAACGAAATCATCAACAACAAGCGCTTTAACGAAACTTATTATGAGCGCACGGGTGTGGACATTAAGCGTCAGGTTGTGGTTGCCGTGGATGAAGCGCACATGTTTATTGACCCAGACAGCCCGGTTGCACTAAACTTCATGGCAGAAATGGCAAAGCGTATTCGTAAATATCAGGGAATGGAAATTGTTATCACGCAGAATATTAAAGACTTCTTAGGCTCGCCGGAAATTCAGCGCCGCTCAGCAGCAATTATCAACGCCTGTCAATATAGCATGATTTTGCAGCTTGCTCCAAATGATATGACCGATTTGCTCGAACTTTATAAATCAGCAGGAGGCATAAATCAGCGTGAGCAAGACGGCATCGTAACCGCACCAACCGGTCGTGCATTCTTCATCTCGGGCCCAATGGATAGGCAGTTCGTGGACATTCACGCTCTGAGAAATGTTGTGGAAATTATGGGTGAAGGTCAAAAGAGAAGATAAATTCCGCCCCTTCGGGCGGTTTTTTATTTGGCTAAAATTTCAAAAATTTAGTGTTTTTCAAAAATTTTTTTTGCTGATGAAGTTATTAAATCGTCTGTGGTGGCTTAAATATTATGCAAATTAAAATGTGGAGAGATAGAAGAAACACAAGATTTTGCCACTTTTTTTTAAAAATGAAAAACAATTAAAAATTTTAAAAAAAACATGAAAAATGCGTGAAAAACAATAAAATTTGAAAAAAATATTGCAAATCTCAATAAAATAAACTATAATAAAAATGAGGTGAATATGAAATCTAAACTTCTAAAAATTAATATGTTTTTAATTTTAGTTTTGGCGGCGATTTCCATTTCACTTATAAATTTTAAACCTCTCGCCAAGACTTCTGCCGCCACTCTTGGCACTGACTATTTAGTGCTGGAAGCAGATAGCAAATATTTGTCGGACGGATATTTAGATAAATATAGCGTGCCGTCTTCATATTTTACATATTCCAACAACGGCGGCAGCAAATCCACCAATCCGCTTTCTAATGCTTTTGATAGAAATTTTAATAATTATTGGAAATCAGACCTAGCAAATCAGGTCAATGATTTCATTAATTTCATAGATATAAAATTTAATTCCAAAGTGGAAATAAACAGAATTATTTATGGCGGAGAGCCCGGGCTAGATAAGGGCTATCCAATTCAACTAAAAATTTATGCGCAAGTGGACGGAGATTTTGAAGAAATAAAATATTTCAACACCACCCCAACAAACAAAAATGTGATGTTTATTTTAGATGCTCCAATAAATTGCTCTGCTATCAGGTTTGAATATGTTGAAGTGTATAGAGCGCACTATTGGAACGCCACTGCCCGCGAACTAATTCTCCTCCAACCAGAAAGCGAAGAGGTGGAAGAAGTTGAAAATATTTTCACAGACTATAACTGCCTCACTTTGCAGCCGGGCACGGATATGCAAAAAATCAACGAATTGCGCCAAAAAGTGAAAAACAAAGTGGTGTATGAGCACCTTAATAGCATTTTAGAGCGTGCAGAATTGGTGTTAAACAAAAAATTGGTGTTCGACCCTCGCCGTGAGATGACCACAAATCCAGATGGAGATAATGTGATTGCGCAACATGGCGAAATTAGAGGTTATGCGCAAAATGAATTGAAGATGGTTTGGCTGGGCACCAATAGGCAATCAACAGGCATCACCCTTAATGCTGGGCAAAAATTGAATATATATGTTGAAGCAAATGAGGGCGACAAATTGCCTCAAGTGAGTTGCAGTCAGTTTTGGGGGCATTATTCGCTATGGAATGGTGGTGCGTTGCAATTAAAGCCAGGCAAAAACACTCTAACCGCACCAGACTTCATAACCCCAAAAAAAGATTTATATGCTGTGAAAGATGTGGTGGCAGGTGGGCCGGTTTATATTTCTAACCCATATCTTCCAGGCGAACAGCCTCAAAATATAAAGATTTATTTCGAAGGTGGCACAGTTTTCCCTGTTTATCACAAGGGAGAAGAAGAGGGCATGTTTAAGCGCGAGTTGCAAGACTACGCACAAAAGGTTGAAGCCGAACCTGAAAAATATGTGGATGTAACAGAACTTGTGAGCGACCATTTCATTATGACTGTACGCTCAACCTCTGCTGCGCAGATTTATCAAACAAAAAGCCCAAACGCAAACTTGGTGTATTGGGACGATTATATGCAAAAATTATTGGAGTTTGACGGCGTTAAATTTTCTAACGAGAATGAGGACACAAAAGAGCAAAACTTCCATTATGACGAGCGGAACAAATATATTAATTGCAACATTAGAATGATGCAGCCATATGGTGCGGCTTATGCTTACACCGAGCATGTGGGCATTCAGCCTTCGTGGGAAGGTGGGGCAATTTATTCTCAGAGCAACGGCTGGGGATTTACGCACGAACTTGGGCACATGATGGACAATTCAGATAGAACAGTGAGCGAATGTTCAAATAATATGATGTCCAAATTCGATGAAACGGCACTTGAAAAGACAGCCACTCGTGGAGACTTTGCAAAAACTTTTGTTGCTCTCACACCAGAAGCAGAGAATAGAGAATCTTATTGGCTTCAAAGCGAGCGAATGAATTATTTGGTGTGGTGGCTAATAGAAAGTTATGATATAGGCGCTTGGGGAAGAATGGAAAATTATTATCGTTATTATGACGGCGACACCACAGGGCTCAACAGCACAGAAAAGCAGATATACTTTTGCTCGCTTGCTACAGGCATTGACTTATCTTACTATTTCGAGCGTTGGGGATATAACTTAAATCCAAATGACCCAACATTTAAACTTGGCAACGCGTCCGTAAAATTCACCACTCTTATGAGTGAAGCAAAAGCAAGCGGAAAGATTTCGCAAACAAAGCAACCTAAATTATGGTATTTAGACGCAAAGCAATATCTTGAAAATCAGGCCGGGCACACAAATATTTATTCTTCCACAGATGAGGTGGCAATTCAATCCGTTGCCAAATCCAATGGTCAGCATACGCTGATTTTAACCTCTCCAAAGTCAAGCAACCCGGCTCATTTGGGCTATGAGGTTTGGGAAGGGAGCAACCTTGTTGGCTTCACTTACACAAATGTGTTTGTGGATAGCTCTAACTATTCTTATTCTCCAAGCTATTCTATCATAGCGTTTGACCGTGGGCTAAACGAGAGCAAGAGAAGTGCGGTTAAATCTGCCACAAGTCAGCAAGATGTTTGCAAATTAAATGATGTGAAATATAATTCTATCAGCGCCGCAATTTCAAGCGCAGATAGTGGCTCAACGAT
This sequence comes from uncultured Clostridia bacterium, assembly GCA_947630075.1. Taxonomy (GTDB): domain Bacteria; phylum Bacillota; class Clostridia; order Christensenellales; family UBA1242; genus Onthoplasma. Next base: position 6,559 of record CANRGF010000027.1, read on the forward strand.
CTATTTGTTGAAAGATGTGTTTGAAAGCAACATCGTGGTGGATAAGGACATAACGATTGAAATAGATAGCACACTATCCTCTTCAATCACAATTCACAAATTGGCGAGTGGAGATGTGTTCCAAATCCAAGATGGCGCAACTCTCACGCTATTAGGAACAGAGAGCAAAAAAATCATTGTGGACGGAAATAATTTTGCACAGCAGGGTGCATTGTTTAGAGTGGAAGGCTTGCTAAATCTAACCTATGTGGTTTTGCAAAACAGCATAAATTCATCTAATGGTGGCGCAATAAACTTAGTTGGCACAGGGGTTAGAAAAAATTATCTGATTGCAAACAATGTGGAATTTAAAAACAATAGTGCAAGCAATGGCGCAGCAATTTATAACTCAAACTCAATGGTTGAAATGGTTATCAATAATTGCAAGTTTTCATCAAACATTGCTTCCACAAGCGGCGGAGCAATTTATAACACTGGCGTGATTAGGCTTAATAACTGCCAATTTGAAAGCAACTTTGCCATAGGCGGTGGCGGAGGCGGGCTTATTAATACGAGCGGTGGCGTGGTAGAACTCACCAATGCCAGATTTGCAAATAATGGAGCAAATTTTGGCGGAGGAATATATGCGGATGGGCGCACAACACTCACTTCTTGCACGATTGAAAACAACAACGCAACCACTTATGGTGGCGGGATATACTTTTCAGCAGGTAGAGATGTGAGGGAGTTGATTATCACCAGCAGTGGCGAGGGTGAAGGCACAAAAATCCTTTCAAATTCGGCAAAAGACGGTTCAGCGGTGTATATAAATAGAGGGATTGCAAATTTTGTGAACACAAACATATCGTCAAACACTTCATGCGAAAATGCGCAAATAGCAGTGAATGGCGGAATGCTAAGAATTCATGGTCAAGCCACAATCGGCGAGGACATCTTCAAATCTCAAACCGCACAAATTTTGGTGATGGACGAAATGTTTAATTTCACGCAAATCACAATCAAAATTGAAAGCCCAGAAGAGGACGCACAAATAATGTCCTCCACCGAGCATACTTTTAGCGAAACAGAGATAGAAAACCTAAAATTGAATTATGGCAAAATTAAAATTTCACCAGACGGAAAAGAATTGCTTGTTGAAACGGTGAGGGTTGAAATTGAATTTAAAATCAATGGTGTTAGCACTGTTTTGGAATGCACGGTTGGTGAAAGGCTTGTGATGCCGACCGATTGCGGAATTGAAGGCAAGTTCATTCAAAATTGGAAAAATTCACAAACAAATGAAGAGATTTTGCCAAACAGCGAAATAACAATAAAAGAAGGTTGCACCTTTGAAGCAAAATTGGGCGATATGTTTAAAATCACCTTACGCCTTAATGGTGCCACAATTTATGAATATGTAATTCCAAACGAAGATTATTATCTTCCAAACATCATGGTGGAAGGGCAAAGCACAATAGGTTGGCTTTTAGCAGATAAGTTTTATTTGCCAAATGCACATGTTGACGTTAAAAGCAATTTAGAGTTTGAAGGCGTGTTTACCAAATTATTTAATGTTAGCGTTTATTTCCAAGGCAATCAAATTGAAAGTCGCTTCTGCGAATTTAAGGACACACTTTCACTAAACAATCTCCCTGCAATTCCTGAGGGCTACGAATTTGATTGCTTTGAAGTGAATGGCAAAAAGGTTGGGTTGGGCGACACTGTGGAAATAACAAACGACACAAGCATCACAATCCTCATCAAAGAAATCCCTGCCGAGCCAAGTGCGAATGTGAAACTTATTGTGGTGATTGCAATTCTATCAGTGGCCGCTCTTAGCATCGTGGTTGTGCTAATTTATTCAAAATTTAAAGGAAAATTAAAAAATAATCAAAAAAAGCAGTGATTTTTTAAGATTTTTAAAAATTTTTCGTTAAAATTTTTAAAAAAACAAAAAATAAGCGAAGAAAATTCTTTGCTTATTTTTTTGCTTAATCAAAAGATTTTGGCCAAATGGTGTGAAATAATTTGCAAATTTTCATAAATAATGTATAATATTGTCATGGGGGGGGGTATGCGTTCCAGGAAAATAAATATAATTGCGCTTGTGTTTTGTGCCTTGCTTATGCCAGCATTTGTTTTGACAGGGTGCTGCAAGCAAAAGCACGAGCATGAATTCTCTGATTGGGTGGAGATTAAAGAAGCCACTTGCTTAGAGGGTGGCGAGTTGAGGCGTGATTGCCTAGATTGTGATTATTTTGAAACTAAGCCAACCGAGCCGTTGGGTCATAGTTTTGGCGAGTGGGAGGACCAAACTCTGCCAACCTGTGAGAGCAAGGGCGTTCAGGTTAGGCATTGCACTAGATGTGGAGTGTTAGACACACAAACGCGTGAAACAGATAAATTAAATCATGTGGTTTTTGATAAATATTTAAAAGACGAGCACAATCATTATAAAGTTTGCTTAGACCCAGATTGTGGAGAAATTAAATCGGTCGAGCCACACGATAAGTTAGGCGAGGGCGGCAGTTGCTCAGTGTGCGGCTTTAAGCAAGAGATGATAGATGCCGTCAAGTTTGAGAAATTTGAAGACAAAGAGGAATATCTCGCAGTAGGATATGTAGAAGGATATACATATAGCACGGTGGAAGAAATTGTCATTCCAGATGAATATCTGGGCTTGCCTGTAACTGAAATTAAAGCCCAAGCATTTTGCACATCAAATTCAAGTACATTTTCTCCATTGGCCAAAGTTTCAATAGGTAAAAATGTTAAAAAGATTGGATACACAGCATTTTGGCACTGCACAAATTTAGAATATGTGGTTTTCCCAAATAGCTTAACTGAAATTGGGTCATACGCTTTTGAGTTGTGTGAAAAACTTGACACGGTAAGATTTAATAAAAACTTAAAAACATTAAAACAAGAAGCTTTTTATGGTTGCACTAGCCTAGCAAAAGTAGATTTGCCAAGCAGCCTTCAATCTATTGGAGAATCTGGCT
>CANRGF010000028.1 GCA_947630075.1 uncultured Clostridia bacterium
GTAGTTGTAAGTTTTGTCCACATAAATAGGGAAATATTTGTTGTTCGCGTCCTTAAAAATGCACACTTTGTTTTGCGTTAAATCTGCCACAAACTCTTGAATTCCGCCCATAAATTGGAATTTATCTTCTTGCTCTTTGCCCGGGCGGTTATCTTTAAGCTCGATGCGCAAACCTTTATTTAAGAAGGCAATTTCTCTTAGGCGCGTGCGCAAACGCTCGTATTCAAACTCGGTTACAGGGAAAATTTCATCATCTGGCTTAAATGTAACCATCGTGCCGGTTTTCTCTGGTGGCACAGGCTCAACCACAGTCAAGCGATTGACCGGAATGCCGCGATGATAAATCTGCTTATAGTGGTTTGCGTTTTGATAAATATCCAAAATAAGCGTTTCACTAAGTGCGTTCACCACAGAAAGACCAACCCCGTGCAAACCGCCCGAGATTTTATATCCGCCACCACCAAATTTGCCACCAGCGTGCAACTTTGTTAAAACCAATTCGGCAGCACTTATGCCTTCTTTTTCGTGAATGCCGGTTGGGATGCCGCGCCCGTTATCCAACACACTAACCGAGCCATCTTCATTAATCTCAACTTTAATTTCGTTGCAATAGCCGGCGAGCGCCTCATCGATGGAGTTATCCACAATTTCGGTAACCAAATGGTGCAAGCCGTTTTCATCGGTTGAGCCAATATACATGCCAGGGCGTTTTCTAACCGGCTCTAACCCTTCTAGCACTTGAATTGCTTCCGCATCATACGCGTGCGTAACTTTTAGTTCGTTATCCATACCTCTCCTTAAAATTTAGTAAATTCAGGGCCTCGTTAAGAACCTGTTCCTTAATGGGGCTTAAATTTTTATATTATATATAAAATATATAATATAATTTTAGCAAAAAACAAAAAATAAGGCAATCAAAATTGCCCTAAAAATTAATTTTAAATATGGAAAAAACTGCCGAATGGCAGTTTTTGTTATTCATTTGCGATTTTGTTTAATTCTTCTATTTCTTTTGCAATGTCTAGGCGGTTATAAAGGTTTTCGCCTTTTGTAACTTGTGTGTTTGGCTTAATAAAGCCGAAAGCAGAATATTCGTTAAGCAGGGTTGGTGTTTTTAGCCCCCAATTTGCATAAATTGTTTTTGGCTTATCCGTTAAGAATGGCAAGAGCAAAGTGTTAGAAATTAAAATTGCCTCGCTTAAAGTGGTTAGAATTGTGTTTATGCGTTGAGTGTTGCCCGCTTTAAACTCTGCCCAAGGTGCAGTTTCGTCAATATATTTATTGCATAGGCTAAACATCTCAAAAATTGTGTTTATTGCACCGCTTGGGTTGATGTCCTCCACCTGATCCAAAACAAATTTGCGCCTATTTAAAATTTCGCTCATCAGCGTTTTATCTGCCGCTTGCAAGTCGCCCGCTGGGTTTAACACTCCGCCCAAATATTTTTGCGCCATACCACAGGTGCGCGAAACAAGGTTGCCATATTCGTTTGCCAAATTTGTGTTGTAGGCGTTTAAGAAAAGTTCTTGATTATAAGGCCCGTCCTGACCAAACATAATCTCTTTTGTTAAAAACAATCTCACTGCGTCTAGCCCATAGCGACCAACCAAAATGCGAGGGTCAATCACCTCTTTTTTGCCCGTTTCCTTAGATTTGCTTAGTTTGTCGTTGCCAAATAATAGCCAGCCGTGCCCATAAATTTGCTTTGGCAAAGGCAGGTCAAGTGCCATTAAAATTGCCGGCCAAATAATTGAGTGGAAGCGAACAATCTCTTTGCCCACCACATGCACATCGGCAGGCCAAAACTTTTTAAATTTGGCGTTATCTTCTTGCAAATAGCCTAGTGCGGTTAAATAGTTTGGCAGTGCGTCTATCCACACATAGATGGTGTGCTTAGGGTCGAAATCTACCGGCACGCCCCACTTCACGCTCGTTCTGCTCACGCACAAATCTTTAAGTCCGGGATTGATGAAATTATTAATCATCTCGTTAACGCGCGTTTTGGGGCGCAAAAAATCGGTGTTTTGAAGCAGGTTTTTGATTTTATCTTGATATTCGCTTAGGCGGAAGAAATACGCCTCTTCTTCCATTGGCTCAACCGCACGCCCGCAATCTGGGCATTTGCCGTCAACTAATTGCTCTTCCGTCCAAAAACTTTCACACGGAGTGCAATATAATCCTTTATAGGTGGACTTATATATTTGCCCTTTATCGTAAAGCAGTTTAAACATTTTTTGCACAGCCGCAACATGATAATCGTCTGTGGTGCGAATGAATTTATCATAAGAGATGTCTAGCATCTTCCACAATTCTTTTGTGTCGGCAACAATCTCGTTTAAATATGCCATTTCACTCTTGCCTTCCGCCTGCGCCTTCTTTTGAATTTTTTGCCCGTGCTCGTCTGTGCCTGTTAGATAAAACACATCTTTATTTAGCATCCTATTAAACCTCGCAAGCCCATCGCACACAACAGTTGTGTAGCAGTTGCCAAGCGTCAATTTGTTGCTAGGATAATAAATTGGCGTGGTGATATAAAATTTATTCATTTTTTGCTCCTTTTAGTCATCTATAAATTCATTGTTTTTTGTTAAAACAGATTTTATATATTTATAAATTTCTTTTGAGATTTTTTCTCGCTCGGTGGTTTCAAAATAACTGATGTTATGCTCTGCTGCAAATGACATATTGTGTTTATCTCTTTTTGCCATATCTCCCCATAGTTTTTTAAGCTCCTCGTCTGTTTTGGTGATTGTGTAGTCATTGCCGTGTTCAAATTTGCGAATAATTTTAAAAATTTCGTTATTAGATTTCCCTCCAAAACCAAGACAAACTATAATATCGTTTTCGTCTAACATTTCATAAATTTTTTCTATGTTCAAAAGGGATAAATCCACAATAGAATCATTGCCAGAAAATTTCTCGTTCCACTCTAAAAAAGTTTTCAAAAAAACAGGAAAATCATCCGTTCTCAATTTGCTTGTTTTCGTTCCCCAATCTTTCGCCTCGCTAGGGCGCATGGCTTGAAAGCCGTTTCTAAAAGCTTCACTTACAAACAAATTTGTATTTTTCAATTTTCTTTTTAAATATTTTGCTAAGGTGGTTTTGCCAACTCTTGGAACTCCACAAATATAAATTCGCATAGAATTATTATAAAATAAAAACGCGCAAAAGTAAAGGCATTTAAAATAAAAAAACTGCTTTAAGCAGTTTAATTTATATTTAAGTTCTTTATTAAATATCCAACAAAGTGTTTGCTATCAAATTCAAGTTTATATTTGTCAAAATTTACTTTTGGGTAGTGCTCTGGGTGCGGGTTTCTAAATTTCTTTTTAGAGATAATCTTAAAGCCCTTTTCCTTTAAATATTGGTCGATATATCTAAAATGCACGCAAGGGTCTTCAAGAATATCATAAAGCACAAACCAACGCGCCTTAATATCCATAATTCCATGAAACAAACTTTCAAATGAATTGCCAAAATTCTGCGCCTCGCCAAGCGTTAGCATGGCAAGACACAAATCGTAGTGCTTCCTAACGCAAGACTTAGTTAAATCCACTTCCACCACTTCAAGACGATCGCTCCCTATGGCATTTTCAAGTGGATTTTTTTTGCGGTTATCACCCGGATAAATCACTGCATCAACATGCGCCTCTTTGAAATATTTCAGCAAAATAGAGGCACTAGTTTTGCCACTGCCCGCATCTAAAACCTTTTTGATTTCTTCATCTTTTAGTTTTTTGATTAAGCATTTAAACGCTTTATCGTGCACTAAGTGTGAAGTGTCAACGATATTTTCCATAACCGTCCACCTAAATTTGCCCGCTTTAAGGCTTATAATGTGATTTTTTCAACCTTTTTAGCCTTCAAATCTGCACCATATCTATCTGCAACTAGTTTAACGCCATTTTCTTTTGCAAGCTCTTGCAAGAAATCTGGATATAGACTAACCATTTTAGCATAAAAACTGAACACAATAGGCTTTCTAGCTAAAATCCTTTTGAAACTTTCTTCGGTAATCATTCTGCCTTTTTCGCTTAACTCTATCAGCACTTTTTTAAGAGCAACGAGCTTAACAAATTCTGCTTCTTTAACATTTTCATTGCACTTCGCTGTTGTGCCCATAGTAGGTAGAGTGGACTTTTTGCTCATAGCCAATAATTTTTTACCCTCTTCTATTCTAATTATTAGCACTCTAACCAATTTCTTTTCATAATCAATCTGCTCTTTACTTGCCCCTTTAGCAGATGCTTTGGCTTCATCAGCAACATGGCTTTCCCTTTCAATAAAATCTATCCTTCTTTCCATATTTATTCCTTTTAACCCCTATAAATATATTATAGCAAAAAAAAGAAAAAAGGCAATAGATTTTTTTAAATTGCCTTTAACTTCTTGCGATTTTATTCACAAGACCCATATCCACCTTACCAGCATAATGCTCTTTAAAATGTTTCATCACGGACGGGATTGATTTGTCCTCCAAAGTGGCAATCACAGCCCTTATTTCTGCCTCACTAAGCATTTGAGGAAGATATTTTGAAATTATCTGCTTTTGCCTTTCAATGTTTTCAGCTTCTGCGTCATTGTGCACTTTCAAATAGTTTTCTTTTTCTTCCGTTAGCTCTTTAAGTGTTTTTTGCAATATTTGTATTACATCGTTATCCGTCTGCTCTTTGCCATCCTTCTTAAGTTCGATGCCGTTTAAAAGCACTTTATTCATCACCACGCCATAAATTGCACGAGCCACACTATCGTGCTCTTTCATTGCCTGAACATTTCCCTTTTTTATCTCTTCAATAATCATACTTTCTCCTTCTATTTTGCTTCCATATCTGGGTGCATCTTTATAAATAATTGATATTCTTCTGGAAATCTTGCCCTTTCATACGCATCACATCTTATATTTCCGTCATTAGATTTTGCCATGCTCAGTTCGTTCAGATTGCCAGTAGTGAGCCGTGATAATATTTCATCCGTTCTTTTTTTGGCCATGTGTCATTTCTAATTTTAATCTTCTTTAAAAATATCATCAATGTCGCTATCGGTTGTTGGAGTGAGCACTGTGCCCTTCTGCACTTTGCTTGTGTTTTTTGTGAAGCGTGTGTCCTTGCCATTTTCATAGAATTGAGTAAACTCGCTCTTCCATTTGATTGGAATTGTGCCACGCGCACCATTTCTATGCTTGGCTATCACAAGTGAATAATCAAGTGCGTCATCGCCACCATCTGGCTGAACGCCCTCAGCCTGAATGTCTGCAATAAACATAACAATATCGGCATCTTGCTCTATGCTGCCGCTTTCCCTAAGGTCGCTCAACTGAGGAGTTTTGTTTGTTCGCTTTTCACTTTCACGATTAAGTTGTGAAAGCAAGATTATTGGCACACCCAACTCACGCGCCGCTAACTTTAAATCCCTTGTGAGATTGGCCACTTCTTGCTGACGATTGCCGTCTTTGGTTGGGCGTTCGCTCTTCATAAGTTGCAGATAGTCAATTATCACCATGTCTAGCCCATATTTTGCTTTCAACTTTCTACACTTACCCAATATGTCGGCAGGGGAAATATTTGTGGTGTCATCCACATAAATATTTGAATTTTCAAGAATTTTCTTGGTTTCAATTAATGTGTCCCAAACTGTTTGGTCTTTTGTGCCACCTTTCACATAGTCCATTGCCACTCTGCCCGTGGAGCAAATGAAGCGTTGAGCCACCTGTAGCATGGACATTTCTAGGTCAAACATCGCAATTGTTTTGCCATATTTAAGCGCTGAATTAACTGCAAAATTAACAGCAAGTGTTGTTTTGCCTATGCCGGGGCGGGCAGCTATAATGATGAGTTCGCCAGGCTTGAAGCCGTTTGTGTATTTATCCAAAGTTGGGAAGCCAACTTTAACGCCTGTGTTTGAATTAGGGTCGATTGAGATTTTTTCCATTAAATCGAGTGCTTCGTTTACGCCCTTTTTGATGTGTTCCAAATCACCACGCCTTCTAGATTGACCAATGTCGAAAATGGCTTTTTCAGCTGTGGCTAACACTTCGGCGGAATCTTTTCTCTCAAAAGCAGAATTTATCACTTCTTGGCACGCTTCAATAATCTGCCTGAGCATACTATCACTATGCACAATTTCATAATAAGACATATAGTTTGCCGCACTTGGCACATAGTTTGTGAGTTCTGCCACATAACTAAGCCCACCAACCTCTTCAAGTTCACCCTTATCTTCAAGCACTTTGGTAACGGTTACATAGTCTATGGCAACATCTTTATAGTAGTTATCCAACATAGCCTGATAAATCTTTTGATGGGCGGTGGAATAGAAATCTCTAACAGACACTATTGGAATAATATCCACACTAACCGCACTAGATAAGAACATGCACCCAAGCAAACTCTGCTCAGCCTCTAGGCTATAGGGCATAATTCTTGGCATCTTTGAAACATTTGCCATAAACCTCTCTCCTTTTGTATTTTCAATTTTCATCTTCAATATGTTGGGCTTTCAAGTTAACAAAACACAGCATATAGTTTGTACGCTTAACTTTTGGCACTTTCTATCGTGCGCTATAAGTTATCAAACATTTTACAACATTTTTTTAGATTTGTAAACACTTTTTACTATTTTAAATTTTATAAATTTATAATCGCCAATTATTTCCATTTTGCCTAAAATTTCAGCAAAAAAACACGTCGTGCGTGTTTTTTTGCCAAGTGTTTAATATTTATTTAAACACATCTTTATTTGTTATATCTCTTTCAATCTTGCGTTTTTCTTTTTTGCGAGCGATAATTTCTTCAATCAAAACCACCACTCCCATAATTAAAACGAAACATAAAATTTGAAGTGCGCTAGATTTAATCACTCGGCGCGTCAAATAAGCAAACGCAATCAGCACGGGCAAACAGCAAAGCATGGTGATGCCTATCCTTTTTGCCACCTTAAACGCTCGTTCAAATTGTTCATTTTGAGTGTTTCGCATGCGGTCTCCTTTTATTTTAGAGACCATTGGTCTACGGAACCAACGGTCAGGGGTTCAATTGCAATTTCTTAATTGCCAGCTTACAAAAAATATTTATTGTTGATGCTCAAATTATTATTTTTATTTTAACAAAAGTTTAGATAAAAATCAATCAAAAATATTTAAGTAAAAAATTTGTGGCAATTTTTTGCAAAATCTTGCCATTTAAATTTTCATCCATTTTTAAAATTAAACAATTGACAAATTTTAATTAATATTATACACTAATTAAAAGGATAAAAATGTTTAAAGGAATATATGGTTTAGATCATTCGCTGGTAGATATGTTTTCTTGCTTAGAGGGTGAAAATAAAGATTATAATCTTTTAGCAGAAAAATTAAAATATTATTCTCGCCTATTCGCATTTGACCCAAAAGGCTATTTGCAAGATTTAAAAACATATTGCGCAAGCAATATAAAAGATGAAAAAGTTAAAATAAAAATAACTCAAATGCTTTCACAAATCTCCGCAGAAGACTTTTTAAAACTTAACTTTAAAAAATTTAATTTAACCAAACAAGAAATAGAAATTTTAAAAGAAATTCACTCAAACTTTTCAAAACAAAAATCTTCAAATCATTATGATAGGCAAAAAGAGCTTTTGGCAGGCAAAAAAATTTCGGCGCCAACTCAATTGACCATTCAAGACATAGAAAATTTGCATATAAATTTGCAAAATTACAAAAGTTTAACAATCAATTGGGAGATGTCCTTCCATCATTGCGTTTTGGGGGTGGATAAATATAGGATGCAAGAGGCAGAGCAGTGCTATCAATATTGCAAAACTCACAATAAAAAAATGCGCGCGTTGGGCATGGTTTACCCGACCAGCAGCCCCACTTTTGATGTTTCAAATTTAAGCAAAGCAGATGTCGTAAAACTGTTTGATGGCTACATGAAAACATTAAGCCAAACTTGCCCAGAAATTGATTGTATGGACATTTTAAACGAGCTATCTTTTGATTTTAATCAAGCGGGCAAACAAGGCAAATATCCAGCCGATAGCCCTCTTTTAAACAATTGCTTTTGGCAAGAAAAATTGGGTGAACATTATTATGTTGCATTGTTGGATATTGCAAGAAAATATTTCCCACACAGCGAATTTATTTATAACGATTTTGGGCATGAAAATTTAGAAAAAGCCGAAAATATTTTTAAAATCATAAAAAATATTCAAGCATATGAGAGGGCAACTGGTAAAAAATTGCTAGACGGAATTGGTTTGCAGTGCAGACTGGATAGCAACAACACCAAAATTGAAAATTTGCAAATTGTTATAGATAGAGCGCGGGAGCTTGGCTTAAAAGTTCAAATAACCGAACTAGATGTCGTGAAAATGTCGGTGGATGATGGCAATAATTTAATCTCAGATGCCCAATCAGCTAACGCACAAGCAGAAATATATAAAAAAGTCGTTGAATTGGCATATAAAAATAGCGATGTCGTTGAAAGCGTAACATACGGAGACATGTCAGACAAACTGAGTTGGTCCGCCTCAACCGATAGATATATAGGGCAAAAATCTCCATCCCCAACTATTTATGACGAAAATGGCAACCCAAAGCCAGAAATCGTCAAAGCAATTTTAGACGGCAAATATAAAGGTTTGGAGATGAGTCAAACAAAAGAGCAATAAAAAAAGCCAACTTGAGTTGGCTTTTTTTATTGAGCTATTAATTAGTTACTTAGTAACTTCTAGATAGAATATTAATTATCCATAATAGGCTTATGAGATTTTGCGCGCAGTTGATGGTCGAGAATTGCCTTTCTAATGCGGATATTTTGTGGAGTGATTTCCACAAGTTCGTCATCGGCTATAAATTCAAGAGCTTCTTCAAGCGACATGGTTTGAATAGGAGTGAGTTTTAGTGCGTCATCGCTTGCGCTGCTACGGGTGTTGGTCAACTGCTTTTTCTTGCAGACATTCACCACAATGTCATCACCTTTAGGGTTAATGCCAACCACCTGACCTAAGTACACTTTTTCGCCCGGGCGGACAAGCAATCTGCCCCTGCCCTGAGCGTTAAACAAGCCGTAAGTGATTGCTTCGCCCGTTTCATAACTAATTAACGAGCCTGAGTTTCTGCCTTCAATATCGCCCTTATATGGTTGATAACTATCAAAAATGCTAGACATAATTCCTTCACCGCGCGTGTCGGTTAAAAGTTGAGATTTATAACCAAATAATCCACGGCTAGGCACTAAAAATTGCAAACGCATTCTGCTGCCTATGGCATTCATGCTAATAAGTTCACCACGCTTAACACCCATGGACTGCATCACAGTGCCCACACAATCTTCTGGCACATCAAGCACCACCTTATCTATAGGCTCGCACCTCACACCGTCTATCTGCTTATATAAAACGCGTGGTCGGCTAACTTGGAATTCATAGCCATCTCTGCGCATATTTTCAATTAGGATTGAAAGGTGCATTTCTCCCCTTCCGCGCACTTTAAATTGGTCGGCAGAAGCGCCGTCCTCCACTTGTAAGGA
>CANRGF010000029.1 GCA_947630075.1 uncultured Clostridia bacterium
GCAAAAGTGGGCGGAATAACAGTGATTGAAAACGCCAAGCCGCTTGAAATGGAAACGCTTGAGCACACCACTCACACGATTGAGCCAAATTCAGTTGTAATTTGCGATGAAAAGCGCGAGCCGATTGCCATTGCCGGCATCAAAGGTGGGCTTAAAGATAGCATTGGGGAAAACACGAATAGTTTGCTTTTAGAGAGTGCTTGCTTTGATAGCATGGCAATTAGAAGGACGAGCAGAAAAATTGGACTTATAACGGACGCAAGTTTGAGATATGAAAAGTCGCTAGACCCAGAACTGACCAAAACTGCGCTTGCGCGTTTACTTTATCTCTTAAAGCAGATAGATGGCGGCGTTAGAGTTTCGTCTAGTTTCACCGATGTTTATAACTTTAAATATCCAACCCACACCATCAAAACAGATGCAGATTTCATCTCGCGCCGCGGGGGTGTTGAGCTTAGCGCAAAGCAGATTGCGGACATTCTCACTCGCCTAGGCTTCTCGGTGAAAGTTGGCGGGCAGAAATTAGAGGTGATTGTGCCATCATGGCGCGGCACAAAAGATGTGTCTATCAAAGAAGATTTGGTGGAAGAAGTGTTTAGAATGTATGGCTACGACAATATTAAAAGTTCAACCATGTCTATGCCGCTCACCCCTGTGGACAAAATTCCAACACACGAATTGGAATATGAAATCAAACTCGCTCTTGCAAGCAAATTTGGCTTAAACGAAGTGCATAGTTATGTGTGGAATTATGCAGATTTCAACAAATCACTTGGCATTGAAGATGAGCCTGTTGTGCATTTGATGGACGCATCTAAGAGCGGACAAAGTGGTTTGCGCGTAACTCTCACGCCAACACTTTTAAAATTTGCTGACGAGAACAAAAACAAATTTGCTGAGATAAAAATCTTTGAAATTGGCAGAACTTTTGATGAACTAGATAAAAATAATCTGGTGGTTGAAAAGAAAAAAATATCCATAGTTTTGGCAAGTGCGGATAGTGAAAAGGCATTATATTTCAAACTTAAAGAAATTGCAGAATATGTTGGCACGCTTGCCGGCTGTGAATTAAGTTTTGATGGCAACTCATCAAATAAAATCTTGCACCCAATTAATTCTTGTGCAATAACGAGCGGAAATATAATTTTGGGCAGCATGGGAATTTTGCACCCAACCCTTGCTAAAAAAATTGACAAGCGCAAACACTTTGCCGCACTTGAGTTAGATGTGAACAAATTGCTTGACGCACCAAAGCAGAGCAAAAAAATTGTGCCAACCAGCAAATTCCAAGCGGTGAGCCTAGACTTTAACTTTGTGGCAGCGGCGGGCACAAAATATGCCACACTTGAAAACGCAATTAAAAACTTTAGATGCAACTATTTGCTTGAATATGGGCTTAAAGATGTTTACACCAACGATGGTGATTTGAAAGATAAGATTAGTTACACAATCAATGTAACAATCACTCCAAAAGACAAAACTTTGACTGCAACAGACATTGAAAAATTTAGTGCATATTTTATTAAAACAATCGAAAAAGTCGGCTTTGAATTAAGAAAATAAGAGGTTTTTATCTCTTTTTTTTGTTTTTTGCATGCAAAAATTAAAAATTTTAAAAATTTTTCGATAAAAATAAGCAATTAAAAAATCTTTTTATTGGAAAAGATCTAATGAAGGAAAACTACCAAAATGGTGTGCCTTCATAGCGGACGGGCAAACAACTATCCTTTTAAAAGAAAAAGGAGCTGTTAAATTAAACTCCTTATTGGAAAGGAAGTAATGAAGGAAAACCGCTGAAAGCGGTGTGCCTTCATAGTGAGCGGGCAAACAAATTTAGGCTTATGTTTGTGAAACGATAGTGAAACAAACTAGCAAAAATGCAGTTTGCCCGCTAATATTCATTGCTCACCTTAATTTCATATTCAAATTTCACGCCGTCTAAAAAATCTTCTTTTCCCGTGCGTGCAATATATTTTTTGAAATCTTTATTTGTCAGTTTATAAAAATGCGGATAGGCTTCAAATAAATCCATTTTGTTTGTTTTGCAAAACTGCACAATCTCTTCCATTTGGCTAATCACATCTTCTTTGATTTTTTCGATGAGAGTGTCGGTCAAAAATTCATTGTTTCGCCTGAGCATTTTTTTTGTTGGTTCATTTGCGTCCACTTCTTCAACAAACACAATCAATTCCATATTTGATTTATAAACCGGAGTGTCGCCGTCAAACCTAACTGACACATCATTTTTCTTTTTCACAATATCAAGAAGCACTGTGTTGTTATCGAAAAGATGATCGTCCACATTTTCAATCACAAGTGTGCCTTGCTGGCTATTATTCACAAAAAAATTAAGTTTTTTCACTTGCTCAGGGGATAAATCCATAAATTTTTTGCCCTTTTTGAAAACGGACACGCTGCCGTCATTTAAAAAGAATTTGCCCTGATTTTGCTGCCCGCCACCCAAGCCACCGCTTGTGCCTCCGCCTGAGCCGCCCGATGAGCCACCACTTCCGCCGCTTGATGATGCGTCTTGACCTTCAATTTTGATTGCACTATCTCGCTCTTCGCTTTCAAGACTAACTTTGGGCATAAGCCCTAATGATATTTCACTAAAATAGCCTGTGTAAAAACTCTCGATATTGCTATCTTGCGAAACGATATATCGGCTATCAAAATTCATAATGTTTTCGAGCGTGAGTGATTTTTCTTTGCTCAAATCTGCCATGGCTTGCGAAAATTCTTCTGCATCGCCTTTAAAAGCAATTAGATAAGAGTTTCTGCCCACCTTTTTCGTTCGAGTGAAATAGTCTAGTGCGGGCATCACTCCATCTTGGCAAATATTTTCGCCCATGGCAACTATTTCGCATTGCGCAAAACCCATCTCTTTGCCCATAACGATTGAGAGAGCGTCCACGGCCGTGCCAAAAGTTTTGCCCTTGCCCTTAAACACCTGATAATTTGCCACATTATCCTGCCCGGGAGTTAAGACGGTGGCAGAAATCACAATATCCTGTTCTTCTTTATCTAGGCAAAGCATTGTAACGATTGCATCGGTCTGGCTCATTGCGGGCGCATCAATTTGCGGCACTGTTAATATCCCGATTATGATTAAAAACAGCACCACTAATTTGCGGGGCGAAAAAATTGTGTTAAGTTTCTTCATTTTTCACCGCCTTTGCCCGCAGCCTTGGCTTCTCTTCTGGCACATTCTCTTGCTGTGGACTATCATTAAATTTTTGCCGTTTAGCCTTACCCATTGTGGCATAACCAATAAGCATAAGCCATGGAAGGACATATTGTGCAATAAGCGTTACGATTGATGCGTATGGCGATAAAAACACCTTTTCTAACCCGACAGTCATCTCGCCCACAAAACTCCACATAAAGATATATAAGAGCACGGCAATGATAGGGAAGGTGTTGCTTCTCACATTGAATAATGCTTTTATTGTTTCCACCATACAATAGCTATAAAGTGCGAGTTGCACCGCCTGTGCCGTTACCCATAGCGACACCACCAGCCACGAGAGTTCGTCTATCGAACTGTGCCCGCTCGAAAACTGACTTATATCGCTTATGGCAAAGGTGTGAATGGGTGCAGTTACATCAAAAAGTCCGAAAAATATAAAATAGATGAGCATAACAAGCAAGATGGAGAAGATTATATACTTTATCATCTGTCCGAGTTTTTTGCGAGAAAAATCCACCTTGCCAAAAAGCATAAACATAAATGTGCATGAGCCAAACCAACTTAGATGATGAAATCCGCTTTTAAATAGTGGTGCCACACCTTCATCAAAGAGCGGCAAAAAGTTTAATGGCTCAACGCCCATTAAAGATTTCACAGCAATATAAATGCAGCCAAAGATGATTGCCCAGCAAATGATTTCGCTCACGCGAGCAATGTTTCTAATGCCCTTATATGCCATAAAGCCGGTGAGCAACAGAAGTGGCAAAACAAAAACCACCCAATTCATTTTTTCATAAAAATTTTCCACCACAAAAAATTCTAAACCTTTTGAAATGTTTGCAATCACAAGTGCATATTTCAGCATTAGCAGCACTAAAAACACGCGCGCCATCACCTGCCCAAGAGTGGCTTTCATAAAATCTAAAATGTTGTGGTGATTGCTCTTTTTCATTAGGTCTAAAATTAAAAATACATATAACCCATCTATTATCATCAATGCGAGAGCCACAATCCAACTCATATTTTTGCTATCTAAATATAATAGGCTAGGCAGTGCCAAAAATTTGAGCGCGATAAAACTCATAAACACCAAAATTGACAATTGCCTAAAATTAACTTTGAGAGTCATCTTTGCCCTTACGCTGTTTTTACGATTGTTGGATATTGACTTTGGTCGCTTTTTCATATCCGCAATGTTGGCGCGCTCAAAAAGGTCTTGCTGGTCGTTTGCAATGTATGGTGCGGTGGGAGCAAGATAGGCAGACTTATAACTATCAAAGTTGGATAGATAAGATAGCACAAACACGCAAAAAATCAGCATTCCATATAACCCTAAGCACGCACCTATCACAATGGCACAGAGCCTTAAAATGCTAAACTGTGCCGCTTGGCTTGGAATGATATAAAATGTGATGCCAGATAGTGCCACAATCATCACGGCGGGCGGGCTAACTAGGCCGGCGTTCACTGTGGTTTCGCCCAAGATTAGCGCACCCACAATGCTCATCGCCATGCCGAAATATTGCGGCATGCGAAGGTTTGCCTCATAAAGAATTTCAAACAGCAAAACTAAAAACAAGATTTCCACAAAAGGTGAAAAAGGAATGCCTTGAGTGGTGTTCATAATCGTAACTAAAAATTTGGTGGGCAAAATCTTATAGTGATAAATTTCAAGCGAAACATACACGCCCGGCAAAATGATTGCAAAAATGACGCCAATTAGGCGCAATATTCTCACAAATCCTACGCGGATTGGCTGGCTATAATAGTCATCACTATTTTGCAAGTCTTCAATAAGCACAAATGGCAGCGTGAGCACTATCGGGCTGCCATCCACAATTATTCCCACTCTGCCTTCAAGCATTTTGCCCACTAAAATATCCGGCTTTTCCACATCTCCAATCTGCTTGAAAAGTGAATGTTTATTTCGCTGCAAATAAGAGATTAGATAGTGTGCGTCTAGCACGCCGTCAATTTTAATTTCGCTTAGCCTTTTTGTGATTTCGTCCACAATCTTTTTATCTGCCACCGAACTGAAATAAACTATGCCAACTTCCGTTTTTGTGAGTTCGCCAATCTCTAGAGTTTTAATAACAAGGTCGTTTGTTTTGACGCGTTTTCTAATAAGGGCAAAATTATATTTTATGCTTTCTGTGAACCCCTCGCGCGGACCTTTTATCACCACGCTTGTGGGTGGCTCCATAACTGCGCGCGTGGTGATTTTTTCCATGTCGCAACCGAGAATTTTATCCGCACCATCTACCAAGATTATGGTCATGCCTTTTAGCATTCCGTCTATTGCCTCTTGCTCGCTAGAAAATTCGTTCACTTCGTGATTTGAGAGCACTTTATCTTTCAACTCTTTCACCACATCGTCCGTTTCGCCCGCTTTAAAACTCACCATTGGATAGACAAGTGAATTGTTCATCAAAAGCGTGTCTGTGATGTCGGCAATATACATTAGGTCAACATTCGTGCCAAAAAATTGCACCGAGCGAGTTTTGATATCGCTGCTTTGATGCAATTTTTTTTGTATTTTAGATTTGGTTTCTTTGCTAACTTTCATAAAGTTAGTTTGAATAGATAGATTGTTTTTATGCTAAATTACCGTGAAATCCACACTGACCGTGCTAGAATTTGAGAAAAATGGGTTTGCTTCCGACTCCGCTGTGATAAACACCTTATAGCTGCCCAGCCGGTTCACATAGTTAGACAGATTGAACGGGCTGGATGTGATGAAAAAGCTTTCACTTAAGCCTTTGCCTGAAAGGAAATCTAGATAATCTTTTTCATTTTCTTCTCCGCCACCATAAACAATCTTAATCAGATAATTATCTGCATTCGCCTGCTCTGTAAACGAAAGGATATATTGCCCGTCTTGATAGTCCACCAACAAATCTGCCACGCTCTCTAATTGCACATAGTTGGTGTAAACAATAGGGGAGGAAAATTCGCTTGCTTGCACAAAGGCATCATCATCGCTAGGAAGAGCGCGCACAGAGATTGTGTACTGCCCCGCTGCAACCAGAAGTTCGGAAAGTTCAAACCTTTGAGTTTCCCCTTGCTGTGCGTCCACAATCTTTGGCACATAATTCACATTAATTAAATATTTTGCCGCTCCTTCCACTGAATTGAAGTTGATATAGCATTTATCTTGCTCCTTTTTTATTGACTGCTGAGTGATTAGCGGCGTTTCAAGCCTTTTATTGTGCACAATTTCAACCGGGTCGGACAACTCGCTTGTTTCAAACGCTCCATAAGGCATACCAACCGCTTGAACTTTCACGCTATAGCCATATTCTTCGCTTTTGCTTAAATAATTAGAAAGGTCAATGTTTGCGCTTGTGAAAAGGTGGTCAATGCGCACATAATCTAATTCATCTGTGTGCGTCCCCTTCAAAAAGACATAATAACCATAAGCGTTGGCAACCGGCTCAAATTGAAGAAGATATGGATTTGTTATTGAGAAAACAAGCGCAGATGGTGCAGCCAAATATATGCTTGGATTAATCTTCACTCTAATTAGGCTAACCTCTTCGCCACAAGATAACACTAAGAAACTATTAATTTTATTTTCCAACAATGAAAGGTCAATTTTTGGCTCGCTGGTGCAGGCAATTTTGCCGTCAATTTCAACAATATAAAATGAGCCTTCTGCCGACCAACTCACAAAATTTTCTTCCACGCTGCCCTGTTGCTCTGCCGAGCTGATGTTTAATGGGGAAGCCCAGTTTGAAAGTGGCGAGTTTGAATGCGTGCCATTTTTCAATTTCATAATGCTGGCAGCCCTTGCATTTTCAGGCAGGATAAACCTTCTCACATTTGTCGGGAACACATATTCTTCTTTGCCCTCGTCTGTTGCCACGATCACTTTATATTCACTCTCTTCGCCCTCGTCTTCCCACTTCAACTCGCCATCTAAATATTCACAAGTTGGAGCAGAGAATGGCGCAAAGTTTTCATACTCTTGAATGTTGCTAAAATTTGAATTTTCACTGTCGTTTGAAAGGCGAACGCAAATTGAATAGACCCTATATTCATTAAAATTCATCTGTGGCAACTCGCTTGAAGCGAATTCGGTTAAGTTAATATCTATAAAGTTGTCCGTTCCGTCCACTTTCTTTATATATGGGCTATTAATGCTCACAATTTTCTCTTGATTGTCTATCGTGATGCCAATCTTTGTGGCAGTGCTATCCACAACCGCTAAAATGTGCCTATCTCCATCCACAATCTGCACTTTTGATAATTGTGGAGCTTCCAACTCTCGCATATTCACAAAACTTATTGGCGTTGAAAATTCGCTTTCAATAAAGTTTTGATTTGAGCTTGCAGCCTTCACTCTAAACTCATAATTTCCGCTCATTTGCAACACTCTTTTTAGGTCAAAACGATTTTCGTCTATTGAAAATGTTTCAACGTTCATTTCAAAAGGAGCGCTTACTTCAACCAAATAATAATCGGCTTGCCAAATTTTATCCCATGTGAGAAAGCCGGCATTTAAAATGGCTGTGGGCGTTTGAAGCTTTGCCACATGCTTATAATTGATAGGTGCGGAGAAATCGCTATCTTTCATCTTTTCAGCGTGCGCACACACCTTTATAACATAGTCTTTGCCAACCAGCATGAGATTTGATGCGTCAAACGAAAGATAATTTTTTCCGCTTTCATTAAACAATTCCACCTCTTGTGAGTTTGGCGTGATTTTGCGCGAAAAACTGCCAAAATCCACCGTGTAAGCCTCAGCATTTTCCACGCAACAAAACACCACTTCGCCCGCTTCCACGCTCACTTCTGTGGGAGTGGCGAGTTTGGTTTTATTCTCTTTGGCGCAGGCAAAAAGAAAGGTTGGCATTATTAGCATCAAGATAAACAAACAAAGCCTTTTCATTCCCCTACCCCTAATTTATAATTTTATTATACCCAAAATTTCATCATAATGCAAATAAATTCGCCAAAAACTAGCATTATTGTTGCCTAGTGTGTGTTCTATTTGTTTGGGCACGGCATAAATTAAAATGAGGTGAAATTATGTATTATTGCAACGATTTAATCAATTTATCAGTGTTGTCGTTATATGAAGGGGAATTGTTGGGCGTGGTGGATAAACTTTATTTTGACAAAAAATTAAAAAAGTTGATTGAACTCGAACTCGTTGGCGAAGAAGGAAACAAATTCACACTTCCTTCAAAAAACATATATCATATTGGCAAAAATGCCATAACGGTGAAAAATAATCAGTCGGTGAATTTAAAAGTGGAAGATGAAAATCTTTTTACTTGCCCAATAAATTCTAAGGCATACACAATAAGAGGTGAATATCTAGGAGTGATAAAAGAAGTGAGTTTGACCGACAAATTTTTAACAGAAAAATTTTCGCTAGATAACGATCAATCTCTCTCGGTGGATAGCCTTGCATCGTCTGGCAAAAACACTACAATATTTTATGAAGAGAGCGACAATGTGAATGTGAAAAAATTCACGCCACAAAAAAGCCCAAAAATATTTAAAAGCCAAAAAGAAGTGGACGCAAAAATTTTGCCAATAGACATTCCACCAACGCCAAGCACCAACCTAGAAGAAATAAATTTGCCAAAGCCAAATTTTCAAAGCGCAGATTTCTTGCTTGGCAGAATTTGCACAAAGGATATTTTTAATTTCAACAACGAAATTTTAATTAAGGCTCATGCCGTTATCACAAAGAAAATTTTAAAAGAAGTGAACAAGTTTGGAAAACTAAGAGAGCTCATGCTTTATTCAAAATAAATCAAAAAAAACAAAAAATGCGCAAATTTTACGCATTTTTTTGCAATTTTTATACAAATTTTTGCTAAATTGATAAAAATTGGATATTATCCCTAATTTGCTTTAACGCTTCGATGTGCAGTTGCTCATCTAAAATAATCCGTGCAAGCAACGCTTTTAAACTTTCGTTTTTAACAATGCGTATGGCTTGATTATAACTGTCTATTGCCAACTGTTCATCGCGTATATCCAATTCAAGCATATCCTTCAATTTGGTGGAGTAGTTTATAGCGCCCGTGCTAAAAGGTGAGCCGTTTGCACTCTCATATCTTGGTACGCCTCCAAACTTTGTGATGGCGTGCATAATTAAGCCTAAGTGGCGCATTTCCACAATGGCAATCTCTTCAAAAATTTCACCAATGTCTGGGTTCGTTTTATCCGCTATGGTGGATTGAAAACAATAAGTTAGAAT
>CANRGF010000030.1 GCA_947630075.1 uncultured Clostridia bacterium
TTTTGCATCGGCGGCGGTTATTGTGTTTTTGTCCTCCACCTGCACATAGTCGCGCACGCGCTTTAAAAGGCGGTTTGCCACGCGCGGAGTGCCACGGCTGCGCTTTGCAATTTCCACTTCGGCATCTTTTTCTATCTGCACACCCAAAATGCTTGCCGAGCGCGAAATGATTTTTGCAATCTCTTCAACCGAATACATCTCCAAGCGGCAAACAACGCCAAACCTATCCCGCAACGGACTTGAAAGGTTGCCCACCTTGGTTGTTGCGCCAATAAGCGTGAAAGGTTGAATTTTAAGCCTCATGCTGCGCGCGCTTGGCCCTTTGCCCACGATGAAATCTAGCGCATAGTCCTCCATTGCGGGATACAAAATTTCTTCCACCGATTTTGAAATGCGGTGAATTTCATCAATGAAAAGCACATCGTTAGTGTTTAAATTTGTTAAAATTGCGGCAAGGTCGGCAGCGTTTTCAATGCTTGGGCCGCTGGTAATTTTAATTTGGCTGCCCATTTCGTTGGCAATAATGTGGCTTAATGTGGTTTTGCCAAGCCCGGGCGGGCCATAAAGCAAAACATGGTCGAGCGCCTCTTTCCTTTTCTTTGCCGCGTTGATATACACTTTAAGATTAGATTTAATTTTTTCCTGCCCGACATATTCGTCAAAAGACATAGGTCTAAGTTTGTTTTCGACCTCAACATCGCTCATGTTTTTTGTGCTTGAAATAAATCTATCTTTCTCTTCCATAATGTTTCCTTTTTTATTGCTTTCTATATTTATCCAATAAACTTTCTAATTTTTCTGCCCTCTTATACGCTTCTTTTAAATATTGTTCGTTTGTTAATTTATTATAAGGAGTAGGCATCCCCCAGCAGTCTTTATGCACCTCTAACATTGTTACATTTTTATAAGACGTTTTGGCAAGCTTTTCACACACTTTATTAAAGTTAATTTTGCCGTCAAAAGGCAGAAAATGCAAATCATTTGACCAATCAAATCCATATTCCCAATCCATTTTGTTATCGTGCAAATGCACCGCCAAAATTCTATTGCCATAACGTTTTAATAAGTCCACTTTTGGCAAATATAATTGATGATGCCCACAATCATAGCAAAAACCTAAGTTTTTATCCTTTATGTTTTCCATGACATAAACAAAATGTTTATAACTTAATTTATCTAAATTTTCCAAAGCAATTTTAACCTTGTGTTTTTTTGCAAAATCAACTATTTTTTTGATGCATTTCAACCCATGTTCGTTTGGCGGAAGTGCAAGTTCATTTGCCGAGCCCCTGGTTGCATGCATAACCGCTATTGAAATTCCATATTTAGCGCAGAGCGCAATTTGCTCTTTTAAACTCTGAACCACTATTTCGTTCTCTGGCCCTTTGCACCATAAATTGTTCGAATTAGTTAAATGCACATAAGGAACATTTAAACCTAATCTTAATGCTTCTTTTAACAGTTCTTCTGTCAAACCGGTTTTAAAAGCCACCATAACATTTTTAAAACCTGCATTTTTTATGTTTAATAAAATTTCTTTATAGTCTTTGCCACATTCACAATTTGTGTTAATCCCTATCATATTGCTCCTTTAAATTCTAAAATAGTAAGTTTCCTTAACCATTTTGGTTTTCGCTATACATCTTTTTGCCATAATAAAATGTTCGTAATTTATCTAACCCTAAGTCTGTTTGCTTAAATTTAAAGCCATAACCATTTAATTCTTTAATTAAAAGTTCTCGTTGTTTTTTAGGTGAATATTTGTCATAATCATGATTATTATAATAAACCAACAAACCAAGGTCTTTTATGTCTTGCAGTTGAATGCGCGTGTTCATGCCATCTTTCATGTAGTGAAAATCAAATTTTATTGTGTCGAAAACTTTGGTGTATCCTTGCTTAATTAGTTCTTCCTCTTGCTGCAACATTTTTTTGTTGTTTCCAAGCGGTTTTGTGTTTATTCCACCACCTGACATACGCAATCTAATGCAAGCATTTTTCATTTGATTTTCGGTTAAACCATCAAAATTAGTGTCTTTTGCGTAATATAAATCATGTGTTATGCAGGCAAAAACTAACTGCATGCCTTGCTTTTGCAGCATATCGTGATAATAAATTAAATGCTTTTTAAGTGGCATTCCCACTTCAACAATTGTTGACATATTTTCCTTTTAATCGTAATTATTTCGTACTTTTTAAATTTTCATAATCTTTAATTGTTATTTTTGTTTTTTCTATAGCATCGGCGAACAATCTTAATGCAAGCAGTTTTTCTTTTTCATAAATCATAGGCACAGCCAAAATCGCATTGCATTTTTCACAACACAAATTTTCAAGATTTTTTATATTTTTATTAGTTACATTTTCCACTAAAGATTTTGGGTATACAATTCTATCACAATACAACCTATATAAATTTCCGGGACCATCTTTTTGATAAATGCAAATAAGATTATTACAACGCCTACAATTTAATTTTAGAAGTGTGCTAGTACCTCCACGATTGCGTGTATAACTATCTTTTTTAAACTTATACATATCTACCCGCCCATATTGTGTAAGGCTTTGGCAACAATTTGCTCGGCTGTGTCGCCATCAATGAACACCTGTTTTGCTAGGCGAAGTGCCTCATTTTTATTTATGCCAAGGCTGGTGAGCACCACAACGGCGTCATCAATGCTGGCATTTTTGACGTTAACTGGGGCTTCTTGTGGCAAAATATAGTCAAATGGCTTAATCTTATCTTTAAGCTCTAACACAATGCGCTCTGCCGTCTTTTTGCCGATTCCCTTGCAGTTTGCAATGACTGAAACATCTTCATTTATAATGCTAGTTATAAGCGCTGTCATGCGCTCTGCAGAAAGAATTTGGAGTGCCGTTTTTGGTCCAACGCCACTAACAGAAATTAATTGCATGAAAAACTTCTTTTCTTCTGGGCTAACAAAACCAAAAAGGCTTAATTCGTCCTCTTTAACTTGCATATATGTGTAAATCTTGACCTCTTCGTCAACATTTGGCAAATTTGCCATGCAACTGTTTGTAACCGATATTAAAAAACCAACACCACCCACTTCAACTGTGATGTTGCCCATATCTTTTTCTCTTAAAATGCCTTTAATAAAACCTATCATAACCTTCCTTAAACATAAAAAATTACATACGATTATCACTCATAACGCTGCTGGTTTGGATATGACAAATTGCCACGGCGAGAGCGTCAGCGGCATCGTCTGGTTTTGGAGTGGCGTTTAAACCCAAAATGCTTTTCACCATGAATTGCATTTGCTTTTTTTCTGCCCTGCCATTGCCCGTTAGTGCCTGCTTGATTTGCAGTGGAGTGTATTCAAACAGTTTGTTTAGATATTGCTTGCACGCCACAATAAGCGCACCACGAGCCTCCGCAACCGGAATGCCTGTGGTGATGTTTGTGTTGTAAAACAACTCTTCAAAAGCCACTTCGTCTGGTTTAAAAGTTTCCATCAGTTCGCAACAAGCCTTATAGATTGTGAAAAGGCGCTCGCTGATGGACATGGTTTTAGGAGTGGTGATAACTCCATAGTCCACCACTTTAAAACCATTTGTTTCAATTATGCCATAGCCTATTATATTTAAGCCTGGGTCTATGCCTAAAACTCTCATTTCACCCCTATGCAGACACTTTTAATTGAGAAATTATTGAATTCACACTTTCATACAACTCAGTGAAGCGCTCACTATCCACCTCAACTTTGTTTCTTTTAACATTATAATCGGCAATCAACATCTCAATCCTATCCAATATGGCACGGATTATTTTGACTTGCTGCTTATAACCTTTAATTAAAATTGGCTCAACCGATTTTTCACTTGAAACAATCGATTTAAATTCCCTGCAAAGTTCACTAACAGCGTGCTTATACTCTGTTTTGAGTGAGCCACACTCTTGCAAAGCAAGTTTATATCTATTGCAATTATCCTCAAAATTAGAATTTGCCTCAACGGCATCTTTGCCAAATTGGATTATTTTTGATTTATTCTTTTTAAGTTCGCTTGCCCTATCGCTCTTTTTGAAGCTAGCTATTGAATTTGAGAGCATGTTTAAATCATTTTTAAGGTCTATCATCTGCTCGTAATATGATGAAAGGCTTGCCCTGCTATCCTCAGCCGTGATTAACGACGAGTTATAAAGCGAAAAAAGAGCGGATAATTTGCTCCTATTATCGTTTAATTCCTTCAAAATCTCTTTTAATCTTTCGTTATTCATCTTGCTCCTCTAAATTGTGAATTACATCTATCACATCATCACTTTCGTTTAATTTATCTATCATTTTGTTGAAGGTCTCTCGCTGATGTTCGTCTAAATTTATGTAGTTTTGCGGAATCATCTCCACCCCAGAAGAGAGGATTGTGTACCCCGCATTTTCAAAGGCAGAAACCAATTCATTTACTGCCGTGGCGTTCGGCTCAGTGTAGATTGTGAAGACATCTTCATCTTCGCAATCAATCGCATTCATGTTGATCGCCAACTCCATTGCGCTATCGCCATTAAACTTGTCGTTTTTCTCAACCACAACCACGCCTTTATTGTCAAACATATAACTCACACAGCCCGTTGAACCAAGGCTCCCACCAAACTTATCGAACGCGTAGCGGACATCACTGCTGGTGCGATTTTTGTTGTCTGTGAAACACTTCACAACCACTGCCACACCGCCAACACCGTATCCTTCATAAGTTTGCTCAAGGAAAGACGAACTATCAACCTCGCTATTTTTCTTAATAATGCTGTTTATTCTATCATTTGGCATATTGCATTGGCGAGCCTTAGCAATTGCCATTTTTAATTTGCTATTTGCGTCCACATTTGCGCCACCCTCTTTCACAGCCACCATTATTTCTCTGCCAACTTTTGTGAAAATTTTGCTACGCTCTGCGTCGCTCTTTTCCTTCCTTCCCTTAATGTTATTCCACTTGCTATGACCTGACATTATCTCACCTCACTAATTCTTTGCATAATTATGCTGCCCGCAACTCCCGCATTTAGGCTTTCCACCTTATTGCTCATTGGCACGGACACCACCATATTGGCAAGCGAGCGAAAGCCCTCGCTAACGCCGTTTCCCTCATTTCCTATTATAACAGCAATTTTGCCTTTTGGCAAACGAATTTGGCTTATTGGAGAGCCAAACATATCGGCAACCACAAAATTCTCGGCTATTTTTTGCTTGTTTGATTGAAATTGGTCGAAAGTTAAAATGTGCAAGCGAGCGGACAAAGCAGTCCCTGCCGATGAACGAATTACTTTTTCTCCATAAGCATCTGCGCAGTTTATTAGATATATGTCCTCAAAACCAAACGCCATGGCAGAACGGATTAGCGTGCCCACATTGCCTGGGTCCTGAACATTGTCTAGCACCAAAGCATCTCCCTTAGACGATATGCTCGGCTCGTTAATTTTGCACACGCAGATGATGTTTTGATTAGTTTTTGTGGTGGCAAGAGAAGATAAAACTTGCTCACTCACCACGCAAGTGTTTGGATAGCCTGTTAATGATTTATTGGTGGTGATTGTGTATAAAATCTCTGCCCCATAGTGCAAAATATCTGCGCAAAACTTCTCCCCTTCCACAAAGAAGAGTTTGTTTTGCTTCCTAAATTTTTTATCTTTCAAATCTTTTATGTTTTGTTTAGTTAACTGCATAATTTAATTATATATAAAGTTAATATTATAGTCAAACAAATGTTTGAAATTCTACACAAAAATCGATTGATAAAATTGGCACATAATTAAAATCTCTAGCTGAGTGAATTTGCGAATATAAATATAGCAATAATCTTAGATAATAAAATCTTCATACAATTTGCCTTAATGTTTAGTTATTGCATGAAAAAAACTGCCTTTCGGCAGTTTTTTATTATTTTGCATTTTTAGCAGTTTCAACCAATTTTGCAAATGCTGCTTTATCTGTGGCAGCCAAATCTGCAAGCACTTTGCGGTTCAACTCAACATTTGCCTTCTTTAAGCCATTGACAAACACACTATATGAGATGCCGTTTTCTCTGCAACCTGCATTGATACGGGTTATCCACAATGAGCGCATATCACGCTTTTTAAGCTTTAAAGTTTAGACTTTGCTCCGCGATAACCTTTGGCTTGTTTTAAAATGGCACGACGCTTTTTAACTGCACTAACTCCACGCTTAATTCTCATTTCGCCCTCCTACATCATTTCCTTGTAGTTTCTTTCAAATTGTTTAGAAACGTATCCGGTTTTTCTTAATTTGCGCTTCCTATTCCTTGATTTTTTGGTAAGGATATGGCCCTTGCCGTCATGCATCATTTTAATTTTGCCATTGCCTGTTTCTTTAAAGCGCTTTGCAACGGCTTTCCTAGTTTTAATTTTTGGCATAATTATCTCCTTTTTTTGATTAAGTAAGAATTACTTTTTCGCTAGTGGCGCTAAAAACATAAAGATGTTACGACCATTCACTTCGGGCTGCTTGTCTATTTGACCAGCAGATGCACAAAGGGAAGCAAATTTGTTCATAATGTCTATCCCCACCTGTGGGCGGCCTTGCAACCTGCCAAACATGCGGATGTTCACTTTCACTTTGCTGCCATCGAGCAAAAACTTGCAAACTTGCTTTGCTTTGATTTCAAGGTCATGGTCATCAATCGTCATGCTCAAAGGCATCTCTTTAAGTTTGGCAATTTTTTGATTTTTCCTTTGGTCTTTCAATTTTTTCAATTCGTCAAATCTATGTTTGCCATAATCCATAACCCTGCAAACTGGTGGCTTTGCCTCAGGTGCGATAAGCACAAGGTCTAACCCTTGCTGCTTTGCGATTTCTAACGCCTTTGCGCTAGACATAATGCCTAACTGCTCGCTATTTGCACCAATTAGACGAATCTCCGCTAAAGAAATTTGCTCGTTTTTAAGTGATTCTTTCAATTTCCCTCCATTTTGAATGTCGTACCCATAAAAAATGGGCAACCTTTAAGTAAGCGCCCACTTATATACAAAATAAACAATTTATGAATTTTTTGCATATTACCATTGTCGCGTCTGCTCCAAGGTGAGAAGTGGTTACTCCTACTTTTACGACTTGATAATAACACAAAAAAATCAACTTGTCAAGCATTTTTACATTTTTTATAAATAAATATTATTTTCAAGCAAATTCGTGCAAGCTTTTCAAAATGCAAGGTTAATTATTATAAATAGGTTTTCACTAGATAAAGCAAATTTTTAATTTTGCTTTGTGTGCAAAATTGAGTGAGCGAGCAAAAATTCGGCTGGATAGTATGTTAGCAGACATAAAAGACTTGTTATTTGCAATGGAGAAGAAAATTTGTTTAGCAACAGCATTAAATCGCTAAAAAAGAATAAAGCACTGCCGATAAGGACAATCAAAAGCAATATAGACCGTTCTTGCACATAGTTTGATAGCGCTTTGCCCACCATTAGTGAAATAATGAGCGCATAAAACACGCAAACCAATTCCATTTGCACGCCATCAAAATAAAAGATTGGTGCTAGCGTGATGAACAAAACAGACGGAAGAAAAATTGCAAGACCAAAAGCTAAATCTTTCCATTTAAACTTAATTAAAAAGCAATAAGAAATGAAAAAGAATATATGTCCAACGGCAAACAACACCGCACCTGCAATGAAAACAAACTCAAGCATAATGTCTCCCAACATGGCAAAAAACAGACCTATTAGAAGAATTATAACGAAATTTTTCTTATCCGTTTGCTTTATCACAAAAAACAGATTTAATATGCCAAGCAAAACGAACAATGCACTAGTTAAACCTTTTACCCAAGTTTGGTCAAAAGCTATAAAAAAAGCATCTCCCACCATAATTAGCAAAAGGAAAACTGCATTAATCACATATAAAAACTTACTCTTCTCTTTCATAATTTTATTTTAAAACATTTGACTGTGATATGCAAATAAAATTTTGCAAATTTGAAAAACCCAATCAATTTTGTTTGAAAAAATATTTAATTTGTTTAAAATAATTTTGGAGGAGTTATGACAAAAGATCTCAAGTTTTTATTAAACATTGTAAACCAAGCAGAAGCAATATCAAAAGAACATTTCGTAGTGAAAGAAAAGAAAGGCTCCACCCCTAATGATTTGGTAACCAATTTAGATTTGAAAATAGAAAAGTTTTTGATTTCAAAAATCAATGAAGAATATCCAAACTTTGATATTGTGAGTGAAGAAACAAACAGCAAAAAAGAAGTTAGCAAAAATTGCTTTACCATAGACCCAATTGATGGCACGATTAATTTTGCAAACGGATTGCCACTTTGGGGAATTCAGTTGGCTTGCGTAAAAAACGGAAAAACTGTTGCCGCTGTTATTGACATGCCAAAAATGGGATATTTATTTTATGCCGACAAAAATGGTGCATTTTTAAATGGAGAAAAAATTCAAGTTCGGCAAGTGCCTTTAAAGAACGCTCTTTACTGTGTGGATTGCGGTCGGTTTGTGGATGTGTGCAACAACATCAAAAAATATGGAATAACTGGATTTCGCAGGACGGGTGCTATCTGCGCATCTATGGCTTTTGTCGCCGCGGGTTGGTTTCATGGTGTGGTTTATTTAAGTGAAAAACCATGGGACTATTACCCTGGTCTATTCATCACAAAAATGGCAGGAGCTTCAACTCTAAGCGAAAAAGGGTTTCGCGCGTGCGCTATGAATGATGAATTATTAAACATTTTAAAAGAGTGCACAAAAGAACAATAAAAATTAGAAAAATAAAAAAATAGGGGCTAATTTTAAATTTTTTTGAAAATTTTGCCCTTATTTTTATTGTTTTAAAAATTTTTTAAAAAATCTATGTATTAAACATAACGAACTAAAATACTATTTTAAAAACAATCTAATCAAGAATTGTTTGAACTTGCTCGTTGGTTGATAGCGCAAAGGCAAATCTAATTTGTTTGAATTTTTCACAATGCTTTTATAGTGAGTGAATGTGTCAAACCCTGCCTTGCCATGATATGCACCTATACCACTCTGCTTCAATCCGCCGAATGCCAAATTTGGGTTTGCTATGTGCATGATGGTATCGTTCACACAGCCTCCGCCAAATTGACATTTGGTGAGCACCTTATCTTGATTGTGTTTGTTGTTTGAAAACATATAAAGCGCGAGTGGTTTATTGTGTGCATTGATAACTTTGACTGCGTCA
>CANRGF010000031.1 GCA_947630075.1 uncultured Clostridia bacterium
GATTTAACTTTCACAATGTTATATTCAAGCTCTGGGTTAACTGCAATAGCCACATTTGCGCAAAGTGTCCAAGGGGTGGTTGTCCAAACCAACATATCGTTATTAGTGCCTTTTATTGGACATTTAAAGAATATCGCCAGGCAACTAACAGTTTTATATGCGTCTTGATCGCTCATCTCGTGTTCGCTAAGGCTAGTGCCACACCTAGTGCACCAACGCATAATGCGGTGGCTGTTTGAAATATAGTGCTTTTCATCACACTTTTTTAAAAAGTGCCAAATGGAAGTTATGTTGTTGTCGCTATTTGTATAGTAACTATCGTCCCAATTCATCCATTGACCAAGGCGGATTGAAGATTGCGTCATAGATTTTGCATATCTATCGCAAACTTCCATACATTTTTCCACA
Organism: uncultured Clostridia bacterium; assembly: GCA_947630075.1. Classification (GTDB taxonomy): domain Bacteria; phylum Bacillota; class Clostridia; order Christensenellales; family UBA1242; genus Onthoplasma. The sequence goes on from CANRGF010000031.1 coordinate 409, forward strand.
AAATTGCCAATGCCATATTGCTCAATTTCTTTTTTGCTGTTTATGCCCAACTCGCGTTCCACACGTAACTCAACAGGCAGACCGTGGCAGTCAAACCCGTTTTGGAAATGCTCATCGCAGCCACAAAGTGCGTTAAACTTAAACATCGCATCTTTAAAAGTGCGGTTATAAGCATGATGCAAGCCCATATCATAATTAGCAGTAACTGGGCCGTCAAGCGTGGCAAAATATTTGCCCGTCTTTTTATTTTTGGCTTTCATTTTTTCAAAAATATCATGCGTCTGCCAAAAGGAAAGCACTCCTTCTTCCATTTTCACATAATTCAAATTGCCTTGTTCTTTTTTCATTTTTTACTCCTTGAATTGAGATCGCAAATTTTTTCACAACCGAAATTTATTTAATTATCTGGCGAGTAGCGGATAATCTTTAACTAATAAAAATAAAGTGCCAGCGACCTGCCGACACTTTGAATTTAAACAGCAAATCGCAACATCTAATCTAGATGTTAATAATAATGTTGCGAATAATAATTGCCTTAAACATGTTTATATATTACCAAATTATTTTGTATTTGTCAATAATTTTAATGTTAAAGTTTTAATCTTTAAATTCTCCAATCAATCGCCGTTAGGTTGTGAGCGGTTAAAAATTCGTTGCATTTGCTGAAATGTTTACAGCCGAAAAATCCGTTATAAGCCGAAAATGGGCTGGGGTGAGCGGATTGCAAAATTAGGTGATTAGGATTTTTTAACAACGGCAAAAAAGATTTTGCGTGATTGCCCCAAAGCATAAACACAATCGGCTGATTTAATTCGTTTAAAATTTTAACCACTTCAGTTGTGAAAGTGTGCCAAAGTTCGTTTGCGTGGCTGGCAGGTTGATGCTCAATAACAGTCAAACTTGTGTTTAAAAGCAAAACTCCTTGCTTTGCCCACGCAGTCAAATCTGTGTTGCCACTCATTTCAATATGCAAATCGTCATTAATCTCTTTAAAGATGTTTTTAAGGCTCGGCTGAGGTGTGCCGTTGTGGCAACTAAACGCAAGCCCATCTGCCTGCCCGCGAGTGTGATAAGGGTCTTGACCAATAATCACCACTTTCACTTTGTCAATCGGCACAAGGTTAAGAGCGTTGAAAATTAATTGCTTAGGCGGGAAAACTACCTTGCTTGCATATTCGCCATTAAGCCAGCCAAACAATTTTCTTTTATAGTCTTGCTCAAAACGGGTGGAGAGTTTTTCACTCCAACTTTTTTCTAACACATAATCCATAAAATAATTCTATCACAAAGCAAAATTTTTTGCAATAAGTTGGGAGGGGTTATGCGGCATTGCCAATACCTAAATTTAAAGAATAATCGAAAATAAAAAACCTAAAAAATTTTTTAAATTTATTGAAAAACAACAATTTTTTGCAAAAATTTCTTAAATTTAACCGCTATTTTTTAATTTTTTAAAAAATTTTTAAAAAGTTTAGCAGATTGTTTTCTTTAACTCTTCTAAAAATTTTTCTCCCATTTCTTTTTCTTGATGCTCCACCATAATGCGCAAAACGGGTTCGGTTCCACTTGGGCGAACAATTATCCGTGCTCCCAAATTTTCAAACTCATTAATTTTTGTTTTGATGCTTTCAGTCATTTCAAACTTGCCACCCAATTTCAAATTTGCGCTCGCCTGATAAAATTCAGCATAATCAAAAGTGAGTTGCTTTAAAGTTTTTTTTGTGGTGGATAAAATGTTGCTTAGCACAATCGCATTTAGCAATCCGTCCCCCGTGTTGGCGAATTGCTTTAAGATTATGTGCCCGGAGTTTTCGCCACCCAAAATGGACGCATAATTTTTCATCGCTTCATAAACCAACTTATCCCCAACCTGCGCCCGCTTTAAAATCACCCCGTTTTTTGCTAGCGCTTTTTCTAACCCCGAATTTGTGTAAATTGTGCCAACCAAAATGTCCCCGCGTTTTTGAAAAAATTTAGATAGGATAAATAAAATTTTATCGCCATCAAAAATTTCGCCCGTCTCATCAACGACTATTAGCCTATCCGCATCGCCATCAAACGCAAATCCAATCTTATGCTCGCGCACACAAATCGAACGCAAAAATTGTATGTGAGTGCAGCCGGCGTTTAGGTTGATATTTTTTCCGTCATATTGCTGATTAATGATTTTGTTTGGTGAAAAAACAAATTTTGCAATTTCGCTCGCTCCGCCAAAAGCGCAGTCGATAACGCACGGCAGATTGTTCTTTTTTATTGACTTTAAAAATTTTACATATTCCGCTTTTAAGTTTTCTTTGTTTTTAGCGGTGGCATAGTTGATTTTAAATGAAAATTTTTTATCCATAAACTGCTCAATCTCTTGCTCAACCTGCTCACTTACTTTTTCTCCCAATTCATTGAAAAATTTTATTCCATTATATTCGTGCGGGTTGTGAGATGCGCTTATCATCATAGATAACGGATAACCGAATTTGTGCGTTAAATATGCAAGGGCGGGGCTGGTGCAAACACCAATGTTGTGCACCTCAATTCCGTGCTTTAAGAGTGTGGATTGCATTATAGATAAAATCCAATCGCTAGAAATTCTGCTGTCGTTGCCCACCAAAAGCACTCGCTTTAATTTGTGAGCGTCATAAAATTTCACCAACGCCTTGCCAACCTTATTTATTAAATGTTGGGAGATAGTTTTCCCAGCAATCCCCCTTATTCCATCCGTTCCAAAATATTTCATAAAATTAAATATGAAAAAATCAAAAAGTTTGTTATATTAGCCTAGCTATTCATCAGGTTTTGCCATTGCGCTTTAACTTTACTTCTCAATTTATTAAAAATAGGTGCAATGAGCCAAAAAATTGCAAAAATTTTAAAAATAATCAGTTGCATTTTTTTTTGCTTTGATATACAATAAAATTATGAAATCTTATAGCATTCCGCCGTCAGGTTTTACTATCTTTGGCTTTGAAATCGCATTTTATGGTGTGATAATTTCTTTTGCCATGCTTTTGGGCATAATAATTGCGTGTGCGCTAGCAAAAAGGCGGGGCATAAAGAGTGATGACATCATTCTGCTGGCAATTATATGTTTGCCTCTTGCCATTATCGGTGCGCGATTATATTATTTCATATTCTATGGCGTTTCCTTTAAAGAGTTCTTCAATTTTAAAGATGGCGGGCTTGCCATTTTGGGCGGAGTGATTGGTGGCATTATTGGTGTGTTAATCTTCTGCGCAATTAAGCGGAACTTTAAGATTTTGATAGACATTTTCGATATTTGCGTGCCTGCGCTAATCTTGGGGCAGGCAATAGGCAGAGTGGGTTGCTTTTTCTCACAATGCTGCTATGGCAGTGTGGTTACCAATCCGGACATGCAATGGTTTCCTTTTGCTATGAAGGTGGAAACTTATGTCGGCTCGGGGGTTTACACTTGGCGTTTGGCCACAAATTTATATGAAAGTTTATGGAATTTGGTTGGCTTTGCATTAATCTTAATCGTCTTTTTAAAGTGTAAGCAAAAAGTTATCCCAACTGCCACATATCTTGTTTGGTATGGGCTCGGGCGGGCAATAATAGAAGGTATAAGGGGCGATAGCCTGTTTATAGGCAATTCAAATGTTCGCGTTTCGCAAATGGTGAGCATTTTAATGCTAATCATAGGTGCATCAATCTTAATTTATAAATTGATAAGGTCGATTTTAAAAAGAAAACAAAAAAATAGTTAAAAGGAGCAAGCCTTGGGCAAAAAATCTAAAATCTTATATTATTCAGTGTTGATTGTGAATGTTGTGTGCTTCATTCTAGATTTGTTGCCTATCAATTTTCCTTTTTTTCGCATTAGTTTTGCTGTGTCGCTCATGCTTATTGGCATTTTGCTAATTGTTCGTGCTTTTTCGCTAAAACTAGACAGTTCAATGTTTATAGGCATAGTCCTTCTGCTTTGCGGAATTTTAAATTTTGTGCTATACTTTGGTCAAACAAAGGGCGGTTGGCAAGTTTCACAGTTTTGGCCATACTATTTGTTTGCAGTGGCGGCAGCGAGCCTATTCACAGGGTTATACTTTAAAGATAAGTTTCAACTAAAATTATTTTTCTTGTTTTTAGGCTTTGGGCTCATCACTTTGCTATTTGTGCAAAAGATTATTAATCTTTGGTGGATGATTGGCTTGCTCGTTGGCTGGTTTATTGTATACTTTGTGTTTAACATAATTAAAGGGAGAAAGAAAAATGGATAAGAATATAGATAACAACGCAAAAATTGCCGAGTTGCAGGCCACCATTGCCGAGCAACGCGCCACAATTTCACGCCTGCGTGCGATTGTGGAAGATTATAAAAATAAAGAGCAGTCAATTTCTAGCGCAATTATTGCCAGCATGGAGCACGCAAATCAACTTGAAGCCAGCCGCAAAAAACTTTATCTATTGGATATTCAGCGTAGCAGATTGATGTATCTAAGAATGGAGCAGATTATCAACGAACTTTATTTGCGCTATCCAGAGCTTAAAAATGACGCCAAATTAAAAGACATGAGCGAAAAATTTAAAACGCTCGTTTATAGCAATCTTAACGCCAACCCAAAAGAGCCAGCAGTGGACATGAAAAAGCAAGTTGTGGTTGACGACCCAATCAAAAAACTTCTTCACAACATTATCAACTGTTTTGATAGCAAATCAGTTGGTGGAGATGTCAAGCGCGGCGGTCCAACAGACGATTTGTTAAACAATGTTTCGTCAAGCGGCTTTGATTTCAACGAAGCGCTTCATCCAAACATGGAATTGGAAGAGATTTTAAAAGTGTTTAATCTCGGTGAAAATAGTGGAGCGGGCAATAAGTAGACAACAATAAAGGCGGTAAGCCTTTTTTGTTTGGGAAGCGTCAAAACAATAAAACTTTTAAAAAAATAACAAAAATAATTGACAAACAATTTGTTTGGTGATAAAATAAATTTATCTTTAAAGCGTTGACGGAAAGAGTAGCATGGGAAATGGCTCAAAGTGAAATAAGGATAGTGAGAACTTATTAGCGCAGCCCTTGTGAAAGACGCTCCTGAGCTTTATGGTTTGCTCTCCAATAAGAGCGCAAAATTAAGTGGCTGAAAAGCAAATTAGGTGGCACCGCGGGTTTTATATAATTCGTCCTAATGATTAAGCATTTTGCTTATCATGGGGCGATTTTTTGTTGCTTAGCAATTTGCGAGAATAAAAAGGGAGAAAATATGAGCATTTCAGTGAACAAATATAGGTCGGTTGATTGCGGCAGTTTGCGTTTAACCGACGCCGGCAAAAAAGAAACTCTTGCCGGTTTTGTGGACACAATTAGAAAATTAGGCGGCATCACGTTCGTTGTGCTGAGAGATTTCTATGGCAAAACTCAGGTCATTTTGCCTGAAAATCTTTCAATAGAATTAAATAAAGAAGATGTGATTTCAGTGAGTGGACTAGTGCGTGAGCGCTCTAGCAAAAACCCAAATATGCCCACGGGTGATATTGAGTTGGTGGCGGAAAAAATTGAAATTTTAGGCAAGTGCGAAAATGTGCTTCCTTTTGAAATTAAATCTAGCCAAGATGTCAATGAAGATTTGCGCTTAAAATATCGCTATCTAGATTTGCGTGCTGACTATAATAAAAATATGTTGCAACTGCGCAGCGACTTAATGCTATATGTGCGCAACTTTATGAATAAACTCGGCTTTTTGGAGGTGCAAACTCCAATTTTGACCGCGTCTAGCCCAGAGGGCGCGCGAGATTTCCTTGTGCCATCGCGTTTAAATCCGGGCAAGTTTTATGCGCTTCCGCAAGCGCCTCAGCAGTTTAAGCAACTCTTAATGACGAGCGGCGTGGATAAATATTTCCAAATCGCCCCTTGTTTTAGAGATGAAGATGCGCGTGCCGATAGGTCGCCAACCGAGTTTTATCAAATAGATATGGAAATGGCTTTTGCCACGCAAGAAGATGTGTTTAAGGTCATTGAAGATTTATATGCTGGCATATTTGAGAAGTTTGCCGGCAAGCGTCCAAAAACGCCTTTCGCTCGATTGACTTATGAAGAGGCAATTCGAGATTATTGCAGCGATAAGCCAGACCTTAGAAATCCGCTTAAAGTTTATGATGCCACAGAAATCTTTAAAGATAGTGCTTTTAATGCCTTTAAGGGCAATGTGATTAAAGCAATCAAGGCAAATTGCGGTGAGAAGGGCAGAAAGTTTTATGACGCCCTGACCGAATTTTTAAAGGGTAGAGAGGCAAAAGGCCTTGCTTATGTGCATGTGAATGAAAACTTAGAGTTTGAAACGGGCATTAGCAAATTTATCACACCAGAAGAAAAGCAAAAGATAAATAACCTATTGCACTTTGAGAAAAACGACACAATTTTCTTTGTGGCAGATAGCAAAGATAAGGTCATAAAGTTTGCCGATGTGTTAAGGCAAGAGTTGGGCAAGCGCCTATCATTAATTGATAATGATGCCTATAACTTTGTTTGGATTGTGGATTTCCCATTCTATGAACTTGATGATGAAGGCAACATCGCTTTCTCTCACAACCCATTTAGTCTGCCTCAGGCAGATATAGAAGAAGTTAAGTGCAATCCACTTCAAGCCAAGGCTTATCAATATGATTTGGTCATAAATGGATATGAAAGTCTGTCTGGTGCAGTGCGCAATCACAGGCCAGATTATATGGTTGAGTTGTTTAAACTCGCAGGCTATGATAAATCGGTGGTGGAAAACAAATTCCCAGCGCTTTATAACGCATTCTCTTATGGCGCGCCACCTCATTGCGGCGCAGGTGCGGGGTTTGATAGACTTATGATGCTTCTAACTCACAACGAGTTTATTCGTGATGTCATCGCCTTCCCAATGAATAAAAATGGTTGCGACCCACTCACAAACGCACCAAACACGGTTGACGAAAAACTCTTAAAAGATGTTCATATTAAATTGATTAAAGAATAAAGGAGAAGATTATGAAACGCATTGAAATTAAAGATTTGCAAAAGAAATTTAAAGATTATGCAAACAAAAAAATCACTGTCTGCGGCTGGGCGCGCACGATTAGGGATAGCAAAAACATTGCCTTTGTTGAGTTGAATGACGGCGCATTTAAAAGCGTGCAAATCGTTGTGGAGAAAGAAAAACTTAAAAATTATGATGAAGTGGTCAAGCAAAATGTGGGCGCATCTTTTTGCGTTGAGGGAGTCTTGCTCCTAACTCCAAATGCGCAGCAACCATTTGAAATAAACGCCACAAAGGTGGAAGTGTTGGGCGAGAGTGCCACAGATTATCCGCTTCAAAAAAAGCGCCACACTGTTGAATTTTTGCGCACAATCCCAACAATTAGAGCGCGAGGCAATCTGTTTAACGCCGTGTTTAGAATTCGCTCGGTTTCCGCTTTTGCAATTCACAAGTTTTTCAACGAGCGCAATTTTGTGTATGTTCACACGCCAATTATCACTTCTAACGACTGCGAAGGGGCAGGCGATATGTTTCAAGTAACCACACTTGATTTAGATAAGGTGGCAAAGTCTGGCAAGGTGGATTACTCTAAAGATTTCTTTGGCAAAAAGGTGTCGCTCACAGTGTCTGGCCAACTTCACGAAGAAACAATCACCCACGCATTTGGCAAAACTTACACCTTCGGCCCAACTTTTAGAGCGGAAAATTCAAACACCACTCGCCACGCGGCAGAATTCTGGATGATGGAGCCAGAAATCTGTTTTTGCGACCTAAACGAACTTATGGATAACGAAGAAGAGATGGTTAAATTTGTTATCAACTATGTGATGAAAGAATGCCCAGACGAATTAGAATTTTTAAATAAGTTCGTGGACACAGGCCTAATCGCCCGCCTAAAAAACATCGTGGATAATGATTTTGTCCGCCTAGATTACACAGACGCCATACAGCAACTTGAAAAGGTTAAATCAAGATTTACTTTCCCAGTTAAATGGGGCGTGGATTTGCAAAGTGAGCACGAACGCTACCTAACCGAAGAGATTTATAAAAAGCCTGTGTTCTTAAAAAATTATCCAAAAGAGATAAAAGCCTTTTATATGCGCCAAAATGAAGACGGTAAAACGGTGGCGGCTGTTGACCTGCTCGTGCCGGGCATTGGTGAATTGATTGGTGGCAGCCAGCGTGAAGAAAGGTTAGATAAATTATTAAATAGAATTCATGAGTTAGGGCTTAAAGAAGAAGATTATCAGTGGTATTTGGACACTCGTCGTTATGGCACAAATGTGCACTCAGGCTATGGCTTAGGCTTTGAGCGTATGGTTATGTATCTCACAGGCGTTAGCAACATTCGTGATGTGGAATTCTTCCCTCGCACGGTTGGCTCAATTCAAGGCTAAAAAGAAGATGCGTTCAGCATCTTTTTTTGTTTCAAACAAATAGATTTTATTAAAAAGTCATATTTGCTCGCTCGCAATCATAAGTTAGGTTAGATTGGAGGGGAGAAATGGAAAAGAATACTAGCATCTATCTTGACATTGCAAAGCGAACAAATGGAGATGTTTATATCGGTGTTGTCGGCCCAGTGAGGTGCGGCAAATCCACTTTTATTCAAAAGTTTATTCAAAATTTTGTGCTAGGAAACATCACAAATAAGCACGACCGTGAGCGTGCAAACGATGAACTTCCGCAAGCAAGCGAAGGCGCAATGGTGATGACCACAAAGCCTCAGTTTGTGCCGGCTGAGGCGGTGCGCGTGAAAATTGGCAACGCAAATATGTCCGTTCGCCTAATTGATTGTGTTG
>CANRGF010000032.1 GCA_947630075.1 uncultured Clostridia bacterium
TAATCGGCTTTTTTATATTTATTTATCATTTTTTCGAGTTCGACCGCTTGCTTATGGCACTCTTTAAGCACTTCTTCCTTCGTCAGATTGCATTTTTCTTTCATAAGTAATTCATAATCCAAATTAACTTTTGGGCAGCGGGCGAGTTTTTTGGCAAGTTCATCCCAATTTATGTTGCCAAAACGATTTAGAGTGTGAGCATCTTTATCGCCCATATTATCATGCAGATGAAGGCATATCAACCTATCACCATATAGCGTTAAATAGTCCACATCTGGATAAAAACAATGCTGATGCCCCGCATCTAAACAAAATCTTAGATATGGGCTCTTTATGTTTTCGAAGACCCATGGAAGAATTTCATTTTCGTTTATATTTTCCACAGCGATTGGCACATCGCACTCTTCCGCCACCTTTAAAACTCGCTTCAATCTATCTATGCCAACAGTGGACAATTTCCCATATAAATGCACGACAACGCACAAAAAACCATATTTTTTTGCAATTTTGATGTCTTTTATTAGGTTTTTTTCTAAATTTTTGCCAATTTTGTTGTCTAAAAAGAAATTTGGCAGGTCTTCCGCCTTATATTGAAAATGCAAACTTGATAGTTTCAATCCAAACTTATGAAACAATTTGACCTGCTTTTTTATGCTTCCATTTTGATAGTTAAAATGCTTATCTGCATTCGTGATGACGCAATCAAACCCTGCCTCTTTAATTTGTTTTGCATTCTCTTCTGGCGTCATTTCATATCCAAAAAAGAATGATATTCCTTTGTTTATCTTTTCCATAACACACCCTTATACATTTAGATTTTTTATCACGCTTTTAATGGCTTTAACCGAATTATTAAACTCCATTTTTTCTTCTGCTGTCAGGCTTAGATCTTCAATTTTTCGCACCCCATTTCTGCAAATAATTGCCGGCTGCCCTATTGAAACACCATATTTTTCATTAAACACAGAGACAGTGAAAATTGAATTGCTATTTTCGAAAATCGCCTCGGTGATGTTTTTCAAGCACATGCCAATGCCATAAGCCGTGTTGCCCTTCTTCTCAATTATTTTATACGCACTTGTGCGGACATCGTTTAATATTGATTTCATTTTGGTTTTAGATAAATATTTATTTATCGGGTTTAACCCAATGGTTGCGTTGCTCCACGGAATCATTTCACTATCGCCATGCTCACCAATCACATAGGCGTGAATGTTTTTATAATTGACTTTAACTTCTTCTCCAATTAAGCATCTTAAACGAGCAGTGTCTAGTGTCGTGCCCGAGCCGATAACGCGCTCTTTTGGGAAGCCCGAAAGCTTCATTGTGATATATGTCATAATATCTAGCGGATTTGTGGCAATCAAATAAATCCCAGCAAACTTCGTTTTGTTAATCTCGCCAATTATTGATTTGAAAACTTCTAGATTTTTGCCGATTAAATCGTTGCGAGTTTCACCCTTTTCCTGATTTCTGCCAGCAGCTATGCAAACAATATCCGCGTTATTACACTCGTTATAATCTCCAAACCTTATTTCAGTTTTATATTTAGAGCAACAAGCGGCGTGCATTAGGTCAAGAGCTTCGCCCTCGGCCTTTTGCTTATTCACATCAATTAGCACCAATTCGTGCACATGGCTTGCGCCGTTGACCAACGAAAAGGCATAACTCATGCCCACATGCCCACAACCAATGAGCACAACTTTATTCACTTCGAAATTTTCCATGATTTTATTATATCAAGTTAACTAAAAAAATACAAACATTTATGCAAAATTGTGTGGTTTTCGCTCAATTCTTCAACGCCTCTATTGACAAAATCTCATTTTTATGATAGTATCGCAAAAGGAGAAAAATATGACAAATTTTAAAGAGTCTTCTATGTCTATTGAAAACATTTTGGATTCAATGCAAGCAAATTATGAAGAAATTTTATGCGAAGATCCACTTTTAGCACACGTTTGCGACAAATTTCTATCCACTTTAACGGCAATTAACAGCCTAGACCACACATATATCCGCCACATGAAAATTTTAAAAACTCAAATTTTATCCACCATCGCAGTAATAAACCAATACCAGCATGTTTGCGTAGATGAGGAGCGCAGTGCGCACGACCTTGCTATCACTATGAATGCATATATGAAAAATGAGTTGGAAAAATTAAGCTCAAAAAAACTTCAAATTTAAAGGCTAAATTTTGGTCTTTTTTTATAAAAAAATAAAAAAATGCAAAAATTTTTTAATATTTTGCTTTTTGCTTTAAGAAATTTGGTCGCTAAGATATTTTGCAAACGCCTTGCAAATTTTAACGCTTGAATCGTCAAAGCATTTATTTTCAGTTGCTAAAATCATAATCGAGCCAATCGCATCACCATCCTTAATAATTGGCACAATTAACTGGCAACTAAACTCGTTTGGAGTGCTTGGAAACACTTCAAGCATTTCACTACCATCATCTTGTTTTTTTATTATTATTTCTCTTTTATAAATTAATTCTTGCACTTCCTCAGCAAGATCTTTATTGATGTATTTCTTTTTGCTGGAAGATAACACTTTTTCCATATCCGTGATGAGCACATCATGCTCAATGGACACAGAGATAGCACTTGCCACTGCATCGCTATATTCTCTTAGGCTAACCATATCACTATATTTGGTGAGCAAAAACTTATTGCCATCCACAATGCCAATTTCTAATTTACTACCTTCACGAATGTTTAAACTTTTGCGCATCTCACGCGGAAGCACAATGCGTCCTAATTCATCCACACGCCTAACAATACCTTTGCATTCCATTTAAAACCTCTTGAACATATTTTGTTTAACAAATTGAGATTTATTCTTTATTTTTGCAATAAAATTTGCATTAAAATTGCTTTTAAATAAAAAATTTTGCAATTTATAATTGCAAACAATATCTTGCGGTTTTGATGCTATGTTTTGACAAATAATATTTTCTACTATATTTTTTGTAATGAGAGCTGAAAAGCTATTGAAGATATAAATATTTTTTGCGTTGCCGTGCACAATCTGTTAGCAATAAAAAAGTGGGCAAATCCCCACCCAACAATTTAATAAGCGTTATTTTAAGCAAAATTTTATTTTTATGCCAAATATGCATATTTTTTCAACTATTCAATTTTAGATTGACAAATTAAACAATTTATGCTAAAATCCAAAAGTTAATAATTTTACATTGCAAACACACAAAGCGGAAATAGAAAGAAACTGCAACAAACAAAAAAACAAGCGATTTAACTTCTCAAAATTAAGACATAAAATCAATCAAGAGCCGCACTAAAATCAACTTTCAACCACAAAAAATACCAATATGCAGCCGTAGCTCAGCTGGATAGAGCGATCGCCTCCTAAGTATGTGGTCTATTGTTGAAATCTCTGGCTAAAAGTGTTATAAATAAAGGGTTTTCGTGGTTTTGAAAATAAATTCTTGTAAAATTTCCATACTCTTTTCCATAGAACTTGTGTTTTCTCCATAGATTTTGTATAATTCTTATATGTTCCCATAGGTAAAGGGATATACCACATTCCTCCTAAGTACCGACTTGAACGAAATAAAAATCGCTAAAATCCCTTAAAACACGGCAATTTAGTCCACTCACACTACCGCACAAAACGCCAATTACACCCAAATAGTACCTAAACCTTTCAAAACGCAATAAAAACCTTAATATGTGGGTATAGCTCAGCTGGATAGAGCGTCCGCCTCCTAAGCGGAAGGTCTGCAGTTCAAATCTGCATACTCACACCAATTGTAAAGAAAAAGACGCCATTCTTATCGCGTCCTTTTTGTTTTATTTATAAATGGTTACACTCCTATTTTAGAGCATACACTTGCAATGTTCATTCGTATTTTTTCATAAATATCATCGCTAATAGAAAATATTGCACTATCTAAATCTATATTGTTTTTGTGTATTGATTCAACTTTGTTGCAACATACGTAAAAACTATATTTCTCATCATTATATTTAATTTCTCCAAGATTTAAAGTAAAATCTTTTTTGTTTTTTAACTCATCATTGTGTTTAAGCAATAAAGCGGTAACAAATAAGTGATAATCATGTTTTTCATTAACAATATCACAAAAATGACTTATGTCAATCTTTAATTCTTTAAAATCCAAAACTGAACTTGTTTTAAAATTTTTGCCGAGAATTGCATTTAAATCTAAATTACTATTATTTACTAAATAAACATTTTTGGGATATTTTAATTTAATTGTAGCTGATATCTTTAACGCAGAATTGTATTCTGCTTCATCAATACCCTCAGTCGATGCATCTTTATTATATTCGATTTTATTTTGAATTGTTTCTAATATAAATTTTTTATTAAATCTTGAATTAAGATATTGATTGAAAATAGGTATAAATAAATTTACAGCCAAATCACTATCAGTTACTTCTTCTGTTAGCTTTTCATAATTACTTTTTATCGAATACTTAATCAAACTACTTAATTTTTCCTGTGGGACAATATCTTTAAGTATTTTTGTATTAATATCACTCATCGCTGATGCAAGTTCTTGTCCAAATACATTTTGTAGTAACATCATAAAAAATATTATACTTTGTTTATCAAATTTAGAGAAAAAACTTAATTCTAAATTTTTTAAAAGTTCTTTATCATCATCTTTATAAGTTGTAATAATAGATTTATCCATATCAAACCAAAATTCCGGAGGAGTTTTTAGACTTTGTATAGCTTTATCTATTTCCTCTTTATTTGAAACATAATTATCACTCCATAAACCTATACAATAGGGGCCATTATCTTCCGCTATTAAGGATTCAATATTACTAATTAAACCTGAAGCCATCATTTTAGTAGAATTTGAACCATTTATTTTTAAATCTATAAAAATAATTTGTAAATTTTTCTTTTCACTCGGAAAATTTGAAGCCTTGCCGTCAAAATACTCAAATGGTATTGAGTGTTTAGATAAAAATGTCATTAAACCAATTACATCTTCAATAACATCATCTACAATTGCAACGCCACCATACTGAGGAAGTATATCTAAAACATGCATCGTTGAATCATGTGTTTCTTCGTTAGTAGTTGTCAAATTATGTTTCCTCCTTAAAGTTTAAAGTAACAATCGCACCCTTTTCAAACTCTTTAGGTATTTCAACTATTTCAGATGCTTCTGGGAATTCTAGCAAGCCATTGTGCGAGATCATAACTTCATTAACAATATTTAATCCTAACCCTATGCCACCATTCTTTTGTGTAACGAATGGCTTTATTGCGTCCGCTGGGTCTATGGTAAATCCTTTTCCATTATCTGCGATAACTATTGATACATAATTTGGTTTATATTTTGCAACACAAATATATATCTTTTTATTTTCAATTTTGTATTTATGAAGCCACCATATTGAATTATCAATTATATTCAATATAGCACCGACTAAAAGATTGTATGAACATTTTACATGTTTGTCAAAGTTCTCATTAATTATCATTTCAATGTTATGGGCACTTAATCTATAGCCGCAATTAAATTTTGCCTGTTTTATTATTTCAAGCAAAGAACAATTTTCCTGTTTTTTTTGTCTAATTAAATTTGAATAATTTTGGATTATGTCTGATAAATGATAAATTGTATTTTTAAATTCTAAAGAAGTATTTTCGGTGATAACTCTCAAAGAGATTTCTTTAATTATTTTCTCTATTTCATGAATAACAATTCCATAACTCATACCTGCGGTTGAAGTTAATAAACTTACTTCCTTAACGCGTGAATAATCGCTTTCAATTCTATCTAAACAATTCATCATATCTTTTTTATCTTTCGTATTAATTTCACTTAAATCAATTTTTATTTTTAACTGCTTTATATCATCTACTACCGGCTCTCTTTTTTCCTTTTTATCTTTTTTTAAATAATCTTTATCAGCGTTTCTATAACTCAGAAAGTTATCAATAGAAGATTTTATAACATTTTTAAACTCTTTATAGGCTTCATTTTCAACAAATCCTTCTCGATTAGATTTCTCAATCAAATCTGTACTTTCAGTTCTTTTTATATTTACAGCTCCGATTACAATGTTGTTACTAATTTTAGCTGCTGGTTGATTAAATCTAGCATGGTCTAATCCCAACCAATCATTTTCTGCTTCGCCATAATCATATATTCTTGTTCCATCTCTAAAAACATATATTCCGCCATTAGCATCTAAGTATTGTGTAAATTGCTTCTTGTCAGCAGTTAAAAATTTATTTAAAATTTTGTTATCCCTATCAAAACAATATAACTCAAAATCAATAACACCGATGCCATTTATTCTTGTTCTAATCGGATCTCCATTTTTATCAGTCATCAATCTAGTTTTTCTTACTGTTCTTTCTTGTGAGTCCATATTCTTAAATGGAGTAAATTTGTAAGTAAAAGTCTCATTTCCATTAGTGTCAATAGTAGATTTATAGTGATATAGAGCAAATTCTTTTATTTCGTCAAAAGTCAATATTTTGCCGTTCCATCCATCTAGATTCGTGTATAATTCAACTTTAAAATCCGCCTGATGATTAAATGGAGAATTGAAATGCTCAATTGCTCTTTTTAGTTCTACAAATTCATTTTCACTCCATCGCTTTTTTAAGTCAGTTATTTCAATATAAGTTCCTTCTTTATCTATAAAATATTGAGGTTCACGTTCTGTTATTTCAATATTCACATCTTCTAAATACTTAGCATCTTCAAATTTGTTCCAATCAATATTTACGCAAACTTCTTTGCTGTTTAAATGTTTTGTAATCAATTTTATTTTATTGCCTAATTTATGAACTCCAAAACGTCCAATGCCTTTTTCTCCTATAGGCAATCTACCTTTTTTACTAATTTTATTAGTTCTAACATCTTCTTTCTTGTGATTATCTCCAGGTTCAAGCCATACATTTTTTACAATATCTGAGGTCATTCCGTAACCATCATCTTCTATAATGATTTTACCCAAAGGACTATTTATATCCAACAAATCCACTTTTACAATAGATGCATCTGCATCATATGAATTTTTTATTAATTCAACTATTGCGATATTTTCATTTCTTATTAGCTGATCCCCCAGTTGTAATAGCAAAGATGCTCTAGGTTTGAATACTAAATTTTCAGATTTCATATATTTCTCCCATAAATTTTATTCTATTATAACACATAATTTTATTATTTGTAGTGTTTTTTCAAAATTTTAACTAATTCTTTTGCAATAACCTCGGCCATAAGTGGAGGGACAGCATTGCCTATTTGCATAAAAGCCGCTGTTCTCGACCCTTCAAAATAGTAATTGTCAGGAAAAGATTGTATTCTTGCAGCTTCTCTTATTGACAGTGATCTTGCCTGTTTGATATCTGGATGTATAAAATAATGTCCATCCTTTGATATATGTGCCATCATCGTGTCGCAAGTATTAGTATCACCTTCAACAACTTTAAATCTATCGACAAAAGACTTTCTATTCTTATGAGTTTTTAATTTTTCAGGAAGTTCATCATAATGTAATCGCCGATGTCCTTCATTCCAAGCTTTAATAACACATCGATAAATTTCTCGATCCCTTTCTATATGAGGTCTGCAAACATGTTCCGTTAAAATATTATCTTTGTTAGTTCTTATTCCGCTTTGTATCAAATATTCACAAGGAGAATCATAATAATTGTTATTCTCTTCGCCTGGATCTAATTTGGGTAAATCACCGAACATTTCATTTATCGTACAGGTTAAATTTCGTTTTTTAAATTCTGGATATTTTTCGTTAATATCTGCTCTCCAGCCAACAATTATGACTCTTCTTCGAGCTTGTAAGACCCCATAATCTTCTGCTTTCAAAACCCTATTGTCGACATTATATCCAATTGATTGGACAAGGTTTACAAAATCATCATAAAATCTGCCACCTTGTGCATTTAGTAATCCCGTTACATTTTCGAACACAAATGCCTTAGGTTTGTATTTTGATAAAAATTGGAAATACAATTTATATAAATAATTTCGTGGGTCATCTATAACATCCTCATTGTTCTCTTTTTTTATTTTATCTTTTGCCAACTTTATCGAACGTCCAACAAGAGAGTATGCTTGACAAGGAGGTCCTCCGATAATGAAGTCTATTTCTTCACCTTTCTTTATGCTTTTATTTACTTCTTTAAAAACATCGTATATGTTTTCCTCAGAAAGTTTTATGCATATCGCTGTATCCAAATTTTTCTTTGGTATATAGCTATACAATTCATTTCTCGATATTTTATGTTCTAAGTATTTATTGTAAATTTCCAGCTTGTTTTTTGATTTCAAGTAGTAGTAGGAAATTCTTGTTTTAATTGTGTTTACAGCATCAATATTCATTTCAATATGTGCAACAGGTGAACATCCAGCTCTAATAAACCCTTCTGATAAACCACCAGCACCAGCAAATAAATCTATATAATTCATTACTCAACCTCCTTAAACGAAACTAGATCACCAATATCGCAATTAAAGAACAAACACATTTTTTTTATTATATCCATATCAATCTTTTGTTTTTTATTGATTTTAGCAAGAACCACAGAAGAAAACCCAACTTTTAATCTAAATTCGGTTTCTTTCATACCAGCCTCTAAAATTTTAATTTTTAGTTTAGTGTAATCCCACATATTGGCACCTCTTTATTTACAAAAGCAAATATTTTATTTATATTATATATTAATTTGTTTGTAATGTCAAATTTTTTCAGAGATAATTTAATGAATTGTCTAAATTTTTCTTTATTCAAAAATCTTATTTATTATTTCACTTGCATGAACATCGGAGTTCTTTATAAAGTGGCTATAGAAGTCACTTGTTGTCGAAGCTTTTGAGTGTCCAGCACGAGCCGAAACGGTTTTCATGTCTACACCTGCGATTAGTTGCAAAGTTATGTTTGTATGTCGAAGAGAGTGTAGAGACACTTTTGGTAAACCTGCTTTTACTAGTGTCTTTTGCAACCATACTCTAAATAATCCTGGTGAAA
>CANRGF010000033.1 GCA_947630075.1 uncultured Clostridia bacterium
ATGGCTTAGGCTTTTCAATAAAAAAATAAAGGCACATAAGTGCTTTTTTATCAAAATTTAGAATTTATATTGTTGCCAAAATAGTTGAAAATGCTTTGCTTTTGTGTTAAAATAAAAATATGGAATTACTTTCTCCCGCTGGGGATAAAAACAAATTAATTATGGCAATAGAGTATGGGGCGGATGCGGTCTATTTGGCGTCCACTCGTTTTGGCTTGCGCACTTTTGCCGGCAATTTCGATTTAGACGGCTTAAAATGGGCGGTCAATTATGCACACGAGCACGGAGTGAAAGTTTATGTAACAGTCAACATAATTCCACACGAAAGTGATTTGGCCGATTTGCCAGAATATATCAAATATCTTAAAAAAATCAAAGTTGACGCTGTCATTGTGGCAGATTTAGGAGTGATGTCTATCGTTAAGCGCGTTGCACCAAAACTCCCAATCCATGTCAGCACGCAAGCAAACATCACTAATAGCGAAAGTGCAAAAGTTTTCATCTCACTAGGTGCTAAAAGGCTGATATTGGCGCGTGAAATGACGATAGAAGAAATAAAGACCCTTCGCCAAAGCATTCCACCCGAAATTGAGTTGGAAGCCTTTTGCCACGGTGCGATGTGCATAAGTTATTCGGGCAGGTGTTTGCTCAGCAATTTCTTCACCGGGCGAGATGCCAATCGCGGAGCGTGTGTGCAGGCTTGCAGGTGGAATTATGCCATTAGAGAGATAAATAAGCAGCAAGAATATCCAATCGAAGAAGATGAGCACGGTACTTACATTTTAAATAGTAAAGATTTGTGTATGATTGACTATCTTGATAAACTTCGTGATGCGGGTGTTAGTTCAATTAAAATTGAAGGCAGAATGAAAACGGAATATTATGTGGCAAACATCACAAACGCATATAGGCAAGCGCTAAATTATTTAGGCAGTCATAAGTCTTATAAACTGCCAGAAAAAATCAGAGCGGAAATTTATAAGTCTAGCCACCGAGATTATTCTTGCGGATTTTATTTTGGCGACCCTAAGCAGAATTTAGACACAAGCCTGCCAACATCCACTTATGATTTTGTTGCAGTTGTTTTGGAAAACACCAAGAATGGCAAAACGCTCGTTGAAATGCGCAATAGGTTTGACAAATCTCCGCTCGAATTGTTGTCTAAAACGAAAAATAATGATATAGTGGAAATAGAAAAGATTGAAGATTTAGATGGCAATGATTTGCCTGAATGCAAAATTCCAAAGCAGCAAGTTTACATTTACACAAAAAAAAATTTAAAAAAATATGAAATTTTGCGCCGAAAAGCAGAAAAATCTTCAAAATAAATGATAAAAAATGAAAAGGAAGCAAAAGTGAAGCAACCAACAAGTGTTTTAATTATTTATAATCCAAACGCAATGAAAGGTAAAATTGATGAACATTTGCCCAATATTAAGCAGCGTTTGTCTTTGCGTTATTCCGTTGTGGATGCAATCACGAGCCCAACGCCAGACGGCACTGAAGAATTGGCGCAGAAAAATGCCAGCAAATATGACATCATCATTTCTTGTGGAGGAGATGGCACTCTTCATCAGGTTGTGAATGGGGTGATGAAAAGCGGTGCCTCGCCTATGGTTGGCATTTTGCCATTTGGCAGTTGCAACGATGTGGCGCGCACGCTCAAAATACCTTTTGATTTGGATAAAGCCATTGACTGCATTCTTCGTTTAAACACAACTGATTATGATTTGATGTTTGACGGAGAAGAGTACATAACTTATTCGCTCGCGTGCGGCTACCTCACCGGCGTGAGTTACACTGCGTCAAGCAGCATGAAGAAGAAATTGGGTTGGTCATCATATCTATTGCAAGCGTCCAGATTTGCCTTCAAAATGAAGTCCCTTCCACTCACAATCACGGCAGATGGCGAACGCATACATGGCAAATTCTTTTTCGCCTTGCTTGTAAACGGCGAATCAACGGGCGGTTTTCATATAAATAAGGGTGAAAATTTATCCAATCACAAAGTGAAATTGGTGCTAATTAAACAAACGGGAGCACTTGGCAAGGTGTTCACATTCCTAAATTTATTTATGCACGGCATTAAGGCTGTCAAGAAGAGCAAAAATGCCATCATTATGGATGTGAACGAAGTTGAAATTGAAAATCATTCAAGTGCGGCTTTTGCCCTAGATGGTGAAAAAACCGAATTTTTAAAGAAACATATCTCTGTTAATGAAACAATCAAATTTATCAAAGGATAAAGCGCATTTGCGCTTTTTTTATTTTGATTATAGTTATATTCAAAATCAAAATCTAATAGATTATTTTATGACATTGAATGAAGTGAAATTAAACACACCTTGTTTAATCAAGCAAATAAACGATATGGACGAAAAAACAAAAATTCGATTAATGGAATTAGGCATTGTTGAAAACACAAAAATTTTGGTTAAAGCTAGAAGCGTTTTAAAAAAAACATTGCTCGTTGTTTTCAACAATTCTTGCTTTACAATCAAAGAAAATGTGGCCAGCGCGATAGTGGTGAATTATGCATAAAGTTCTTTTAATTGGTAACC
This sequence comes from uncultured Clostridia bacterium, assembly GCA_947630075.1. GTDB lineage: Bacteria > Bacillota > Clostridia > Christensenellales > UBA1242 > Onthoplasma. The sequence goes on from CANRGF010000033.1 coordinate 2,562, forward strand.
CAAATGTGGGCAAATCCACATTGTATAATAGCCTAACAAAATCGCATGAGCACACAGGCAATTTTCATGGTGTTACGGTTGAAGAAAAACGTAAACGAATAACATTTGCCGGCGAGCTATATGAGTTTGTTGACTTGCCAGGATTTTATTCCCTAAACACTTTTTCGTTTGAAGAAGATGTGAGCAAAAACATTTTGCTAAAAGAAGCATCAACAAAATTATTGGTTTGTGATGCAAATTCGCTAAGGAGAAATTTATATATTTCGCTTCAAATGAAAGAACTTGGGTTAGAGCATAAAATTTTAATAAACAACTATGATTATTTTTTGCGTCATGGTGGCAAAATTGATGCAAAAAAATTAGAGCAAAATCTTGGTGCTCGGGTGGAAATTATCAACGCCAAAAAAATAAAATTGAGCAAAGACATATTAAATATTTATGTTGACAACTCAACAAAAATGCCGATTGCCAGCAGCTCGGCAAAAGAGCAAAAATTTTTTGCAAATCAAAAAAATGATGCGATTTATTCAAAAAATTTGCAAAATAACGGCGAAAATTTAAAAATTTCAAAAATTTTTAATAAAAACACATCATATCTAACTAAATTCGTTGAAATTGTTAAATCAAAATTTAATTTGACGAACGAACAAATTGTTTTCGCATTTAATGGTGAGTTTCAAAATTTAGAAGAAGGGCAAATTGAATTTATTCGCGCTCTCTATCCGCAAATTATCAAAGCTCGATATGATTTTTTAGATGCGGTTCTATTTGATTGCGTGAGTGTGAAAAAAGATTTTGTTTATGGTGCTTCCAAGTTGGACAAGTTTTTGCTTAATCCAATATTTATGTTCGTTGCATTTTTGCTATTTTTCTTTTTGAGCATTTATGTTATTTTTTTCGGCGTTGGTCCACTCATTAGCGAGTTTTTGATTTCTGTTTTAAATTTCGTGCTGATAAATCCGGTGCTGAATTTGCTTGGCTTAATAACAAACAATATGTGGCTAATTGAATTTTTCTCGGGTGGAGTTTTCAATTCGTTCACAATAGTCCTTTCATTTTTGCCTCAGGTCTGTTTGTTGTTTATTTTCATCACCATTTTAGAAGATAGTGGTTTAATCTCCCGTTTGGCGTATGTGTTTGACGATTTTCTCTCTTTCTTTGGTTTGAATGGAAAATCAATTTATATCATTTTGTTAGGGTTGGGGTGCAACACAATGTCTACTCTTGCTTCGCGCAATGCAAGCAACAAAAATTTAAAAATCAAAACAGCGCTCGTTAATCCGTATATTAGTTGCATGGCAAGGCTCCCAATCTTCGTTTTGGTGGCATCTGCTTTCTTTGGCGCAAAATCTTATTTTGTTGTGGTAGGGTTGTATCTATTAGGTTTGTTTGTGGCTCTAGCAATGTCTTGCTTTTTAAATAAAACGCTTTTGAAAAACACTGAAAGCAATCTTTTACTAGAATTTCCACCCGTTCGCGGCTTAGATTTCAAACACATTTTTCAAGTTGGCAAATCAAATGCCGTAGATTTCACCAAGCGTGTGTTTGGGGTGGTGGTGAGCGTTGGAATAATTGTCTGGTTGCTTTCACACACCACATTTTCGCTTGCCTACACAAGCAAAATCACAAATTCAATATTGTTCTTCTTTGCAAATAAAATTTCGTTTGTTTTCGCTCCAATAGGGCTGAATAGCGCAGGCATTGTTTGTGCGTTAATTGTGGGGATAATGGCTAAAGAATTGATTGTGTCCACAATTTCAATTAGCAACAATGCGCTCACAAATTCCGCACTAATGTTGAGTTTAACAATGGCTTCAAGTGCAGTGCATTTCAACACTGCAAGCGCACTATCCTTTCTAATTTTTAGCCTATTATACTGCCCGTGCATTTCCAATTTGGCAGTGCTTAAAAAAGAAGTGGGCAAATTTTATTTGTGGTTTGCAATATTAAGCCAGTTTACAATCGCATATTTATTAAGTTTTGTGGCTTATCAGGGCATAACGCATGGCATAATTTATCCAATTTTAGCTCTGGTTGTGGCAGCAATCATTCTATTTTCTGCCACTTATATAATAAAAAAAGTTAAGCACCCAAAATGCTTAACTTGCAATAGATGTGGCAAAAAATAGCCTATAAGTTAATATCCAAGATGATAAAATTTGTTTATAATTTCATCAATTTTGCTTTTTAAATCCTTCACTTTGCCGGTCATTTTCTTTTTCTCGGCTCCCTTCAACACGTCTTTAAAGCTTTGATCAATATCGTCTAATTCAGCAGACATTTCTTCCATCTCAGATGCGTATTCCTCCGAAGATAGTCGCCTGCTTTTAAAGCTATCCATAACGTCATCAACTCGCTTTTCAACGGCATAATATCTTTCTAATTCAAGATTTTTGTTGAATTCTTTTAAATCTTTCTCAAACATCACTGCCTCCGAACAATAATATATCACATGGAGCAAAACTTGTCAATACAAGTTTAAAAAATATTTTTAATTTTATTGAAATGTTTTAAAATTTGTGTTAAAATAGGCTTATGAGCAAACTTCCGTTAGTGGCAATCGTTGGCAAGCCAAATGTGGGCAAATCCACTTTTTTCAATAAGATTGCCGGCAGTAAAATTAGCATCGTTGAGGATATCCCCGGAGTTACGAGGGATAGGATTTTTGCAAACGCCGAATGGTGTGGCTTTCACTTCCAAATTGTGGATACGGGAGGTTTGGATTTCAACAAAACAGATGAAATCAACAAGCGCATTTTGGAGCAGGCTAATTTGGCAATAGAAATTGCGGATGTGATAGTGCTGTTTGTGGATGGCAAAACAGGTTTAACCCATGATGACATCGAAGTGGCAAGCCACCTTCGTAGAGCCAAAGCTCCTAAAATAGTAGCAGTAAACAAGTTAGATAACTATGAGCTCGAAAAGACTTATGAATTTTATGAGCTAGGCTTGGGTGAGCCAATCGCCATTTCAGCAGAGCAGAGTAAGGGTCTAGGCGATTTGCTTGATGAAATTGTTAAACACCTTAAAAAAGTGGAGCAAGCAGAAGATGAAAATGTGGTTAAAATAGCGCTTGTGGGCAAGCCGAATGCGGGTAAATCAAGCATCACTAATCGCTTGTTGGGTGAAGAACGCATGGTGGTGAGCTCTGTGGCAGGCACCACACGTGATGCGATAGATAGCCCATTTAGATGGAATAATAAAGACTATAGTTTGATAGACACAGCAGGCTTAAGGCGCAAATCAAAAATCGAGCCAGATAGCATTGAGCGATATAGCGTTATTCGCAGCCTTAGTGCGATAGAGCGATGTGATGTAGCCGTGCTGGTGATTGATGCAAGTGAGGGCATAACCGAGCAAGATGTGAAAATTGCAGGGCTTATTCACGAGCAGTATAAACCAAGTGTAATTGTTGTTAATAAATGGGATTTAATTGAGAATAGCGAGCAGCAACGCAAGGCGTTTGAAAAGCAGTTTGAAAAAGATTTGGCGTTTATGAAATATTATGTAACCATATATGCTAGTGCGCAGGATGGCAGGAATATAGGCAAAATTATGCAAGCGGTTAACGAAGCGCATTCAAACGCCAAGCGTGAAATATCCATGTCGCTATTTAACAATGTGCTCACCAATGCGATAAGTTCTAGTGAGCCGCCCGCAAAAAATGGCAAAAAAATAAAAATCATTTTTGGCAAACAAATTGCCACTTGTCCGCCCACATTTAATATATATTGCAACCACGCCGAACTTATTGAAAATTCCTACGCAAGATATATTGAAAACAACCTACGCCGTGCTTTTGATTTTAAAGGCACGCCAATTAAAATTCAGTTTAAAAATAAGGGCGAAGATTAAAATTTTGGCTAAAAACTCACAAAAAATAGCAAAAAAATGCTATTTTTTTAAAAAACTAAAATTTTTTTTGCTTTCAAAAAAGAAAAATAGCATCATTATTTTAATTGTTTTTTATTTTTATATGTGATAAAATATACTTGATAGTTGAGAGTGAGGATATGCAATATCTTTATTATATATTGTTAGGAGTTATAAGTTATTTTATTGGCAACATAAACTTTGCGCGCATTATTTCTAAAATTTTAAAAGGTGATGTAACCAAATCGGGCAGCGGCAATCCGGGCACGCTAAACACTTGGCGAACATTTGGTTTTTGGCCGGGCATTTTCACCTTCGTTTTTGATATGATAAAAGGGCTCGCTCCGTGCTTGGTGGCTTATTTTTGCTTTGGGCATATTTCGGGTTGTAATGCAGAAATTGCACTTTATGTGGCGGGTTTTTCAGTGGTGCTTGGGCACATTTTTCCAGTCATCTTCAAATTTAAAGGTGGAAAGGGCATAGCCACGGCAATAGGTGTGTTTTTAGTGGCGAATTGGAGGGTTGCATTGATTGCTTTTGTTGTTATGATTATTGGCATGCTTTTTATTAAATATGCGTCAATTTTCACACTTGGTTTTGTGCTTGCAATGAGCATTGTGGAAATATGCTTGTGCAATCCTGCAAATTGGGTGAACTATATTTTAATTTCCGGCATTTTAATATTAGTCTTTTGGGCACATCGCTCAAACATTAAAAAACTTTTCACGGGCAAAGAAAATAAAACAGAATTATGGGCAATGGTAAAAGGCTTATTCAAAAAGAAAGAGAAAAAAGATAATTAGATTTTGCAATATACATTGCAACCATAATAGAAGGATGTCTTTCATACATACCTTATTGAAAGAGATATATTAAGAGAAAACACAAGGTGTTGTCGCTTAATAGGAGTGACAATCACCTAAAAATGAAGTTTTTGTGTCAACAAAAACGATAAAGGAAGGAGAGCAATTTGCTAGATACTCATTGCCATCTTAATGACGCACAATTTGACAATGATATTGAGGTGGTTGTCAACAGTTTTTTGCGTGCAGGTGGAGATAAAGCCATTTGCGTTGCGTGGGATATTGAATCAAGCAAAAAAGCCGAGCAAATATCAAATAAATATGCGCAAATTTATTATTCAGTTGGAGTTCACCCAGACGAAGTGGCAGGTTTTAATTTAAATGAACTTGAAAATTTAATCAAAGCCGCACAATCTAAACAATCCAAACTTGTGGCAATCGGCGAGATTGGCTTAGATTATTTCCACAATAAAGAGAATAAGGCAGAGCAAAAGGCTGCGTTTATAAAGCAAATCGAACTTGCAAATAAATATCATTTGCCAATTATCATTCATTGCAGAGAAGCCTATGGCGACACACTAGAAGTTTTAAAACAATTTGCACCATTTGAGTATGGTGCTGTTATGCATTGTTATTCGGGCAGTTTGGAATATGCAAACGAACTATTGCGTTTGGGCGTGAAAATTTCATTTACAGGCATAGTAACCTATAAAAATGCTGTCAATGTGAAAGAAGTTGCAAAAAACATTCCGCTTGATAGTTTCTTTTTGGAAACGGATTGCCCATATCTGTCCCCTGTTCCGCATCGTGGCGAACGCAACGAGCCGGCATTTGTCAAACATGTTGCCGAGCACATTGCCAACCTAAGAAATATGATAGTGTCCGACCTAATTGCTGCCACAGATAGCAACGCCAAAAAGTTTTTCAATCTGATTTAAAAGGTAAAAAAGTTTTAAAAAACTATTGACAAAGCAAAAAATTTCATATATAATGTAAGCATAAAAAGGGAGTAGTTTCATTGGAAACAATGTCCTTTGGGCGTCATCTCGAGTAATCTCCGCCCAAAAGAGTGAATTAGTTCATTAACAAGACTTTTTATAGGTGCAAACTTATTTAAGGTCTTGTTTTTTGTTGATAAGGTCTTAAAATGCGAAGGTCTTATTTTATTATGCTAGCAATAAAATAAGCTTAAATTTGCACCTTAAAATTAAACATTTTTAAGGGAGGATTTATGAAAAAACGTTTAATTGGTTTAATGCTTGCCGGAGCAATGTTAACCGGTGTAGGTGCAATGGCAGGGTGCGAAGATAATTCACCCAATACTAACAATGTCGACAATAATAATATCTTTACAAATGCAAAAGAAAAATTGTCAGGAACAAATTTAATTGTGGCAGTTTATAAAAAGAAAATTGAGTTGCATAGAGCAGATATTTATTCAATTTATTACAACATTAATGGAGCAACCAGTGGCTATAGTTATGCTTATAATATTAACGATAGAATAGACTATAAATGTGGTAAACAAGACGATCTTACAAGAATGTA
>CANRGF010000034.1 GCA_947630075.1 uncultured Clostridia bacterium
CGCTCGACCTACCCACAAGCCACATCAAATTTCGTTTGTTGTTTGTGAGTTCTCTGTGGAAGCCTTCCCCCTTCATTTTTAGCGAAACGCAATAAACCGGGCTGCCTTTTTTATCTGACTTAAACAATTCAATATAATTGTCATAACTAAGATTGGTCATAATTTTTTCAAGTTCGTCAGGATAAATCACATATCTATCTGCGGCGTGCGAAATAATTTCGCGCGGGGAAATCAGGCAAGACTTTTTGTCTTGACATTTTTGATAAACATATTCCATCACATATTTTTCTTTAAATGTTAACATCTTCTTCCTCTAAATTGGCAAATAAGCAAAAATTATTAAGGCGAGCATTGTCCCAATAAAAGACGCAATCATCGCGAAAACGAAATTTAAAATTTCTTTGTTGTTTTTCTTTGGCTTTGGCTTGCTGCCTTCCTGCTCCAAACTTATGCGTGCTTTGGGCGTGAGAGAGTAGCAATAAGTGTTGTCCTCACAAAACTTGATGTTGAGATATTCCTGCTTTTCCAAAAATTCAATAATTTGTTTTATGCCGTCCGCATCATATTGAGATTTTGGAGTTAGGTTTGATAAAACATCTTCGGCTGTAATCACCTTATAAGCAGTGCCTTCACTCAACTTATTCAGTGCTTTTAAAACGGCATAAGATTTTTTGTCCAACATATATTCACTCCCATTATATCACTTTCCAATATTTTTTGCAATCTTTTAATTATTATTTAGAAAGAATAGTTTAAAATAATTTTTCTAAAAATTTTTAAAAATTCTGCAAAAAACGCACAAATTTTCAACTTTTTAGCAGTTTTTATATTCTTTTAACTTTTCTTTTAAGAAATTAAAGGCAGTTTCATAAGGCTCGTCAGTGGTCAAATCAATGCCAATATATTTCAAAATTTCCATAAAACTTTTGCTTGAACCATTCTTTAAAAATTCAATATATTTTTTATAATAATTTTTATCCGTCAAAAGTTTTGCCACAATGCTAATCGCAGTTATCATGCCTGTGGAATAAGAATAAACATAATAATTTTGATAGAAGTGCGGAATTCTTGACCAGCCATATCTATCGCACTCTGGAATAACGCAACTCTTTCCATAATATTTTTTCAGCAATTCAAAGAACTTGTTGTTTAAGTCCTCATAAGTTATAGGCGTTTCGTTATCTACATTAGTGTGAGCGAAGAGTTCAAACTCTGCAAACAAGGTTTGAGTGAAAATTGTGCCACGGCATAGGTCAAATAGTTGTTGCAAATAATATTCCTTTTGATTTTTTGGGCAGTGGCTAATCATATAATTGATGAGCAAAATTTCATTTACTGTGCTCGCAATTTCTGCAAGGGGGATAACCACGCCGCATTTTTCTCTTGGTTGAGATGAAAGAATATAAACACTATTAATGCAGTGTCCCATTTCGTGTGCCAGGGTGGACATGCTATCATAATTATTTTTCCAATTCATCAAAATTATAGGTTTGCAGCCGTATGAAGAGTTGGAATATCCGCCCGTGCTTTTGTTTTTGTTTGGCATATAATCAATCGATTTGTCGTTAAACTTAATCTTCACATTTTTGATATATTCATCGCCTAATGGAGCAAGGGCATTAATTATTGTGGCTTGCGCTTTTTCGATGCTCACTTTTCCGCTAATCTTTTTATCTTCATTCAAATCATATATTGCAAAATCTTTCAATCCACTTTTTTTAGCACGAATTTTCACATATTCTTGCAAAATTTTGATGTTTTTTGTAACTTTCAAAATATTTTTATCAAAAACCGCCTTTGGCACATCGTCTTCAATTAGCGCAGCCTCTAATTGAGAATTAAAGTTTTTTAACTTGCTGATGTTGAAATCGCTTGTCATATCGCCAAGCAAAAGGGCAGCAAAAGTTTTATTAAATCTCTTAAATCCGTTTTTGAGTGAATAATATGCGTTTTTTCTTAATTCTCTATCTGTGCTGATAAGGCAATCTTCACAACTAGAATTGTCAATTTTGTGCGCCTTGCCTTTGCTATCCAGCGCATCATCAAAATAAATTTCACTATGATTGATAATATCATAAATTTCTGCATTTTGATTGAGTGATTTGTTTAGTTTTGCAAATATTTCATTAGTTTTTTCGTCTAGTTTGTGTGGCTTCATTTTAATGATGTCCTTAAAGAAATTGTCAAACTCACTAAACTTCTTGTCATTAATAATTTCCAAAAGATATTTGTCTGGCAAATCATAAAGTTGAGGACCGATAAAAGAAGTGCTGGCAGATAATTTTGCAAGCGCGTTGTTAAGCCTGGTGTTTAATTTAATAATTCGCGTGTTGCTGTTGTCCACACTATAAGTGTTGAAAACATAATAAACAAGCTTGTCAATTTCAATTTCTTCCTTTCTATATTTATATAAAACTTCATAAAGTTTGTTTTTGTCTGCAAGTTTTCCGCTATAACTTGGCATAACCTTTGTTAATTTTTCGATGTAAGAAAACACCTTTTCAATCTCTTCGTCCGTTTTAAATAACTCTAAATCCCATTTATATTTTTCTTCGATTTGGTCGCGATTTTTCATATTTCCTCCAAAAATAAGTTTAAAATTCTATCAATATTTTGTCAAGCAAAACATAGTTCGTTAAATTTTAAAAATTTTGCAGTAAAATGTTGACAAGTTGGCAGTTTTTGTATAAAATCATAATAGAGAGGTTATTTATGATTAGAAAGATTCTTTTATTGTTGTGTGTAGCTTTCGTTGTGGTTGCTTACGGCTATCCTTGCTTAATTATCCCATTTGGCTCTTATGAAAACAAAACCACCATTGCGGACATCACCACAGAAACATCTTATTCATTCAAATTCAACGGAAAAGTTAAGGTTGTAGTGGAAGTTTACGGCAAAGATAAAAAAGGCGAGGCACTAAAAACCGAGTCCGAGCTTTACTATAAGCTTAAAGGCAACAAAATCATCATCAGCGAAGATAAAGAATTTAGTGAAGATGTTGAGGGAGGGGACACAGTCGTTTATATCTCTTCAATCTATAGGGTGAACGATTTGTTAGACTACTTCAATGTTTACGCTTGCGCAATCACGATCGGCGTTGGCATTGTGGCTGCTGCACTAATTCTCACAATCCCAAGGAAGAGAGCGTAAAAGTGGCTTTGCCACTTTTTTTCTTGCCCTAATTATTTTTTTGTTTTTTATTAGTTGAAAAATAATGTTTTGTATGTTATAATAAAAGTTAATAAACTTTAAAAACATGGGTATAATTAGGAGATAAAATGCTTGAAAATATTGTGATTAGAGGGGCAAAGGAAAACAATTTAAAAAATATCGACCTAACCCTTCCTAAAAATAAATTAATAGTGTTTTCTGGTGTGAGTGGTTGCGGCAAGTCCACTCTCGCTTTCGACACAATTTTTGCCGAAGGCCAAAGGCGTTATATGGAGAGCCTATCAAGTTATGCCCGCCAATTTTTAGGCCAAATGACAAAGCCTGACGTGGAGAGCATAGACGGGCTTAGCCCCGCCATTTCAATCGACCAAAAGAGCACCAACAATAACCCGCGCTCCACGGTTGGCACAATCACCGAAATTTATGATTACATCAGGTTGCTTTTTGCTCGCGTGGGCAAGCCTTTTTGCCCAAAATGCGGCAAGCCAATAACTGTGCAGACGCTAGACCAGATTGTGGATAGGGTGATGGAGGCGGAGGACGGCTCCAAAATGCTCATTATGGCACCAATTATACGCGCGCAAAAGGGTAGCCACGAGAAAACCATCGAGGGCTTGAGAAAGGACGGCTATGTGCGCGTTATGGTGGATAAAACGCTCTATTCTCTTGATGACAACATTTCGCTAGATAAAAACAAACGCCACGATATATATGTGGTGGTGGATAGAGTGGTGAAAAAGGCAGATAGCGCACCTAGGCTCACTGATTCAATCAACAAATGCTTGCAAATGGCAGACGGCATCACAATTATCAACACAAATGGTGAAGATAAATTATATAGCGTGAAATATAGTTGCGTTGATTGTGGCATTTCCATTCCAGACATTGAGCCAACACTTTTCAGTTTTAACAATCAAGCGGGTGCTTGCCCAAAGTGTGGCGGGTTAGGATATGTGGTGAAAATTGGCGAAAGTGCCATTGTGAAGAATGATAGATTGTCAATAAACGAGGGCGCATTAACCGTGATGGGCTTTAATATAGACGCCACAGGCATCACAAAAAAAGCGCTCAATAAACTTGCCAAACTTCATGGTTTCACGCTAGACACTCCATACTATAAAATCCCAAAAGAAGCGAGAAGCATATTGATTAATGGTGAGAGTGGCGACCCAGACAGAATCGCCACAAATCTTCACCAATATTTAGCTCAAAAAGACGCTCTCTTTATGGGCATAATTCCGGATTTGCTAAGGAGATTTCAAGAGAGCCAAAGCGAATATGTGAAAGAAGAGATCTACAAACTCATGAGTGAGGACACTTGCCCAGAGTGTAAAGGCAAAAGGTTAAATCCTAATGCTTTGTCCATAAAGGTGAATGATAAGAACATTGCAGAAGTTTGCGATATGTCAATCGTTAAAACTTATCAGTTTATATCCAATTTAAAACTAAGCAAAATGGATAAAACAATAGCCGAAAGCATAATTCATGAAATCCTTTCTCGATTAGGGTTTTTGGTTAATGTTGGCTTAAATTATCTCACACTTTCTAGGCGAGCAGGCACACTTTCAGGTGGTGAGAGCCAGCGCATTCGCCTTGCCACTCAAATTGGCAGCGGACTAAGCGGTGTGATTTACATTCTCGATGAGCCAAGCATTGGTCTGCATCAGCGAGATAACGACAAATTGATAGAAACGCTTAAAAACTTGCGCGATTTGGGCAACACTCTCATCGTGGTTGAGCATGATGAGGACACAATTCGTCAGGCGGATTATCTTGTGGATATCGGTCCACAAGCAGGCATTCATGGCGGTCAAATTGTGGCTCAGGGAACCGTGCACGATTTGATTAATTGCAAAGATAGCATCACGGGCAAATTCCTGTCTGGTGAAATGCAAATTGAAGTGCCGGAAGAGCGCAGGCAAGTTAAAAACGGCTTCATCCACCTAATCGGTTGCAAAGAGCATAACATTAATAATCTGGATATTGCCATTCCAAAGGGCGTGTTCACTTGCGTAACAGGTGTGAGTGGAAGTGGCAAATCCACTATGGTAAATGACATTTTCTATCGAGCCCTATTCAACAAAATTAATAGGCGAGAGCAAGATAAAAACTTAAAAGCAATTTTAGACGCTGATGAAATTGACAAAGTTATTATGATAGACCAATCACCAATCGGTCGCACTCCGCGCTCAAACCCAGCCACATATTCCGGTCTTTTCACAGATATAAGGAAGCTTTTTGCATCCACTCCAAGCGCAAAAGAAAAAGGCTTTGACATGGGCGAATTTAGTTTTAATGTTGAAGGGGGAAGATGTGAAGCGTGCGCAGGCGATGGCGTTAAACGTTTGAGAATGTATTTCATGGCAGATGTGTTTGTGCCATGTGAAGTGTGCGGGGGCAAACGCTATTCTCGTGAAGTGCTAGATGTGAAATATAAGGGCAAATCGATTTACGATGTCCTAGAAATGACAATAGATGAGGCTTATGAGTTTTTCTCTTCTCTGCCTCAATTAAAGCGAAAATTGCAAACCTTGGTTGATGTTGGTCTAGGCTATATCAAATTAGGTCAAAGTGCCACCACGCTTTCAGGTGGCGAGGCTCAGAGATTAAAACTTGCTAGCGAACTCACCAAGCGTGATACGGGCAATACAGCCTACATTCTCGATGAGCCAACCACAGGGTTGCATAGTTATGATGTTAAAAAACTAGTTGGCATTTTGCAACGCTTGGTTGGCAAGGGCAACACAGTTGTTGTGATAGAGCACAATCTAGACGTGATTAAAACAGCGGACTATATTATAGATATGGGCCCAGAAGGTGGCGAAGAAGGTGGCAGAGTGATTGCCAGCGGAACGCCAGAAGAAGTGTGTCAGGTTGAAGGGAGCTACACAGCGCAATATCTAAAAAAATATTTAAGGCAAAATTTAGTGAATGTTGGCGAAAAAAAGCAAAAAAGGGGTAAAAATGCCAAAAAATGTTAAAAAATCTTATCATTTTATGAGTTTAAGGTATGACGCCACTGCTGAAGATGTGAAAATTAGGCAAAAGATTATGATAAAAATTGCCCGCGCAAAAGCATTTAGGACGGGCAAATCTTCAGCGCGCAAAGTGGCAGAAATTAGTGAGCACGCAAACATAATTTTAGAGAGCATAGATAAAATCGGGCCACAGAAGTGCAATATCCATTTTGACACAACTCTAGACGATTTAGGCTCATTCCTTGCCTTCACAATGGTGATGGTTGGCTTTGCAATCGTTTCATTTTGCATCATTTTATAGCAAGTTTAACCCAGAAATTCCAACCATTTCACTAAGTCCTTCCACATTATATTTCAACAGACGAGAGTAGGTGATTGCATCTTCCTGACTCTCGTTTTTTATAGACGCACATAAATACTGCAAATAGTCGCTCACAGGTTGCATATCCTTTCTTGAAATGGAAATTGCCAACACATCCATTTTGCTCGTCCAATAGTCATTAATTTCCAAGATTTTCTCTTGCAATTCACCGTCCGTTATTTCTCTCGTTTGCAGGCTTTCAAACACATAATTGCAGTCTGCTTCCATTTTGTTAAAAACTTTTTTTGAATAAACGCCGTCCCACACGCAAAGTGAGGTTACAATGGCAAAAATAATAAACATAGGAATAAAGGTCTTCATTTTGCCTCCATGTTCACAGCGTTTTCAATCACCTGATATTTTTCCCCTTTCACTTGGAAATAAATCTTCCCGCTTTGGTCAACGGATAATATAATTAAGTCTTTAAGTTTTTCAATGTTAATTTTCTCTAAAATTTGCTGAAATTTTTGATTGTCTATAGCCAATTCTTTCATCTGCTCTTTAATCACTTTGCCATCGCTAACAATAACGTGCGGAAGTTGAGCTTCTGGGTTATTTGCCTTAACATCTTGCGCAGTGGCAGGTGCGTTCACGCTGGTTGGAATCACACTCATTTTGCCGTTAGTTTCAATTATCACATAAAGCACTTGGTCCAAACTATAATAATTGCACTGCCTAATGCCTTCAAGCAAGTCGTCTATATTCATGTTTAAATCTTTCAAAGCCTTATATTCAATTCCATTTGGGCTCACCACAACCACCGGACGCCCGCTCATTAATCTCCTTATATTCACACTCTTGCGCGTCAAAAAAGTTATCACATAATGAATGAGCACTAAAATCGCTAGCGGCAAAATGCCATTTAAAAGTGGGATGTTCGTGTCGCTCATTGGCAGAGTTGCCAAATCGGCAATAATGAGCGTTATAACCACTTCATAAGGTTGCATTTCACCAATTTGCCTTTTGCCCATAAGCCTTAGAAATAGCAAAACGGTTATATAGATTAACAATACTCTAACAAACACAATAAACATAATTTAAGTTTGTTTCTTAAATCTGTTTTTATTCAAATAGCAAGCAAAGAATTAATTTTCTCTTTTCTTTTTGCGTTTTAGTAGGGCAATTAGGTCGTTAATTTCAAACAAATTAAACACCTTGCACAAAATAACAGTGGAAATCACGCTCAGGCTTCCCCCAATTAATCCTGCAAAAAAGTTTGTGAAGAATTTGAGCATCAAGTTTGATGTGAAATGCCCAAGCAAACTGCACGGCGTGGCAATTAGCGAATATCGAATTGTCATTTTTATTAAATTAATTTTCAAATTTGGCACAGATTTTTGAATTTTTCTTATATTTAGCAAGGTTATAGTGGTCATAGATAAAAAGTGTGCCACAATCACAGCATTTATGCCAATGAGCGGGGTGAAAACAAAAAGGCAGACAATCAGCATGGCAGAGCCAATCATATAGTGAAAAAACGATTTAATTTCTAAATTTAAGGCGTTTAAAATGCTCCCCGTCAAATTGCAAAGCGTGATTGGCAAAATGCAAACAGCGGAGAGTTGCAAAAGTGCGCCGCTAAGCGCGTTTTTATATAGCACCAGACCAATTAGGTCGCCAACGGATAGATAAAGCGGAATAAATAGCATGCTCACGAAAATAGACACTTCTATAGACTTCTTTATGTTGCTAGAAATCTTGTCATATTCATTTTTTGTCATCATAGCGGTGATAGAAGGGATTAGCACCATGCTTATAGACCCAACGAGCGACATCGGCACAAACAGCATAGGGAAGGTCATGCCCATAATCACGCCAAAAGATGCCACCGCTTCACTTTTAGTGTAACCAGCCACAATGAGCATGGCGGGAATAATGAGTGTGGTGATGGGTTGCACAAGTGAATTTGCTAGCCTAACTCCCGTGATTGGCAAAGCACTCTTAAAAACGGAAGCAAATTCACCCTTTTTAAAGCATAATTTTGCCCGCTTAAAATAGATGAATATGGTGATAACTGCAGAGATTAGGCAGGTGATGTTAAATGCGATTGCGGAATATTTTGTTGCCACGAAATAGTCCGTTATGCTAAATAGCATCACAAAAGTTAGGGCAAAGCGAATTAACTGCTCAATAAGTTCGGTCAACCCGCAATTAAAAAAGTCATTTTGCCCCCACAACGCTCCGCGAAAAACTGCATAGACGGCACTGAAAATGATAGACGGCACAGTGATAATTAAAA
>CANRGF010000035.1 GCA_947630075.1 uncultured Clostridia bacterium
CACCTAGTTGGCAACCAAAAATAATTCTACTTATTTTTGCACCTAGTTGGCAACCAAAAATAATTCTACTTATTTTTGCACCTAGTTGGCAACCAAAAATAATTCTACTTATTTTTACACCTAGTTGGCAACCAAAAATAATTCTACTTATTTTTGGTTGAGTTGTCAACAAAAAAAAGAAAAAACATTAAAATATTTGCATGAAAAGGCGCAAGATGATTTAATTAAATATTTCTTGCGCTCCTTTTATATATGTAAATGAAAGAATTAGTGTTTTAATGCTTTAATTAATCAGCAAATTGGTCTTGCAAAACGAATGTCTGTTCCAAGACGAAACTGAGAACATGGCGATTGGCACTTTTGTGTTTTTCAACCTTTTTAGGTGAGTTTACACATTTTAGGTATAACAAAATAATTTTATTGAACAAATTTCGCATAAAAAATAAGGATTGCTCCTTATTTCATTATTTAATATTAAATCAAGCCATTTTGCTTCAACCAAGATTTGATTGCAGCATCGCTCGTCTGTGCCAGACTGCCCTGAATAGCAAGCCCGCGTGTGATTGTGGACTTTGAGCAAACCCTCTTTAAGTCCCTTTCACTTGAGCCCATGCCGCTGCCTTCATGTGTGCAAATTGGTGAAATGGTCTTATTAGAAAAATCGTGCAAACTTAAAAAGCTGAAAACCGCCTGAGGCATTGTGCCCCACCAGCACGGATAAACCAAAATGATATGGTCATATTCATCTGTTGGCAAATCGTTTTTCAACTCAGGCAATTCGTTAGACTTTTTCTCTCGCATTGCTTCATCACAACATGCCTTATATCCAACAGGATATTTCTTAATCGTTTCAATTTCAAATTCGTCTGCCCCTGTGAATTTTTGCACTTTATCCGCAATCACTTTTGCGTTGCCAACTTTTAAGTTTTTATAGCCACCATCAAAATAGTTTTCTCCCGCATGAGAAAAGAATGCCACCAATGTTTTCATATATCCTCCTATCAACATCTAAATTATAACACAAAACAAGAAAAATGTTAAAAAATTTTTAAAATTTCATAAAAATTTGGCAAAAAACTTAAAATTTTTCTATTTTTTAAACAATTTTTTATTTTTCACAAAAGAAATTATAGAAAATGCAATTATTAACAAAATAAAGCCAATGCTTGTGATGAGTGATAGCGTCCTCATATCTTCATTCATGCCACCATTCACCATAATTAAAGTGTGTTGGAGCGTTAAAATTGAAACTATTGCTCCTATTATATTCATCTCTTTAAGCAAAATTTGAGTGGGATTTTTTGTTTTTTTAGAACGATTATAATTTATTATTGCAATCACAATTTTATAAACGCAGTATGTTGCCATAGCGATTGCGGGAATTAAACCAAATTTCACATCATTAGGTTGTGTTACCATTAAAATAATGGGAGCGATTAAACACAAATCTATAATAAATATAAAGATTGATGAAATTTTATAATTTTTAACTCTAATTTTAATTTGCTCCTCTTTCTCTTTGTGGGACATATTTCTTTCTATCATTAAGGTGGCAAACCTAATCACAAACAAAAATAGATAATAAATTGAAATTCCAATAGCAAAAGCATCTTTAAAGACTATGCCCAAATAAGAGTTGTAAGCAATAAACCCTAAATTGATAACTAGCGAAAGAATAAGCATAACAATGATTTTGTATTTAGTTTTTATTTTGTTTATTTTCTCTTTTAGGCTCATTTCTATCCTCATAAGGTCGAACACATTTAATAATGAGTTCACAAATCATATTTTCATCATCCTTGCAACCGCCCTTAATCCACTCATCAACTATTGCGTAAACCCCGCTTATATAATAAGCAGAAATATATTTTCTTGCATTTTTATCAATGTTAAAAATATCAAAAATTGGGAACAAAATTTTATTCTGCAAAAAACTATATTTTTCGTTAGATTGCATAAGTGTGGGATGCTTAAAAGAAACTTGATACACAACCTTGTTCTCTTTAACATGTTTAAGATATGGCAGCAGATATTTTGGCGTGATTAAAATTAAATCTTTTTTTTGTTTGCCGTTGATTTGATTTGCGAAATCTTTATTTTCTTCGCCAAAACAAGCAGAAAAATTTTTGTTTAAATTTTCAATCGTTTCATAAAGTAAATCGTCAATGTTGTCATAATGCAAATAAAAGGTGGAGCGATTAACCCCCGCCTTTTTGCAAATTTCTTTTACGCTCAAAAACTCATAATCCTTTTTGTTTAAAAGTTCAATAAGTGCCTGATTCATTAATAGTGATGTGTTGTAATATTTACTTTCAGATTTATTCATAGCACTTCTCCTTAAATTTATTCTTCATCGCTAATTTCTTTTGCAAGTTTCATAATGTCAGAGCCGTATCTTGCCTTGCCGTTTGCACGCATTTTTTTATAGATTGGATAATTTACTGCACAACCAATAATCCCAACAACGCCAACAATAATCCCCGCCACCATTGCTGCAACGCCCGAGCCGATAACTTTCATTGCCAAGCACATGCCAACGCCCAACACGAGCGCACTTATAATGCCGAAAGTGTAAGCGAAAATTGTGGCTGGCAGTTTTGCCTTGTTGTCAAGTTTTTTTAGTTGCCTAACCTTTGTTGTGTCCTTTGGCGCATATTCATTTGCTATATGCTCTGCATAAATTTTGTCTGTATTCATATCATACCTCCTTTATGAATTACGACATTATTATAGCAACGCAAAACTGCAAATTAAACAACACAAATTTAGAAAAATGTTGATTTAAAGAGTTTTTGTGTTACTTTTTATCTGCGCGTGAAATATTTTCTATCATTTAAATTATCTTTTAATGTTTTTTAAAATAATAACGATATCAATAATTATTACAATCGCCATAAAACCGATGCCAATATAACAAAGAATTATTGATGTAACTCTGTTGGCTTTTCCCACACAATATAAAATTAATGAAATAACGCATACAACAACGGCGAACAAAGTAAAAATATGCTTTATTGGTAGAAATTTGAAAATTTTACGATTAAAAATGCTGTTAAATTTTTTTTGCAGCCTCTTCAAGTATTGTCAAAATTCCGCCAATAACGAATAAAATTAAGTAAATCCAATCGGGCATAATTCCCTTTAAATTCTTTTAATTGAAATTTAAAAATCAATAACTAATTTTGAGATACAGCGTCGAATAAACAAGCAATATAAGAAAGATTATGGCTGCGATAAGAAATGTTACATGACTTGCTATCCTTAATTTTCGATTGTCTTTTGCCACACAAGTTACAATCGACATTACAATAGATACTGACATCACCACAAGAGCTATGTAAACGAGAAATTGCAGATTCTTCCCATAAAGTTTATCATAAATGCTGTAATAATAATCAACTTTTTCTAATTTGCCTTCGTTATTAGGCAGTAGATCAACATCATGACCAATCTCAATGAAAAACAATGCATCCATAAGTAAAATTAAACAAAATTTTACAACTTCTAACACTCGAAATAATAGTTTTTTAACAGTGCTTTTCTTCTCTATTTCCTGATTTTGTTGTGTGTTTTTGTTGCAATTTTTTGATTTTATCCACAGATAGCCACAGATTATTAATGGTATAGCACTAACGATTACAGTTGGTATGATGCTTAAACCCCACAAAACGTTCCTTGCAGGGAATTCTACGCCAAATGAACTTAAAATAGGGATGTGAAACAACCCAAAAATGAAAAGTAAAACGGAAAGAATAGTTAAAATCACAAGCAAAGTTTTTTTCATTTTTCTCTCCTTTTAAAATATTTTCTACCCCTTAAACTATCCGGCATATATTGTTGCTAAACGCACCCGCAATAGCCGTTTTTATTTTCTTATAAATTTATCGTCTTTTTCGTTTGGATTATCTTCAACATATCGTTTAACACTCATGTGCAAATCATATTTATCACGCAAAGTGGCAATTTCTTGCATTGTGGCGGAAGCGTGATGTTTGTCAAGCGCGGATTGGCTAGTCCAACTATCAATTAAAAGCACACTTTCTTTATCATCCATTGGCAAAAAGTATTCATATCTTAAATTGCCTTTTGTTTTGCGAATTTTTTGGACAATTCCTCTTTTTGTCATTTCGGTGGCAAACTTTTTTGCGTTTCCTTTCTTGCCTGTGTATAAGATGTTAATTGTTATCATTATTTACCTCTTTTAGTTTTTTATAAACTTTTGCCAAACTTATAGGCATCTAGCATATATTTTGAATTGGCTGTCATGCTTGGCGTTCCACAACCTTTGCCGAGTATCATGCCCTGATCTTGCATTTGCAAATATCTTACAAGAGTTCTATAATGATTTTCCAAAGCTTCGAAAGTCCAACTATCACTATTCCAAGCTACCGTTATTAAGGCACTTTTTATATGCTTGCGAGTTAAACTGCTATTAAAAAAGCAAAATCTATCAATAGTCGCCTTTAATTGTGCGGTCATTCCATAATAATAAAGTGGAGTTGCAAAAACAACCATATCTGCGTTTAATATACTTGCTTTCAAATTTTGCATATCATCGTTTTGCACGCAAGGGCCTTCGTATCCACAATGGACACAACCAAAACAACTACCAATTTTTGCTTTTGTTACATCAAAAATTTCAACACTGTGCCCTGCTTCAATCGCACCCTTTTCAAATTGTTTTACAAGCAATTTGGTAGAGCCATTTACATTAGGGCTACCAAGCAAAACTATAATTTTCATTTGTTTGTTCCTTTTAAAAGTTTTTTTGCATTGGTTTTGTATATATTTTTTAACAATTCTTTATATTTTTCATTGTTATCCAAATGTTGTTTTTTTGCGACAACAACTTTTGCTGGCGAGTGCGGATAATCACTGCCATAAACAATTTTATTTTTATCAGCCACCATTAAAAGCATGTTGAGTGCCACAGGCTCGGGGTCGCCAGCAATATCAAAATATATGTTTTTAAATTCTGCGTCAACATCAATTTTTTGCATTATATTTAGGTTTGCTAAAATTTGCGTTACACCTTTAAATCGTTGCAACATATAAGGCAAAAACGAGCCTGTGTGTGGGACAACAAATTTTATGTTTGGATATCTTGTCATAATTTTGTTTGCCATCATATTTAAAACTGCGCGCGTGGTATCGGTTGGATATTCAAATATAGCTGCAACCGATCCCGTGATAGGCGTTTTAGGGTATTCAGCTGCTCTTTGTGGGTGGATAATAACAAGCGCATTGTTCTTGTTTAATTCTGACATAAAATCATCAAAAGCGGGGTCTCCAAGATACAATCCAAACGCATTTGTGGTTAGTTTTACACCAACTGCACCCAACTTTTCCACTGCATATTTATATTCTTTAATTGCGCCTTTCACATCAGGAAGTGGTAGAGTTGCCACAAAAGCAAATTTATTTGGATATTCTTTGCAAATTACACTTAAAGATTTGTTAACTTGCCTATTAGCCTTTGCACTTTGCTCATCATCTCCATTATAAAGGTGTGGCGTTGGCGAAGAAAGAATAGAAAAATCTATTCCTGCTTCTTCCATAAAGCTAAGGTGGTCTTTTGCACTCCAATCCGGCACTTTAAAGCCATCGGCTTTTAAAGGGTCAATGCCAAGCGAATTTAGCCCATCTAAATATTCTTTTGTTATCGCGTGTGCATGAAAATCAATAACCATAATTTCTCCTTAAAATTTATTTATTTCCAACAATAACTTTGCCGTCTAAATTGCAAATATAGCAATTTGGCAAAACGCTTTTAATGTGATTGAGCATTTTCTTATCATGCTCGTAAATTCGCCCAACAAACATGCCTTCAATCATATTTGCTGGAAGTCCAAACAGGATATATGCAATCCGTTCATCTTCCCCAACCCTACGATTTGCTTTAAATTGTTCAACGCGCTCTTTTGTGTTCATGCGGAAGAATTGCATAACAGTTTCTAATGGCATTGAGTCATCTAAAAGATTATTTGCTTTAAGTTTATTGCACTCTTTAACTCGACCATTTAAAATAAATGCAAGTTGCCTGCAACCAGAAAATCTATCTAGCATTGTTTTCTTTGTGAGCCTTCCATCTTTTTGCAAACAAGGCAAGAAGCGGGATTCCATTGTGGATTCTGCTTTTAGCGAAAAATAATCCTCATAGCGCAGAGATTCAACAAATTTATCAAGTTCGCCAAATGGAACAATCTTAAATTTATCTTTCCAAGAAAATGTCATTCCGCTATAGGCTTTAACATAATCCGCTAGTTTTATTTTTTTGTGTATGTGCCAAAGGCTAACCGCATAGGAAATTTTTTTATCCGTTGCGCCACATTCAAAATCTTTTGAAATTAGCCCCTCGCTTGCATACTTATCTAAAAGTTGCTGACTATTGCCAAATCCGTGCATAAATGTGTCCTTTTTCAAAACGACATCATCACCAACTGCATAGGTTTCATTTTTTAGCGGTTTATCTTTTAAATCATAAAAATTATTGATTTGCTCAATCATTTTTGATTTTGCAGGCTCTTGCATAACTTTTTTGCAAATGTTTATATATTCTTGTTTTGTCATTTTCCGCCTTTAAAATTATTATTTCAATTTGTCGTATTGCTTATCGTCAACAGACTCTAACCACTCGTTTGAAGTTTTAACTCCCTGCACTTCGATTGCGAGATGTGAAAACCAACTATCTTTTGCTGCACCGTGCCAATGCTTTACATTTGCTGGGATATTTACACAATCTCCCGGCTTTAATTCAATTGCTTTTTTGCCAAATTCTTGATAATATCCTCTTCCACCAACGCAAATAAGAATTTGCCCACCGCCAGATTTAGCACGATGAATATGCCAATTATTTCTGCATTTTGGCTCGAAAGTTACATTAAATATGCCTTGTTCTTTGCAAATTGGTGCGAGATAACTTTGCCCAATAAAATAATCTTTAAAGGCGTCATTTGGGTTGCCTA
This sequence comes from uncultured Clostridia bacterium, assembly GCA_947630075.1. Taxonomy (GTDB): domain Bacteria; phylum Bacillota; class Clostridia; order Christensenellales; family UBA1242; genus Onthoplasma. Next base: position 6,966 of record CANRGF010000035.1, read on the forward strand.
TTGGGAAGAAAATTGTGTTTTGATAAATTTCTTTTTCAGTTTTTGCGTCAACTTTTTCACCCCAAACATCTTTTGCAAGCCTAAACACCGCCCACGCTTTTGGCCAGCCGACATAAAATGCGCAATGCGTGATGATTGCTGCAATTTCTTTTTTGCTCACTCCATTGTTTTTTGCGTTTTGCAAGTGATAAGTTAGCGAACTATCCGTTATGCCAGACGACATTAGCCCGACCACCGTGATTATGCATCTCGTTTTAAGGTCAATATCATTATTGTTCCAATTCTCGCCAAAAAGCACATCATCATTGAAGTGTGCAAAATCTGGAGCAAAATCTCCAAGTTGTTTTCTTCCTGCATCTTGTGTTATTTTTATCATATTCACTCCTCAATTTAATTATAAGAAAAAATAAATTTTTTGTAAATCAAAATTTTGTGATAGATTTTTAAAACCAAAATAAAATTTGAAATGAAAAAACACTTAAAATTTTTGAAATTGTGTGAAATTTAATGCAATTTCATTAAAATTTTTAATTTTTTATGCAAATTTTTAATTTTTCTATTAAAAAACAGACTTTTATGATATAATAAAAATGAAAGTGATTGGCTCGGTTTAATGACCTTGCATCCCCTACCACATAAAGTATTTAACACTTGTAGGCACTTTCTTTTTTCATATAGATTTGAGTTGCAAAAAAATTTAAAATCAAATATAATATTGTCATGAAAAATGTTTTGAAGCAGATTTTGGCAGACGAAGAAATTTTGAATAAATATAGGGCAATAGATAAAATCAATCCATATCCGTTCAGCCATGGAATAAAGCACATACACAATGTCTTGGCTCTAGCCGACAAAATTGCTCCGGTTTTTCATTTAACAGAGCGTGAAATATTTATTTTAAAAGTATGTGAAGCCTTGCATGATTTAGGTCAAGTGGACGGAAGAAAAAATCATGGGCAAAAAGCTGCAAAATTTGCAAGGGAATATTTAAAAAGGTTTAACGAATTTTCACCCGATGAAATTGACACAATCTGCTCAGCAATTTCCACACATGACGAAAAGGATTTTTCAAAATTAGAAAAAAATTTTTCTTGGTTTGTTGCTTTAATTGATAAAATGGATTTTTCATGCGACAGGCTAGAAGATGACGCTGAAGAGAAGTTTGGTTACACTGCTTATCAGGATATTATTGGTGTGGACTTTGCACTTAAAAATAAAACTTTTATTATAAAAATTGTCCTAATCAATAAGCCAAAACTTATGAATGAAAATCTAATTTATAATTATCGCGGGCACTTTTTCAATAATGTCTGTTTCACTGCAAAAGCCTTTTGCAATCATTTTGGGCTAAAATTGGATATGAAATTAAACAACACTTCCCTAACATTATCGAAATTTGAAGAGTATGAATAAATTTACTTTATCAATAAATGTGTGAAGTAAACTTTCCTGCAAGAGATATTCTGGGATTTATAAGCCAAATTAGATATTTTTTGAAAAAGTTGCCCAAAAATTATTGACAAACGCCTAAAATTTTGCTATCATAAGTCTTGTCATATTGATGGGGGATTAGCTCAGTTGGCTAGAGCACCTGCCTTGCAAGCAGGGGGTCAGCGGTTCGAATCCGCTATTCTCCACCAAATGAGATGTAGCTCAGCCGGTTAGAGCACCACCCTGATAAGGTGGGGGTCGGTGGTTCGAGTCCACTCATCTCAACCAGAAAAGTAGGGAAACCTACTTTTTTTAGACCCCCAACCTT
>CANRGF010000036.1 GCA_947630075.1 uncultured Clostridia bacterium
TTCTGTCTACGCGAGCAGAAACTGAGATATATCTTCCCATTTGAGAAGGATAGTAATAATAAGTGTTTGAAGCATCCCCACTATAATTAACATAGTATGGACCTAAATTTGTTGTTTGTGAACTTTCTTGCACGCCTGATGAATATGTGAACTCTTGCACCGTGAAATTCAATTCTATTTTATCGCTTTCGCCAAAGTCATCCGTGGTGGTTATCACAAATCTAGCGTTTTGCTCATCCCAATTAATTGTGCTTGGTGCTGCTGGAGCGGTTGGCGTGGCTTCAATGTTGATGATAGATGAATTGAGTGTGTATTTATCCTCTCTTGCTCTTGCCTGAATGGACATGGTGAATTTGCCTTCAACACCCTCAGGCATTTCGCAAGACGCTTCTTGCACGCTAACTGTGGTTTGAGTTTGCGCTCCCGATTTTGTGTAATTAAACACCACATCGTAGCCCTTTGCACCAATCACATCGTCCCATGACACGGTGGTCATATTAAACCTAATAGATTGCTTATCAACCTCTTGCAATTTCTTAAACGATTGAGTTGCCGTTGAATTTGTCGCATTAATTCTGTTGCTTCCTATTGCTTTGATTGAAATTTTATAATCTCCCGCTTTTATGTCGGTGAGGTTTAGGGAAGTGTTTGTTTCGCTGCGCTCATAAGTTTCATCGCCCACAATTTTAATTTCATAGTTCACCGCATCTTCAATAGAGTTCCAAGTGAGCACGCCGTCTTTTGCCACAATTTGTTCTTTATCAACAGCGGTCAAGCGTTGAGTTGTGAAGCCTAACGACAGATCGCTATTGAACACTATCACTTCGCTTGCCTGATAGCCTAAAAGGTAAATCTTGATTGTGTATTCATGAGAAGAATTTACGCTTTCATAATCGATTAAGTTCTCCACATGATAGCTCACATCGTCCTTAAACTCATAGCTATACCAACCATCGCCAATATCTTTGCCTTGAGTAACCTCGTATAGTGCTTTTTGTACGCCGTCCTCGACTAAATAACTGATTTGAATGTATGCCCCATTATATCTTTGCTCTGGGTCAACTTTATATTTCAAAATGCCATCTTCAATTTTTGCTTCTAGCACGCTATTTGCTTTTTGCACGCTCATTTCTTCGCCATAATCGCCATTGAGAATGTTTTGACCCTCGTCCGTGTCCAACCCCATTGCTCTAAACTTGATTGAATATGTGGCAGCGCTATCTAACGACACAGGCTCATCATCCACTTCAATTTGAGATGGAAGAGTGTATAGCAAATATCCGCTGGAATATCTAACACCTTCGCTCTCTTGATTAATTGAATAAACATATTGCTGACCAGTTTGCTTGTTTGTGAGAGTGATTTCGTAATTATCTGTGTATGCCTGCAATCCTCCCACTTGTGCATATCCTTTTTGCACCTGCAAGCAAGCGCCAATTTCAGTGTGAGCGGAAAGCGTTGGTGCGGTGAGTTTGTGCACTTCAAAGTTTGATCTGGTTGGGAGCGCTGAGTCCAACAAATAGTTTGCCTCTTCACTATCCGTTAAACCGGCAAGTGTTTGCACCCTTAATCGATAACTCCTTCCTCCAGTGAGATACTTTGAAATTGCAAACCAAATATTATCATTTTCGTCTAGCGTAATTTTTTCATAAATGCCTTTTTGCTCGTCTGGGTCATCTGTAACTTTAAGAGCATCTTCTTTGCCATTGTAATATAAGAAGAATGTTTTAGCGTCTTCAAGATTTGATTCTGCAATCACTTTATAAACAGGGAAATCCACCACTCCGCCTTCACCAAATTCTTCTGCCAAATTTACCATTCTCAACTCGCCGTGAGAAGTGGATAGGGCGTTTTGAGCATATCTTTTAAAGTTTTTTATCATTGACGATGAGGTGATGTAGGCAGTGTGATTGCCGCTTGCCAGCTTGCTATCCCCACCCAACACAAGAGTTGAAACATTAAACACTCCGCCTTGAGAGAGATCTATGCTAACAGGAACGTCCCCTTCCATTTTATAAACGAAGTTGCCTTCCTCATCTTGCACTGTGATTTTATTATAGTAAACTGAGTCCACATTAAAGTCGATTGTGTTATTTTTAAACACATTGAGCCTTAAAGTTTCCGCATTGTGCAAAATGTCAAAATGTGCATAAAGCGAGCCATAGTGTTGGTCTTCTAAATAGATGTTTTCATTATAAACACCCTCTTGATTTAGCGAGATAAAGGTGTCATAGTCAAAAGCATAAATTGGATAATTTTCGCTGCCCATTGTGATTGTTATTCTAAATATTTTTGCCTTTGAAATGGTTGGATTTTCTTCTTCATCAAATTTATGATTAAAGTCTTCAACTGCAACATTTTGGTCTGTGTTGAAATACAACTCGCCCTGTTTCTTTGCCATAGATTCTGCCGATGTGATTTTTGTAACTTTCAAATCGGTTACCAAAATTGGAGAATTCACAAACGGCAAAGTGTCCGTGCCTTTGCTCGCCGTGTTGCCCTTAAGCCCGACCGATAAAGAATATTCAATGCCGGAAGGGATGTTGAATTTGTCATAATCAACATCTAAAATCTGCCTTTTTGCCAACGAAACTTTTGCCACATCTTCACCCTGTGGGCTATCCCAACTAGAAGATTCTAGCGCAGCGATGAGATCATTTGCCTTCTCTAAATGCGCATTATAATTCACTTGTGGGTTTGTTGCTCCATTTGTGAAATTAAAACTTGCCGTGCTGAAATATTCTGTGGCGTTCAATACGATTGACCCATCGTCCACTTCAACGAGAGACGCTTTGTCTAGGCGATAAACATAATATTTATCACTCCAAACGCTATTAATTCTATTTTCAAGCACTCCATTTTGTTCGCTGTTTTTAACATGGCTTACTGCTTTAACTTGCACAGAAAGCACACCTGTTAAGTCATCTATCGCCTGTGCGGTGAAGTCAAAGGAATTGCTTGTTAGGTGCAAAATTTTCGCATTTTCATCTTCACCGTTTTTGGCAATTTTTATTGAATAGCCTTGTGCGAGTGGGTCATTTTTCCAAACGAGTGAGCCGTCTAGCACGGATGGACTAACTTGTGAGAGAATGTCTATCTTCACCTTTGCATAATTTGATGAGCAATAGATAGTTTCGCCACCAACGGCCACCACTTTGATTTCCACCAAATAACTGCCCTCGGCAAACAAAATCTCCCTTCCGCTGTTTGGCACAAACTTGGTTGGCAATTTAACGGCGTTTTCAGCAAAAGTGGCTTGGGAATTTATTTCCGTTTCATAATAATAGAATTTGCCTTGCAAGGTTGAATATATGTGAGCTGACTGCTCCACACCCGTGTGCAAATATGTAACACGCATGATATAAGAATAACTAAGTCCGTTTTGCGGATTAAGTGAATTATTTTCAATCACGATTGTGTCCACCGTTTCGCTATCCTCAGTTTCAATTAAATCAACCTTTAATTTGATTGGCTGCAGCAAACCAGACACGCTGATTGAGGTTGTTGCAGAATTTATATAGTGAGTGGACAAGCCCTCATCAGCAAACCCATTTACAATGATTTGGAAAGTCAACTGCTCGCTCACCACACTCTCGCCATAACTTAACAGCACATACGCTTCCACATACACCTTGCCAAGATTATAATCAAACACAACGCCCGGCTGATTTTCAAAAATTTCTTTTTCGTTAGCCTTAATATGGGCATTGCCGTTGCCAAAAAGTGTTTGAAGCGATTTTAATTCTTGAATTGTTAAAACAAAATCTCCATTTTCAACCGCCACCTGCGGTGCGTTTAATTTGATTGCCGTGATTGCCAAAGATAAGTCCGCATTTGTGTAATAAACCCCGTCTAATTCTTCCACGCTCACCGCTCTAACTTGCAAATTTGTGGTGGAAAAATATTCTAGGTTAAATAAATCGAACTGACAGGTGCGGGTTGTACCAATCTTTTCTCCCGCTTCACGATAAATTTCGTAGAAAGCCACCTTGTCGTGATCCTCGCATTGGAAGTTTAGCATTCCATTGTCTATCATAAGATTTGTGGCTTGAGCAATTTTTATGAAATTCAACTCGTTTGAAAGAGCTGAATTAAACAAGTTGACTTCATCACCCATTGTGCTGCTTGTGGAAAGATATGCATTAATGCGGATTGGTCCAACCAACTCTTCATTATCTAATTCAAAAGAAATTGTGCCAGATTCGTCTGCATTAGCATCTGTGAATTTAAGGGTGTGAGACAGCATATCCCCACTGAATAGATTAACGATATATTCCTTGCTTGCGTAGACAGTTTCCACCTTCTTGAAGCTGATTATCACCGAACTAGACAACTTTGGATTTTCAAGATTTTTAGAAGAAGAAATCTCTAGATGTTTGCTCCTTGCAAACTTGAAATTTTTCGATAAGTTAATCACGCTTTGGTCATCTGTGCTCAAGGTGATTATTGAAATTGTGTGCTCAACCTCATCTTCAAATTCCATCATAAATTCTTGTGCTTTTGTGCTCAAATAGTCGAAATCAAATTCAAACTGCCCCAATTTATCAAAGACATTTTCTTCGTCTAATTTTAGCAAATATTGGCCATCCAACAATATTGCATAACCCGTCTGTGAGCGGCTTGCGTCAACATTTTTGAATGAAATTTTTTCACCATTTCTGCTGATTGATGATTGTGGCAAAGTTTTCAATTCTTTTTCAACTGCATCACTTGCCACTAAATTATCATAATCATCAACGCTCGCAAGCTGCACTTCTAACGTGTAAGTTAGTGATTCCTCCTTTGCATTTGTCATTTCTTTAATTATAGGTGATAAATCAGCGTTTAACAAAGAAATATAAAAGCAGTTTTCTTCATAAGCGAAAGGCAGAGAATAATTTTTTTCTAGGCTGGTGCACACTAGTTTGTCGTTAGCGGCGTTGAAGATTAGCGTTTGCCCAAGAATGTTAAATTTTAAGATTAATTTAAACTCACCTTCATCATTTAGCGAAACTTTAATATGATTGAAATAATTTCCGTTTTGCGCTATTAGAAAGTTTTCGTCTTGGCAAATTTCCACTTTCACGCCCGTGTTTTCAATTTTTTCCACTATCAATTCGCTTTCTTTGGAATCAAGATAGAAATAATCGCCCTGTTTGCCCGTTTTTGCGTGTGCCACAATTTTCAGTGCATTTTCACCAGGCGTGAACTTTGGCTTGAAACTTTCTAGGTTTTTATCTTCAAAAACAGATTCATTAATTGCGTAATTTAAAACTGTTTGGCCGTCATTATCATCTGTAATTTCAAATTTGTCTTGTAATTTGTTATACGATAGTTGTGGAGTGTTTAGCCTTTTAATTTTAATTTCTTCGCTATAATTAGAGCTGAGCACATTTCCTGCCCCCATGGCTCTAACGGCAAAACAAATTTCGCCCTCGTCAAGATTAAAATCAAAGTGGGCATCATTCGTGGAAGTGAACTCGCTATAATCGTCCACTTTTTCAAAAACTTTATAATTCACAGCCTGAGCAATTTCGTTGAAATTAGCAGTTGCTTTCGTGCCGTCAACGGCTGTGTTATCAACTCTTAATGTTGGAGCGGCAAGCACGGTGAACGCTGCTTCCGCCATTTTTTTGTTTTCTCCCGCTTCGCGAACGCTAAAAGTTGTGGACCCATTGCCCAAAACCAACACTTTAATTGTGTATTCTCCCGCAGATAAGAAATCATTTTGAGAGGCGTTTGTGGTGTTGAAATTTAGAGTTGCGCCATCGTGTGAGAATTTGCTCTCTTCCGATGCAAACACTTCAAATCTTATTATTGCATCTGCGTTTTGATTTGTGGCACTCAATTCAATGGTGGCAGTTTCATTTTCTAATTTGATTTCTGCAATCTCTTCAAGTTGAGTAAACTCAGCCAAAACAAGTTCGCCCTCAACATCTTCCTCCATGCGGAAGGCGTTTATTGAATGTGCTCCGGCTGGCAAAGTGATGTTTTTGAAATTGATTGAAATGCTTGTGTCGTTCGCCGTTAGCACCCCTTCATTTATGGTTGCGCCACTGATTGCTGATGAATAAGTGAAGTCATCTAGCAGGCTGCCGTCAAGCATGATTTTGATTTTTTCGCCCACGCTTGCGCTGAGATTAAGCTTATAGTCTTCAAACTCTTTCTTTTCAATTATTTTTTCTGTTGGGTTAGACGTGAAATAGTAAACAATATTTCCACTTTTTTCTTCTTTTGAGCCTTGCACCACAACACTAAATTTATATCTTCCTTTAGGGAGTGCACTAAACGAAAATTCTGGCTCGCTGCTTGCTATGGTTTCACTATAATCACCATCTAACTGAGTAAGGCTAATCAAATAAATTTCGCTCTCGGCAGGGAAATAAACTTTATCTTTATCAAATGTTGGGGTTGTGGATTTTTTAAAGTTGAAGTTTATGGTGCTATATTCGGCAGCTTCAGTCTTTGCCAAATTATTTCTATTGATAACCGGCTCAATTGTGAGCGTATGGTTATTTTCTCCGCTATTTAAAGCAGGCGTGTTTAATGTGGAAATTTCCAATTCGCAACGATTAAGCATGGAGATTTCATCGCTTGGAGTGCCGTCAATCAAAACATTATATCCAGCAGCATTTCTAATTGCAGACCACTCAATTTTTGACGCGCCAACATTGAGCTCTGGGCAACCCAACACTTCCACATTGATTTTAGTTCTTTGTGAAGGATAATAATTTTCGCCTAAATCTTGCAAAGCCTCCACTTGCAACGAAATAATTTGGCCAGCATATTTACTTGGCAAATTCATTAATTCGATAGACTTTTCACTTGTGCCCTCTTTCCAAAGTTCGTCATTTATATAAAGATTAAATTTGTTGGCTTGAGCATGCTCAAAAGACAATTTCGAAACATTATCAACCGACCTAACTGCAATATTTTTAACTTCGCTAGATTGATAAATCTTGGTTTCTGCGCTGAAGTTTGAAGTTTCAAACGCTCGGGTGTAATTTGGAGCATTTGCTCTAACCTTAACGGAGAGCAGATTGTCATAAGCGCTGTGCGTCAACGCATCAAAATTAGATAGCATATATTGAGTGGTGTTGCCCAAATCTATTTCATGGCTAACTCCTGAACTAGATATTACGAGCGTGTAGCCAACCGCATTTTCAACCGAACTGAATGAAATCACGCCCGAGTTAAAACTTATTGCGTTTGGGCAATCCAACTTTGTGGAAGACGCCGCTACATCCACTTTAATGGCAGTTTGAATATTTTCATTGTCGTCTGCAATGGCAGTTATGTAAGCAACCCCTTCGTTGACTGCTATAATCTCTTGGCCGGATACATTTACGACAGATGGGTTTGAACTAACAAGGGCATATTTTTTGTTTGAAGCAAAAGATGGAACGAAATCGACTTTCGGCGTAAACTTTTCGCCTTTCAACATCGCTATGCTTGAAAGACCAATTTCGTCCGTATTAAAACTAATGCTCTCAACTGGAGTGTTTACACGACACCCAAACGCGAGCAACGAAAACAAAACTAAAATTATTGATAAAATTATGCTTTTCTTTTTAACCCCTGACATAACAATCCCCCAACTGCAAAAAGCAGAGAAATTAATTTATAATTAATTTAATTTTATCACAAATTAATTTTAATTCAAAACTATTTTAACCAAAAAACCCAATAATTATAGGTGTTTTAGCAAGTTTTATTTCAGGCAGTTTTCCAATTAAAAATGCCAAAAAAAATAATATTTTTTAATTTTTGAGGTAATTTTTAATCAATTTTCTTAATTTTTTGCAAATTTTTGAAAAATTTTTAAAAATTTCCAAATGCTTTGAAATAATCTTGACAATTTTTTTTCTTAACTTTATAATTAAATAGAAATTTAATTTAAAAAAACACATATAATTATGAGGACGATTATGGAACTGAAAATATATAATTCACTCACAAGGAAAAAGCAAGCATTAAAGCCAATTAACAACTGCGTTAATTTTTATTTCTGCGGGCCAACTGTTTATTGGTTTCAACACATTGGCAACATGCGTGCATTTTTTGTGATGGATAGCATTAGGCGAGCAGTGAAATATTTAGGCTATGAAATCAACCATGTGATGAACATCACTGATGTTGGGCACATGACCAGCGATGCAGACGAGGGCGAGGATAAAATGGAAGTTGCCAGCAAGCGCGAGCACAAAACTCCTGAGCAAGTGGCAGCCTTTTATTGGGGGAAATGCTGGGAAGATATGCAAGCGCTTAACATTGAAAAGCCTGAGCACATCTGCCCCGCCACAAGTGTGGTTAAAGATATTATTAATTTCGTTGCAAAAATCTTAGAAAATGGATATGGATATATCACCGAAAATGGCGTGTATTTCGACACTAGCAAATACGCTCACTATGGTGAACTTGGTGGCATGAACCAAAACGATAAGCAGTTTGGCGCACGAATAGCAATTGACGAGAAAAAGCGCCACCCTGCAGATTTTGCACTCTGGGTGAAAGCAAAAGATAATCACATCCAGCGATGGGATAGCCCTTGGGGAGCGGGATATCCGGGTTGGCACATTGAGTGCAGTGCGATTGGAAACAAATTTTTGGGCGAACATATTGATTTGCACGGCGGTGGAGTTGAGCACAAAACTGTGCACCACGAAAACGAAATTGCACAGAATTATGCACGCTGCGGGCACGAAGTG
>CANRGF010000037.1 GCA_947630075.1 uncultured Clostridia bacterium
CCGTGTCGGTTCGACCCCGACCACCGGCACCAAATCACCTTTATGGGTGATTTTTTTAATTCAATGCCTATTGACAATTTTCGCGGTTTGATATATAATAGATTTATGATAAAAACAGTTTTAGATATTTGGGCAATTCAAAATTATCCAGAAGAATTATACACTGCTTTGAAGAACATCACGCACGATGTTTTAATTTTTAAAAATCTTATATGCAAATTCATAGTTGGGGATAAAAAGATTGAAACAACTCAATTTGACAATATTATTTATAGTGAAGGGAGCGACACACTTATTCTTCTCCAACGTGATGGAAAAGCTAAAATTGAAGATGCTGAGCGTTATCTTCAAGAAAAGAATATAATGTATAATGTGGTGGAATTTATAGATGTTAAACCACACGAGAAGCCAAGAAAGGCAAAAGAATTTTGGTTTGCTCGCGAACAATATGTGCTTGAAGACGCAATCGAGGATTCTAAAAAGAAACAACTAACTCATTGCTCCTACTACCCAGAAATTAAAAGCAAAATGATTTTAAAATATCCCACTTTTTCCGCTTATAAAGATGTGCTTGTTGACAAACCTAACTATATTTCAAATGAACCAATGATGAAAATTGCTTTCAAAGGCGTGATTGAATTTGACGATAAATTGATTTTGCCAACAGTTGGAAAAAATAGAATAAATTTGCATAGCGATGACATTTTGAACGCTTTAAACAATTATGGCATTAAAACAGAAATTAAAAATAGTGTTGAGCAAATTTCTTTTTAAAAATTTTTTAAATCTTTTAAAAAATTCTTGACAATAGTGAATGATTGTGGTATATTTATATTGCAATCTTTACGGGAGATTAGCGCAGTTGGTAGAGTACCTGCCTTACAAGCAGAGGGTCATAGGTTCGAGTCCTATATCTCCCACCACCCTTTTTAAGGATAAAACAATCATACTAACCTTTTAAAGAGTTAACGAAGGCTCTTTAAAAGTAAAGGAGCAACAGAGACTAGGCTTATGTTTGCGAATTAATGAGCAAACTAGCAAAGGTGAGTGTTGTGACATGCGGGAGTGGCTTAGTGGTATAGCGTTGCCTTGCCAAGGCAAAGGTCGCGGGTTCGATCCCCGTCTTCCGCTCCAAAAGCACCATTGAGTGCTTCTTTCTTAATAAAATGAAAAATCTCAACAAAAGTTGAGATTTTTTAATTATTTAGCACACTTGCAATTATTTGAAATTTTAGAGCTAGATTTTCCGCTGCAAGCCTTTGTGTTGCCACCAGATTTGCCACATTTTTCACAAGATGATTTGGCAGATGCTCGGTTTGAAACTGCCTTGACAGTTTTGGCAGTGGATTTTGCTCCACAATTTTTCATGTCCATTGACGAAGATTCGTCTTGCGGAGTGGTGCTCACTGCTTTTTCTTTTTTCTTAAAAAACATAAATTCTCCTTTTATGTAGGGCCTTCCTACGCCCTTATTATGCGCAAAATCAACAAAATAATACAAAAAAAGCCCTATTTTAAGGGCTTAATTAATTATTTATTATTCAACAGAAACTATGTAGTAATAAACAGGTTGTCCGCCAAAAACCATTGAAATGTCTATTTCTGGGAAAATATCCTCAAGTTGAGATTGAAGATTTTGTGCATCTTCTTCAGTTACACCCTCTCCATAGAACAATGTTAGATTGCTAGATTCTGGTGAAATTAATTTTTTAACCAATTCAATGGTGGTTGCTCCTACTTCACTGCCCTTTGTGAGAACAGCGTGTCCGTCAAGGCCCATTATATCGCCAACTTTAACATTCACGCCATCAACATTGGTCGTCCTCACCGCATAAGTAACCTCGCCCGAACTAACGGTTGAGATTGCGTCTAACATATTGGCCTTATTTTCTTCTGCGCTCACACTAGCATCAAAAGCCAAAACTGCACTTATTCCCTCTGGGATACTGGTGGTTGGGATGATGATTAAGTTTTTATCAGTGATGTCCTTTGCCTGCTCGGCAGACATAATAATATTCTTATTGTTAGGGAAAACAAACACATTTTTAGCATTCACTTGGTCTGCTGCTGTGGCGATATCGTTAGCGCTTGGGTTCATAGTTTGCCCACCGCTTATCACATAGTCAACATCAATGTCCTTAAACACATTGCTAAGCCCTTCTCCAGCAGCCACAACAACCATGCCAAACTCTTTTGCAGGCGTTTTTTCTTGTTGCTTGCGAATTTGACGATTTTGCTCAAGCATATTTTCAATTTTTACGCCATTAAGCTCGCCCAATTGAAGGGCATACCCCAATGCCCTATTTGGCTCATTTGTGTGAACATGAACTTTTATGAGCTGCAAATCACCTATGCAAAGCACGCAATCGCCAATTTCCATTAAACGAGAGCGCAATTTGTTGATGTCCGCATCCGTGGTCTTTTCAAAAATGTTTATGATAAAGAACTCAGTGCAATAAGCGTATTTAATGTCTGCAAGTGATTGGAAACTAACATGGAACTCTTCGCTCGTTACATCTTTTTCAATATTATTTACAAAATTAACCTCTGTGAGCTCACCTGTGAGTGCTTTATAGAAGCCACTAAAGATATAAACCAAGCCTCTTCCGCCCGCATCAACAACCCCTGCTTTTTTAAGCACAGGAAGCATATCCGGCGTCATTTGCAAAGTGCTTTCACCATGCTTGATGATTTCATTGAAGAACTCTTCAAATGTTTTGCAAGATTTGCTGGCTTGCTTTGATCTCTCTGCCATTGCCCTTATGATTGTGAGAATTGTGCCCTCTTTTGGCACTGTCACAGCCTTATAAGCCATATCTGCACCTGCTTGAATGGCCTTGGCGAAATCTTTAATCAAAATTGCCTCTTTTGCCATCAAAGCAGAGCACAAACCTTTGATGATTTGTGATGTGATAACGCCGCTGTTGCCACGCGCACCCTTTAATGCTCCGCGATTGAATGCCACGCAAATGGACTCAACCGTGTTTGAATCGCACGCGTTCATTTCGGAAACTGCACTCTTTAAAGTGAGGCTCATGTTTGTGCCTGTGTCGCCATCTGGCACGGGGAAGACATTTAAAGCGTCTATATCTTTTTTGTTCTCTTCCACTAACGAAAATGCGCTTGAAAACATCTTCCTCAGCGTAGAACCATCGATTGTTTTACTCATAAATTATTAAACTCCTATACTCTAACATCTACGATATGGACGGACACATTTTCAACCATCATGCCAGAGAAACGCTCAACTGAATATTTAACGCTCTGCCTAATGGACTCTGAAACTGCGGAGGCGCTAACGCCACAATGCCTCATAATAACATAGACATCTATTTTCATATTATCATTGCCGAGAGTTGTAACCACAACGCCTTTATGATTGGTTGCTAACACATTGCCCTTGAAAAAACTGCGTTGCGAAACTAAACCCACAACCCCAACGCATTCCATCACTGAAACAGCAGCAACTTTGCTAATTGCCTTTTTGCTAATTGAGATTTTTCCAAATGAATTAAAAGTGGTTAATTTCATACAATCTCCGCATTTATTATAATATATATTGAAAAAATAATCAAACATTTTTTTACAATTTTTGAAAAATACTTGATTTTTGGCTTTTGTTGTGTTATTATATGCAAGTATTTAAGCAATTAAACTATTATAGGAGGGCAAAATGAAGGTTTGTGAAGTTTGTGGTAAAGGCCGCACCTCTGGCAACAATGTTAGCCATAGCATGCGCCACACTAAGAGAACTTTTGGTGCAAATATTCAAAAAGTTGATGTGGAAATTGACGGAAAGAAAGGAAAGAAAAATGTGTGCGCCAACTGCTTAAAAACACTGAAAAAAGAAAGCAAGTAATGCTTTCTTTTTTTGCCGATTTATTGGCGAAATAGGTATAAATAGCCTCTTTTTTATCTTTATTTATGAGTTATCTTCCCACTCGTTTCTTAGCAAGCCAAAGTGCAAGTCATCGATATACTTGCCTTTGTTATATACGGCATCTCTGCTCACTCCTTCCTCTTTGAAGCCAAGGCGCAAAGCCAAATTTATGCTCCTTGTGTTGCCCGCCCAAACATCTGCTTGCACACGATGAAAATCGTAATTTTTAAAGATGTGGTCCATCACCGCTTTTGCCGCCTCATAAGCGTAGCCTTTGCCCCAATATTGGCTACCAATGCCCCATCCAAGTGAAAAATAATTATCCTTCCAATTTGCTCCAACCACAATGTGGCCTATCACTTTGTGATTGGTTTTAAGTTCGATTGCAAAATTCATGTTTGGATTTTTGCGCTTTCTATAGCCTGCCACAACTGTTTTATAAAACTTTAAATATTCCTCTCTGCCCCAATTTAAAGTGTGCATGAATAGGCGCACCTTTTTATCACTCATAAAATCAACATAATCTTGGGCATCGCTTTCCTTGAATTTTCTAAGCAGCAAGCGTTCTGTTTCTAAATTTTCAACCTTAATTTTCATCTTCTTCTCCAAAAATAGTTTAACTCTTTTTGCCATGAAAATCAAATCATTTACAACTCCACTTCTTTCAACCCGTTTGCCGTTAATTCAAGCACTTTATTGCAAACACATTTTATGAACTTTCTATCGTGCGAAACAGCAATTATTGCCCCGTTGAATTGATTAAGCATCTGCCTAATAACGGGGTTAGAAAGCGGACTTAAATTGCGAGTTGGCTCATCTAAAACTAACACATTGTTTTTTTCAACAATCAATTTTAATAATAGCAGTTTTGCCTTCTGCCCTTCACTTAAATTTGAGATTTTTTGGTTCATTTCTTCCATGGTAAATTTTAAACTGCCTAAAAAGGTTTGCGCATTAAAAGTGAAGTCTGCTTGATTTAACTCTTCTATTGGAGTTTTGTTATAATCGAGTGTTTCATAATAATTTTGCGAAAAATATCCCACTTTTAGACCGGGTGTTTGGCTTAAAACGGGCAAAATCGTCTTTAATAAAGTGGATTTGCCACATCCGTTTCTGCCAATAATTGCCACCTTTTGTGCGCCTTTTAAATGCAAATCAACATTTTTTGATAACTCTTTATTAGGCACGGTCAACTCTTTAATATGAATGTTTAAGAGCTCTTTTTGATTAGGAAAATTAACCTTTTTATCCGTTAGCAATTTTATGTTTTCTTCAACATCTGGAATTTCGGTGGTTTCGCTATTGTTAAGTTTCCTCTCTTGCGCCTTGACGCTTGCCATTTTCTTCACTATTATCCTTGCACTTGCAGCATCTTTTGTGGCGTTTATGGCGTTTTTAACTTTTTCTTTAATCTGCCTTAAAATCTGCTCTTTCTTCTCTTTTTCTCGCCTTTCAGCAAGTGCTATTTGCGTTTGCTTTGATATGCTTTTCTCTCGAGTGGACACATATTCCAAATATCCCCCTTTAAAGAGCGTGTGCTTTGGCTGAGATTTCCTTATTAATTGCTCGAGATGTAAAATCATATTTGCGCAGTGCTCTAGCAAAGTTTCGTCATGCGAAACAAAAATTATGGGTTTATTGCACTGATTTATGAAATTTTCCAACCATTCTAGCGTTTCAATATCTAAATCGTTTGTTGGCTCGTCAAGCAACAAAATAGACGGCTCTTGCAAGAGAATTTTAATAATCTGCATTTTGACCTGTTCACCACCAGAAAGAGCGGATAATTTCACATCGTCTTCAATTAGGCTAAAATCAAACCCAAATTGGCTAAAATATTGGTTTAATTTTTTGTTGTTGAAAATCTCATAATTAGGCTCTAAACAATCGCTATCTGTTAAAAATTGAAACACCGTCTTATTTTGGCAGTGAATTGGCAATTTTTGCTCTAAATAACCAAATTTTTCGCCTTGAGTAATTTTCCCACTTATTTTGCAATATTCAATCGATTTGTTTGCAATCGCTTTGAGCAAGGTGGATTTGCCGTTGCCTTCCTCCCCTATTATTGCCAATTTATCGCCCGAATTTAAGGCAAAAGTTAAATTATCTATCAATTTGCGGCCTTTAACCGTTTCTATTGTTAAATTATCTATCTTAAACATACAACCTCCTTAGATGGTTGCATGATATAAAAAAAACAACCACCTTTTAATTAATAATTGAATTAAGGATGGTTGTTTGACATGCAAAAACAAGCAAATATTCAACCAACCTATTGAATAAATATGCTCATTTTTTGCACCTCCTATTATCTATATGCTAGCAAAAACAAATTGATTTGTCAATATTTTTAACTTAAATTGACCAAAATTCATATATTGTGTTATGAAAATATATTGCTTCAAAGCACCAAAAATTTTAAGACCAATTTTCAAACTCTTGTTTGGAAAGAAAATATTTTATATTGGCAAATAAGGTTAAACCGTGTGAACCTGCTAATGTGTAAACTCTAACAATTTATATTTTAGCACTTTATTTTAATTTGTTTACACAAAAACAAAAAAGTGCCATTGGCACTTAATTCAATTTTTTTGTGTAATTATTCGTTTTTGGATAGGCTCTTTCATTTATTGTGTTTTGCAATTCCTTAACGAGTTTAATTGAGTTTTTGTCTAGATCCTTTGGCATTTCGCCCTTTAATGTTACGATAATATCGCCACTTCCAACGCCTTTAAGATATTTAATTCCCTTGCCTTTTAGCGTAAATTTTGTGTTTGACTGAGTGAGCGGTGCAACATCTATTGTTTGCGTGCCTTTAAGGGTTGGCACTTCCACTTTGCCACCCAAAATGAGCGTGGTGATAGGCGCATAGGCATCAACATATAAATCAAAGCCTTTGCGCACTAGCAAACTGTGTGGTTGCACCGTGATTGCAATGCGCAAATCGCCCGGAATGCCGTTTGTTGATGCCGTTTGATGCCCTTCTCCATTTAAGCGAATAACTTGGTCGTTATCTATGCCTGCTGGGATTTTGACCTTAATTTTTGTGGTTGTGGTTTTCACGCCAGCGCCACGGCAACTTGTACATTTATTTTTAACAACTTTGCCCTTGCCATTGCAATTTCGGCACACTCCAACCGTTTGGGTGATGCCAAACAGAGTGCGCTGAGTGAGTGTTACTCTGCCCGTGCCATTACACTCGCCACAAGTTACATAATCGCTATTAGATTTTGCGCCCGTGCCATTACAATCTTTGCAACGCTCTTTGCGGGTTACATTAATTTCTTTTTCACAGCCAAAGGCCGCTTCAGTAAAGGATATTGTTAGGCTAATATTGATATCTTCACCCTCTTCTCGCCTTTGAGCCTGCGCGCCACCTCGACCGCCAAAGCCAAACATATTGAAAATATCTTCAAATCCGCCAAAACCCTCTCCGGAAAAACCGCCTGAAAAACCACCGGCTCCGCCACCAAAGCCTTGTGGGCCATCGGCTGAGCCAAATTGGTCATAATTAGCGCGTTTCTCTTTATCGCTTAAAACGGAATAAGCCTCGTTGATTTCTTTAAACTTTTCCGCTGCTTCGGGCGTTTTGTTTAGGTCAGGGTGATATTTTTTTGCCAAATTTCTAAAAGCCGACTTAATCTCATCTTCGCTTGCGTTTTTATTCACGCCCAAAGTTTCATAATAATCTTTGTTAGCCATTTGTTCCTCGTTTTTTGCATTTTTTGCTCTTTTGCAAAAGAGCAATAGAAAATTATTTATTGCGAAAGGCCTAAATTTTGAACATCAACTAAAACTTTGCCCAAACTGCCAACTATTATTGCATTTGGGAATAAGTTGTGCAACAAATCTATAAATTCGTTGTTATTTTCAAGTTTTTGTGGCACTCTTATTGCCGATATAAAAGCGGCAGGCACACCAGCATATATACTAAACAACGCTTTTTCAAAATGCTCGCTTGATAATTTGCGAGATTCCAAATTTTGCTGATATCTTTTTTCTTTTGAACTCTCAGCAACTTGCCTTGCGTAAGCCTTCACATCTTCAATATTGAGATTAAGGTTTTTTAGTTTTTCAACAGCCTCTTCAACTGTGTATTCTTTATCTTCCACCGCTTTAAAAATATCTTCCCCAGCAAAATGTGCAACCATATCTTGCAAGCGTGGGTCCCTAACTAATTTGAAAGTGAATTTGTCCGGCTTCAGTATGTTGTGTTCATATATGCTCATTAAGGCGCGATATTCGTCTTCACACAACGATTCGGCATACGCCCTAGCCTTTTTCTCCCATGTTTCTGGGTCATTGACACTAACTGAACTTAGTGCTCTATTTAGTGCCAATGTTTTTCCAGAGTTAAATAACGGCTTAAGCAGAGGTTGGTTAGGATCGATGAAAAACAAAATGTCATTAGTTTTAGAGATTTCTGCCGTTTTGCTGTTTCGCGACATCTCTAAATACATTTTCAAATCTGTAAATTTGCAATCTTCAACAACTTTATGAAAACCGACTTGGAATGGGATTTCATTGTTATAATATCTAATGCCGAACCACTCGGATGCAAGAATGCCATATTTAGCGATAGATTTTATCCTTTCTACCAAATCGGCGTAGTTGTCATTTGTTGAAATTGTGTGGAACACATCGCCGCGTTTCAGTTGTATTTCGTTGTTGTCATCAATCGTAGGATGAGC
>CANRGF010000038.1 GCA_947630075.1 uncultured Clostridia bacterium
CACCAACTCGTAAGAGTTGAAGCCGAGAGCAAATCTCTTGAAAGAGAGGGTTGGATAAACTCTCGAGGCACCAACTCGTAAGAGTTGAAGCCGAGAGCAAATCTCTTGAAAGGGAGGGTTGGAATAACTCTCGAGGCAACTCGAAGGAGTTGAAGCAAAATGCTAGCGTGGCTCAACGGTAGAGCAGCTGACTTGTAATCAGCAGGTTGGGGGTTCGATTCCCTTCACTAGCTCCATTGGAGTTTTGGTCAGCAACTCCAAAAATCGCGGAAAATGCCTTAAAAATAGGGCATTTTTTAATGTTCGGCTCAAAATTCCAAAATTCTTCACGCCAAGCCAAAAATGTGGTTTGGCGATTTTTTTTGCCGAAAATTTTGGGTCAAAGTCAGTAGGATAATATATGAAAATATTTCATTTTGTATTTAAAAAAGTTTCATTAAAACAGTTGTTTTAAAAATCTTATTATGATAATATCAATATATGAATTACTATTGTGATAATTGTGGTGGGCAATTATTTTATAGTCCTAAATTGAAGGGTTGCAAGTGCGAAAAGTGTGGCACAGTTTTTCCTGCTAATAGCAATTTTAGTTTTGAAAAGCGTCTATTTACAGATGAATTATTAGAAAATAGCAAAGGGGCACTTAATATCCATGAGAATATTAAATGTAGTGCTTGCGGGGCTGTTGTGTTGCCTTCTCAATTTGAATCAGACCCGAGATGTCCTTATTGCAATAATCCACTTCAGAGCGAAGAGCAGAGGGGTGTGGTTAAAGTAAACTCCATAATTCCTTTTTGTTTCACAAAATCCCAGGCATATAAGAAATTAAAAAGGGCGGCTTTTTGGCATTTTGGCACAAATAAAAAAATAATAAATAAGATTAAAGAAGAAAATATTGTTGGCGAATATATTAATGTGTTCACATTTGATATGAATGCGTTTTGTCATTATTCTGGAGTGTTCACATATAGAGAAAAAGATTCTGACGGCAATGAATTTAGTGATGTGAAGCACAAGAATGTCGTTGGTATGATTGATAAGCCTTATCATGACATTTTGATTGAGGCAAATTCAAATATAAATCAAACTGAACTTTTAGATATTATGCCTTTTGATTTCTCTGTGGCACTTAAATTTGATGAAACTGACAATCAACTATATCCAAAGCACAACCCAGATAAGACATTCGCAGAATGCATTAATTTGGCAGAATTGGTGATTCGTGAAGACTTAAAAAAGATAATCCCCGCCAGGCACGATTGTGATGAGGCGGAAAGTATTACTATGGATTTAGACCTGACAGAGAAGAGATATAATTATTGCCTGTTACCAGTCTATTTTGTGGAAACATCAACGAGATATAAAAAGAAAGGTGTTGAGCATGAGAAGAGAATAAAACTTTTGATTAACGGGCAGACCGGCAAAATTAGTGAAATGCCCAAGAGTTTCCTTAGATTTTTGCTGTGGCTATTTTCAGGTTGTACATTAATCGTTGCAATAATTTTATTCTTCATCTTTGCGATATAATTAGAGGCTAAAATATGATATCTGAAAAGAAAAAACTCTTGATAGATCGCCTTGTTTTGCTTGGAGTTTTGATTGTTGGCGTGCTGGCAGTGATTTTTATAGGAGTTTATAAATCTAATAGAGAATTAAAAGTTTTGGATGATAATTGTGAACTAATTAATTATGATGAAACTCTCAATCAAACAAAATGTGAGATGAAAATTTCTTTAAACTATGAAGTTTGGTCGGGATATGTCGCTGTTGCTTTCTATGATGCAAACGATGTTCTTTTGGTGCAAGACGAATACTATTTCTTTGCAGACGGCAAAACAATCACCGCCACAATTAGCGTGCCAGGAGAGGCTAGCAGTTACTCAATTTTAGATGTCTCTCAATTAAATTTGAATGAAAGCACGGCTTTATTCACAATCTCCATTATTTTGATTTTTGTCGACATTGTTTTGTTTGTGTTGTTTTTCTCAAGCATGCTGCTAAATTGCAAGGTTTATGATTATGAGGGCAACCAAATAATCATCTATGCGGGATGGTGTCATCATTACATAAAGGTGAACGGAGAAAAATATGACGAACACAACACAATCGCAACATTCACACCTATAAAATTGAATTGTAAACTTGATGATGGCACAATTCTTGATGCCACAATTTCATTATCTAACAGGATTTCTTTAAAGATAAATGACCGACTTTATAAATGAACAATAAAAAACTCGGGTTAGCCGAGTTTTTTATTATTCTGCAACGGGCACAGGGGTGGAGAATTCGAATCCTTCGTTTTGTGGGTCATAATTTTCTATTTTAAAACTAGAATTTGGATTATCCACAAATTTGCCATCTCTCACAAATTTGCCGTTTTCCACTTTAATTTCTGTTCCTGTGTATGTCCTAGGCGACACAAAATCGTAGAAATTGTCCACTTTAGGGTCTAACACGAGTTTTGGCGACTTGAAGCCTAATATTCTATCCACTTCAGGATAGTCGATCATTTTTTGAATTAATGGTTTTGCTAAATCCATTTCTGGCGTTTTTCTCACATAGTCTAAATATTCAAACCAATTTGTGTTGCTATCCCTAGAAACTGCTTCTGCCATGGTGAATTCTCTATCAAAATCAACATTGAGTTCGTATTTTTCCAATAATTTAAGCACTTCCATGTAATGTGCAATAGCTTCGTTGTTTTCGCCTTTTAAAATATCTTTATAATATTTGCTAAAAGCAAGGCGTTGGATGAGTGAGCAGCGTTTTAAAATAACTTGGAATTCTCTTGGGATATGCCTATCATAGCAGTGAGAATCTGCCACAATGTGCACCATTTCGCCAGGCTCTAAGCCACTCACTTGAGCAAACATACAAAGTAGGGCGGCATATTGTGCCACGTTCCATGCCCCGGCAGAAAGTGTGTCGTGGCTACGCTGATTTAGAATTAAGTTTAATTTTCCTTTTTCAACTTGCCAAGTTGTGCCGTAAGCACAAGGGTGCAAATTCATATCGTGTAAATCTTCAAAAGCATAAATGTTAGTTAAAATCCTTCGGCTGCCTTGATTGGATTTAAGTTCGTGCAACACATTGTCCACCTGGTCGACCTTTGAGCCGTCCTTTTGCACGATTGTTCTTCTACTTAATTGATAACCATAGGCTTTTCCAATAGAGCCAATTTCTTGGTCTGGATGATTGCCTTTGTTTGCCCACTGGTCCCAAATAGAAGCATTTAAATCCTTAATATTGTTAGATTTCTTTTGCCAAATCCATAAAATTTCGTCTATGCAAGACTGCCAAAACATTTTTCTAACGCTTGAAACGGGGAATTCATCTTTCAAATCGTATCTGTGCACTTCACCAAATTTATGCACTGTGAACGCTTCTTTGCCATCCTCCCAATGTGGTCTTGTTTCGTTTTCAGTGTTGTCTACACCTGTTGTTAAAATGTTAATGTAATTGCTTAGTAATTGATAATCCGCTTTACTCATTTGCACCTCCTTTGAGTTCGAATTAAATTTTAACCCAAATAAATTGGCACCCCTTTAAAATCCAAAGTTATATTATCATAAAAGCAAATTTTTGTCAATGATTTACGCTGCACACGAAATTGATTTTTAGAATATATCTTCAACAAGGAAAGACAAAAAACCATTCTATTTCAACAATAGTTCTTATTTTTTTCTCAACTCCATTTGTTATTATGATTTCGAGGGGTGAAGTATGCAAATAAAATCTCGAATTGTTAAAGAAACTTTATACATTATGCTGTCTGGCGAATTAGATGAATACACAGCGCCAACAGTTAGAAAAACTCTCGACACGCTTCTCGACACTCAAAAAGGTTTCGTTCAAATAGTGATGGATTTAAGCGAACTATCGTTTATGGACTCAACGGGTGTTGGCGTGCTGATTGGAAGATACAAAAAGATGAAAGAATGCAACAAACCAATATTTATCACAAATCCAAGCAGGAATGCGGAAAGAATTTTTAAAATGAGTGGGTTATATGAAATTATGCCCAAAATTGTTTAGGGGGATATATGAAAAATTCTATGGAAATTAAATTTAAAGCGATTGTGGAGAACGAGGCCTTCGCGCGAAATGTGGCTGCAAGTTTTATTTTGCCGCTTAATCCAAGCCTAAGCGAATTAGATGACATTAAGACGGCAATAAATGAGGCTGTTACAAATGTTATAGTCCATGCTTATCCAAACACAACCGGATATGTAACTATGAAAATCGTAACGCAAGACAACTGGGTGGCCATATCTATTAGTGATAATGGCATAGGCATACAAGATATTGAGCGCGCACTGACGCCTTTTTACACGAGCAAGCCTAATGAAGAACGAAGTGGAATGGGATTCACAGTCATGGAAAGTTTTATGGATAAATTAGAAGTGAAAAACACAAAGGGAGGGCTAACAGTTAAAATGCTAAAACAAATTGAGCAAAAAGCGGTTGTGGGGTTGTGATGCTAACAGGTGAGCAGACTGCAGAGTTGGTTGAGCTGGCAAAAAGTGGCGATGAAGTTGCCAAAGAAAAGCTTATCACTTTGAATTCGCCCCTGATAAAAAGCGTTGTGAAGAGATATTTAAATAAAGGCATTGAGTATGAGGACCTATATCAACTGGGGGCTCTGGGTTTTGTTAAGGCAATAAATAATTTCGATCCAACTTTTAATGTGAAATTCACCACATACGCCGTCCCAATGATTGCGGGCGAAATAAAGCGGTTTTTACGAGATGACGGGAGTGTGAAAGTTTCTAGAAGCATCAAACATTTGGCGGTGCAGATAAAAAACTTTATTTTAGAATATAATAAAACTCACGGTCAAGACCCTTCTATTGATATGTTAGCAAAAGAATTTAATATGGAAGCGGGGGAGATCGTGTTTGCAATGGAAGCAAACTCTTCGCCGTTATCTCTAAATGAGCAATTTAGTGATGACGATAGCTCAGCAACCATGTTAGACAAACTTCCAGATAATTTTTCTGTTGAAAATTATCTTGATAAGTTTGCTTTGCGAGAGATGATTGAAAAACTATCTGCTAGAGAAAAGCAGGTGATAATAATGAGATATTATCTTGACAAAACGCAAAGTGAGATAGCAAAAGAACTTGGCGTGAGCCAAGTTCAAGTGAGCAGAATTGAAAATAAGGTGTTGAATGAATTAAAAGAGGGTATTGGTTTCTAGTCTTTTAAATCTCGCCTATAAATTGGGTTTTCTTTTTTCCTAGATATTTTATTTAAAAAGCCGGATATTGACTTTTTTAGTTTGCCAAAGCGAGTGGATAAAGTTGGCGTGTTTTCATCTTTATAGGTGTCAATGTTTTTGGCGAGCTTCTTTTTCTTAGTCTTTTTTGCATCTTGATTATTTTGAGATGCTTCATTATATTGTGTGTTTTGGTTATTATTTACACTAGAATTAGTTTCATTTTGAAAATTCTGTTGGTTGAAATTGTTTCCGTTTTGGTTGAAGCCATTCATGTTACCGTAGCCATACATCAAACCATTTCCCATCATTCCACCACCGTTTCCATACATGAACTCATTATCTAAAAGTGCAGTGTTGAAGAAAGTGTCCACATTGCTATTATTGTTTCTATATGTGTCTATGTTCGCCTCTAATTTGTTAGTTTGAAAGCTATCAATATTGCCATTTTTTTCAGTTTGAGAATTTTCGCTTTCCTTATTCTTGTTTTGCTCTTGGTATTCAGTTATGTTGCCATTTTTGTCAATTAAATAGTCTTTAACAATAGGTGGCTCGTTATTTTTTCTAAAACCATAGAGTATTCTTCCCGTGTTATTTGGCGGGATTGGAGCACCGGCGTTAAACATACTATTAATAAGGTTTAGTGAGTGAAGCCCATTTTCTAGCATTTCATTTCCATTAATCAAATTGTCTAACACAATTAGGTATTTAAGCGATAACCCGTCAAAATCACCTTTATTTAGTAAATCTCCCAAATCGCTTAGACTTATTGATAGTTCGGTGGTTACGCTGCTAAGTTTTCTGCCCAAATCTTTTAATTGTTTTGACTGCTCGGCAATTAAAAGCTTTTGTTCGTTCGTTAGCTCAATCTCTTTTGAGTTGACTTTCTTTATTAAATTTTGCGTTTCCACGATGGCGTCTGTTAAATTCTGCTTTAATTCTGTGAAATCTTCGCAACAGTTTTCCATATCGTCAGTTAGAGAATATAAAGTGGAAAATTTCTCATTTTCATCTGATTTGGAAATCTCCACT
Source organism: uncultured Clostridia bacterium (assembly GCA_947630075.1). Lineage (GTDB taxonomy): Bacteria > Bacillota > Clostridia > Christensenellales > UBA1242 > Onthoplasma. Next base: position 6,254 of record CANRGF010000038.1, read on the forward strand.
TTTTCTTTTAGAATAGGAGTGTCAATCGCTGAGCCTTCCTTTTTGGCGTCTTCATCATTGGCAATTTCGGCCGTAGTCTTGTTGTCTTCCTTAAGATTTTGTGCTTTATCGTCTTTAGATTTCTCTTCTGCCACTTGTATTTTTGGTTGAGCATCTTCAATCTTTGTTTCAAGCATATATTTGCCAACAATCATTTTAGTGTTTTCATTTCCGCAAACATTCGCATATGCGTGCACATGCTCTTTAAAATCTTGTATGTTGTTTTCATAATTGTCAACTTTTGCTTGCGAACATGCCGTTAAAGTTGTTGCCACGCCAATTAGTGATAAAACTGCTAATAATTTTTTCATATAAATCTCCTTTGTTAACTTAGTTTGTTTATTTTTAAAAATTTTATTCTCTTTTGAGTTTTAAAAAATTTTGAAAAATTGCTTTTAAAACAAACTCTTTTGGCAAATATCTTATGAGGAGAGTTTATGGATAAAGAAAAAAGGAATGTAAATTACAATATCTATGTGGAATCTAAAATTCCAAAAACGAAAGCGTGGCCTTCGCTTTTCAAAGCTTTTTTGGTGGGCGGGATAATTTGCGCAATAGGTCAAGGTTTTTTTGATTTATATAGCCATTTTTTTCCTAATTTGGCAGAAAGTGAAGTTACAAGCTGCATGCTGATGTCGATTATATTTCTAACATGCTTTTTCACGGGAATTGGCATATATGATGTGGTTGGAGCGTGGGGCGGTGCTGGCTCGGTAATCCCAATCACAGGATTTTCAAACTCGATTTCTAGCCCAGCTATTGAGTTTAAAAAAGAGGGGATAATCTATGGAATTTGCGTTAAGATGTTCACGATAGCCGGCCCGGTGATTGTGTGCGGAGTGGTTGGTTCAATAATTTGCGGTTTTATAGGATTGTTCATTTAGGGGTGAATTATGCAAACTATTAAATTTAAAAATAAACCATATTTATCAAATGGATATAGCATCGTTGGGCCATTAGAGGGCAAAGGCCCTTTGAAAGACTATTTTGATTATATATTAAAGGATGACACCCTAAAAGAAAAGACTTTTGAAAAAAGTGAAAGAAAGTTATTGCAAGATATAATTGTGGGAGCAATAGATAAAGCGGGACTTAGAACGGGTGATATTGACTTCTTCTTTGGAGGAGATTTGCTCAATCAAATCGTTAGTTCTTCCTACACGGCAAGAGAATTAGAATTACCGTTTATTGGGCTATATTCCGCTTGCGCCACAATGGCAGAAGCTTTGGCATTGGCTGGCATTTTTGTGGATAATGGCTTGGCAAAAAATGTGGTTGCGGGGACTTGCACCCATTTTAGCAGTGCAGAAAGGCAATACCGTTTTCCGCTTGAATTAGGCAATCAGCGCCCACCAACTGCGCAATGGACAATCACAGGCGGTGGTGCTAGCATTGTGTCAAACACACCAAGTAATGTGCGGCTTGTGGCAGCAACTTTTGGAAGAGTTACTGATTTTGGAGTGTCGGATGTTAACAATATGGGTGCGGCAATGGCACCGGCAGCGTGCGACACAATCATTGAGCATCTTAAAAATATGGGGCGCTCGCCTAGGGATTATGACATGATTGCAACAGGCGATTTGGGTAAACTTGGCAGCGAGATATTGATTGACTTAATGGAACATGAAAAAATTGTGTTGGGCAAAAATTATTGCGATTGCGGTTGCATGATTTATGACAAAACTGAGCGCGTGTTTATGGGCGGCAGCGGGGCAGGTTGCAGTGCCAGCGTCTTTAATGGATATATCCTATCAAAACTAAAAAAGGGTGAATTTAAAAGGGTGCTTTTGGTGTCAACCGGTGCACTAATGTCCACCACAACATCTCAGCAAGGGGACACAATCCCTGGTATTGCTCACGCTGTTGAATTTGAATATGTGGACAAATCAACCGCAAAGAAGGAGGGAAAAGATGATTAGCGTATGGGATTATGTGATATCCTTTCTAGTTGGAGGATTTATTTGCTTCCTTGGGCAAATCTTAGTTATTCGCACAAAAATAACAACTGCCCGCATATTGGTCTTGTTTTTGGTTATAGGCATGGTGCTAGAAGTGTTTAATATCTACGCTCCATTTAAAGAATTTGCAAAAGCGGGCGCAAGTGTGCCTATTATTGGTTTTGGAGCAAGCCTTGCGCGCGGTGCAATTATGGCAACAAAGGAGTATGGAATAATTGGCATATTCACGGG
>CANRGF010000039.1 GCA_947630075.1 uncultured Clostridia bacterium
CATAATCTTTGCTATCTTTATTTGCCGCAAAACGCCTTGCCACCTCAATTTGCACTAAAACTAAAATCGATTTGAACTCTGCCCCGCTTGTGGCAAGCTTGAAAATGATTGGACTAGTGATGTAATATGGAATATTTGCCACCACTCGTGCATTTTTTAGATTTAGTTTTTCAATGTCTGCTTTTAAAAAATCTTCATAATAAATTTCCAAATTTTTATTTTCGCTGGCAATTTTATCTAAATAAACTGACAACGATTTGTCTATTTCAAACGAAACCACTCTTTTTGAACGTTCGCACAAAACTTTTGTGAGTGTGCCCGCCCCCGCGCCTATTTCTAAAACTTCATCTTGATTTGACACTTCTCCATCTGTTGCAATGGCGTTTAAAAGATTTGCATCAAAAATAAAATTTTGACCAAGACTTTTTTTATAATTTATCGGTAAAACTATTTTTTCAGCAGAACTATAATTAAAAGGTTTCATTGATATTATTCTAAATAATTTTTTGCTTTTTGCAACAAATTTTTACAATTTTTATGATTTAATTGACAAATTTTAAATAATTTGCTAAAATAATAACACACAAAAGATGAAAAGATTTAAAGCACTAAAGACGAAAAAAGCCAGCAAAACTGGCTTTTTTAATTAGTCTTTGTGTCTGTCAAGCAAGGCACTAACTAATGCAATAAGTGCGAAAATTGTGAGGAAGTAAACGCCTAGATGAGGCAGATAACTTGCCGTTGCACTTACGCCTGTGAGCCCTAGTGTGCTAAGACCTAAAGTGATTTTAGCGGTGTAGATATCTGAAATTTTAGAAGCGATTAATCCACCGCCAACAAGCAAAGTGATTAAGAACGCAAGCACACTTAAAATGCCTAAAGTAGATGTGCAAGTTTTCACACATGATAGCACTTTGCCGTTATAGAAGAATTGAACGACTGAAATGAGCGCAACTATGGCAACGAGCACAAGAGAGATGATTAAAAACACTCTTGCAGCCTGCCACCAACCCACAGATTTGACGCCAAAATCGCTTAGTTGCTTAAAGTTGCCCGTCCAATCAGCGCGCGTTAATGAGCGACTTGATGGCAAAAGATTTTTTGCTGCGTCTGGAAGCCCTTCTGGCAACCCTTTAATCACCACTTTTTCATAAGCAAACTTAAACGCAAGCCCCAAAAATGTGAGAACTGTGGCAAGTAAAGACACAATCTTTAAAATCAGTTCTTTTCCTTTAACTTTCATCTTAAACCTCCTTTTATGAAAGATATAAAAATTTTATTAAAGTGAAATGTGCTTGTCCAAATAAAATTATGAAAATTTAATAATTTCATCAAAAAAATTATCCAATTTTCAACAAATTCTTGTGAATTTGTTCATTTTTATTCTTTTTAAGGGTTAATTATATTCATTTATTGCTTAAATTCTGCCGTTTTGATAGTGTTAGGTTTGTTTTTAAATTATAGTTGATTTATTATTATTCTTATGATATAATAGGAAAATTAGGAGAAAACGATGCTAGATAATAAATATAACATTGAAGAAAAAGAAAAAAAATGGGAAGAGTTTTGGCAAGCAGAGGGCATTTATAAATTTGACCCAAACTCAAAAAAACCAACTTTTTCTATTGACACACCACCCCCAACTGTTAGTGGTGAATTGCATATTGGTCATATCTATGGTTTCAGTCAGGCAGATATGTATGCTAGGTTCAATAGAATGCTTGGAAAAAATCTTTTTTTCCCGCTAGGTGTGGATAATAATGGTTTGCCAACCGAACTATTGGTTGAAAAGCAGAAAAAAATTCAAGCACACACTCTCCCACGCGAAGAGTTTGCAAAAATTGCACAAGAGTTGCTCGTTAGTTACAATCAAAAATATAAAAATTTGATAATGCGCGCAGGCATCAGTTGTGATTTATCTTTAGGGTACGACACGATTGACAACCGCAGCCAAAAAACCAGCCAAAAATCGTTTATAGAATTGGCAAAAAGCGGCATTGCTTACCGCGAAAACAAGCCTAGTCCATGGTGCACAAAGTGTAGGACTAGCGTGGCACAATTTGAATTGGAAGATAAAGATTTGGATAGCGTGTTTAACTATCTCAACTTTAAGTTGGCTGACGGGAGCGGCACAATTCCTATTGCCACCACTCGACCAGAATTCTTGCCCGCTTGCGTGGCGATATTCGTCAACCCGGAAGACAAGCGCTATTCTCACCTTGTTGGCAAATTGGTTAAAGTGCCACTTTTTGAAGATAGAGTTGTGAAGATTTATGCGGACAGCAAAGTTGGCATAGACAAAGGCACAGGCATTGTTATGTGCTGCACTTTTGGCGACCAAACTGATGTGGAGTGGTGGAAAGAATATCACCTAGAATTAAAGCAAGCGATTGATGATGGTGGCCGCATGACAGAGATTTGCGGGAAATATGCCGGGTTGAAAACTGCAGACTCAAGAAAAGCCGTTATTGAAGACTTAAAGGCTCAAGGTTATATCTTTAAACAAGACGCAATCACCCACAGCGTTAAAGTGCATGAAAGGTGCGAGCAACCTATTGAATTTTTAACTAAAAAGCAATGGTTTATCCGCACTTCCACCCCAGAATTAAAGCAAAAATGGGCAGAACTTGGCAACAAATTAGTTTGCATTTCGCGACAAAGATATTTTGGCGTGCCATTTCCTGTGTGGTATTGCGCCGCTTGTGGCAAACCTCATTTTGCTGATATTAAAGATTTGCCTATTAATCCACTTTCAACTGAATATAATGGAAAGTGCGAATGCGGAAGCACAAAATTTGTGCCAGAGAACGATGTGATGGACACTTGGGCAACAAGTTCTGTTACCCCACAAATCAACACAAATTGGTTTGATGACGAAAAGGGTGCAAGCAAAAAAATTCCTATGGACATGCGCTTTGCTGGGCGGGATATTATCACCACATGGTGCTTGCGCACAATCATTAAAGCATATTATCATCAAGGCTGTCTGCCATGGAAAGAACTGCTTATCAATGGCTGGATGATGGCAGATAAAGGCATCAAAATTAGCAAGCACTTATCCAACTCTAAAATGGACCTAAATCAAATCATGCAAACCTATGGTGCTGATGTTGTGAGATATTTTAGTGCAAGTGGTGCTTATGGGCGCGATGTGATGTTTAATGACGAAGGGCTTAAAGATGGATATAAACTATTAAACAAAATATTTAACGGCTCAAAATTTGTGCTCAACTTCCTTTATGATTACACCCCTAAAAAACCAAGCAAAATTTTGCCTGTGGATGAATATATAATGCACAAATTTAATGACGCTTATAAGAAAACAATTTCGTTCTATAAAGATGTGGAAATGGGATACGCAAAAGCAGAAATTGAAAAGTTTTTCTACTTCTTCTGCGATAACTATATTGAACTAGTGAAAAATAGGCTTTATAAACCAGAAATCTATGGCGAAGAAGCCAAGCAGAGTGCGCAATGGGCAAGTTATAATGTGCTATTAAAAATGTTGCAACATTTGGGCATAACAATGCCACACATTGCTGAAGAAATTTATCAAAACTATTTTAGAACATTTGAGAAAGAAAAGAGCATTCACCTAACCGTGCTCTCCCCTATCAAATTAGACGAAAATAAAACCATAATTGAAAAAGGTGATGAGTTGATTGAAGTGGTGGCTCGCATTAGGCAATTTAAGAGCGAAAACAAATTGAGCCTAAAAACCGAAATTGAAGATGTGGAAATAGTGAGCCACGATGTTGACTTCTTCAAACTTTGCTCAGACGATATTAAAGCGGTGATGAACATCAAAGATTTAAAATTTAGTTCGGGCGAGTTTGATGTGAAAATTGGAAAAATTGCAGAATAATTTTAAAATTTTTATAAAAATTGCTTAAATTTTATTGTTTTTTATCAAAAAAATTAAGAAAACTCAAAAATTTTTGAGTTTTTTATTTTGGTATAATGCTATCCTGAGGCTCTTTTATAGCAGCAATAATGCAGTCAGTGGTTAATAGACTTGAAGCAACGCTGCCCGCCGTTTCTATCGCTGTGCGCGTTACTTTTAATGGGTCGATTATTCCCGCTTCGAACATATCACAAAATTTATCTTTCAAAGCGTCATATCCAAAATTTGGGTTTTCATTTGCAAGCACTGTTTGCACCACAACGCCATCATCAACACCTGCGTTTTTTGCTATTTGGCGAATTGGTGCATCCAGGCAATCTTCCACAATTTTGCCACCAATTTTTTCATCATCAAAAAGATTTTTTTCAACAAATTTTTTTAGTGCAGATTTTGCGCGCAATAGCGCCACTCCACCTCCTGCGATAACACCTTCATCAATGGCAGAAGTTGTGGCATTGAGAGCATCTTCCATTCTTAACTTTTTCTCGCTCATTTCCACTTCTGTGATTGCTCCAACTTTAATTACTGCAATGCCTCCATTAAGCATGGCAATTCTATCTGTGAGTGTTTCTCTATCAAACGGCCTTATCGTTTGAGAAAGTTGTTTTTTTAGCTCTTTAATGCGGGTGTCGATTTTTTCTTTATCCCCTTTAGAGCCGATAATTGTGGAAATATCCTTATCCGCTTTAACCTTATCTGCCCTGCCCAAATCTTCCAAAGTTACATCATTAAAGTTATTATAAATATCGCCAGAGATAAATTTTGCTCCAACAAATAAGGAAATGTCGTCCAAAACCTTTTTCCTTCTATCTCCGAAATTTGGAGCACGCACTGCAAGGCAGCTAAACACCTTGCGCATATTGTTTATAACAATTGTGGTGAGCGCATCGCCTTCCACCTCATCTGCAATTATGAAGAGTGAACCACCAGCGCGACTAACCTTATCCATTATTGGCAAAATTTCATTTATGTTTGTGATTTTTCTATCTGTTACTAGTATGTAAGGATTTTCAAGTTCGGCAACGAGCCTGCTTTGGTCTGCACACATATATGGACTAACATATCCTCTATTAATTCTCAATCCGTCCACCACAGAAAGACTATCGAAAATGTTTTTGCTTTCTTCTATTGTGATTATTCCGTCCTTGCCCACTTTTTCAAATGCTTTTGCAATTAAATCTCCCATTTGTGCGCTGCCAGATGAAATTGTGGCAATCTGGCGGATTGAATTGATGTCCTCAATGGGACGTTTGTTTTTCTTAATCTCTTCAATCAAAAACGAAATCGATTTTTGAATGCCAGAGCGAAGCATAATTGGGTTTGCGCCCATGTTTGAAACCTTTAATCCTTCCAAAAATATTTTTTCGGCGAGAATAGTGGCAGTTGTGGTGCCATCGCCTGCCAAATCGTTGGTTTTTCTGCACGCCTCACAAAGGAGTTTCACTCCCGTGTTTTCAATTTCGTCCTTTAATTTGATTTCTTGTGCTATAGTTACCCCATCGTTTGTGATAAACGCTTTATATTCTCTGCCTATTGCCACATTTTTGCCTTTCGGCCCTAAAGTGATTTTAACGGCGTTTGCAACCGTTTCAATGCCAGATAATAATTTCATTTTGGCTTCATCACCATTTAAAACTTTGTTATACATTTTCCACCACTCCTATAATGTCTATTTGGCGCATGATAATATAAGTTTTTTCATCCAACTTAATCTCTGCACCTGCGTATTTATTAAAAAGCACTTTATCGCCAATTTTCACTTTCATTTTGCCCGCCGAATAATCAAAATTTTCTCCATCGCCAACGGCAATCACTTTGCCAAATTGCGGACGCTCTTTTGCAGTGTCTGGCAAAATTATTCCGCTCGTGGGATTTGACTGCTCAGGCAAAATCAAAACCCTATCAAATAATGGTTTTACTTTCATTTTATCCTCCCGCATGATTATATCCACAAAAGGCAATATTTCATCTAAAAACTGCCAAAATTTAAAAAATTTTTAAAAAATATAGCGATTTTTACGCTTTTATTTAAAATTTTGGCTTAATTTTGAAGATAACAAAATTTTTTAGCACACATATTTGCTTGCTTTAAAAAATAAAATTTAGTATGCAAGAATATCAGTTCAACCAAAAAGAATATCGAAAAAAGATTTATAAAAATGGAGGAGGCTCGGTAGCCATTCTCATTTTTATCTGCATAATTTTAATCGGTGCGGCGTTCATTTTAATGCCAAAAAAATCAGCATCAAAACAAGAATTTTATTTTGTGGAAATCAATCAATTCATCACCTATAAAGACGCAAACGAACTTGCCATTTCAATCCAAGAAAAAGGCGGTGCCGGATATGTTTTTTTTAATGGAAGTTATCATGTGATTGCTGGATATTACCCCACCAAATCAGAGGCTGAAACGGTGTGCGAAAATTTAAAGGAAGAATTTGAGTGCGCTTGTGTGTTTTCGCTAGAATATTCTCTCAATTCAAAAAGCCTAACAGCAAATCAAAAAACCGCTCTTTCCAACATAGTGGAAATGAGTGAAAACACGATTGGTGAGATTTATGAAAACATTCTTTCATTTGTGAAAAATGAAAATAGTGAAGCAAAGTTAAAACTAAATTTTAGCGCCATTTTAAAAAACTTTGAAAACGAGATGGAAAAATTTAATGGAGTTTTTAAAGATAATAAGTTTAGCAAGGCGCGCACGAGTTTGGAAAAAATGCACAGCTCTCTAAACAATTTAAACGATATTACCGCCGCAAGCAAACTTAGATATGAGCAAATCAGTTTTGTGGTGAATTATGTGAGCTTTCTATCGGCCTTTTAATGTTTTCTATTCATTTCCACAATCTGCCAAATTGCTAGTCCAATCAAGAAGAAGGCAAAGAGTTTCTTTAAAATGTCGTTTGAAATGTGGTTTGCAAGCAATGCTCCGCCCACACTAAACACACAACCTATCAATGCAAGCAACCACGTTTCTTTAAATGCCACCAAATGATTTTTTATATGGATGAAAAGAGCCACCACGCTCATTGGCAGGAAAGCAATCAAATTTATGCCTTGCGCTTGCAGTTGCTTGAAAGATAGAAATATAGTGAGCAAAGGTATCGTTAGAGTGCCGCCACCCATACCCATTCCTCCAACTATTCCGCCCAATATTCCAACAACAATTTCCCAAAACAACATATCAACCTACTTTAAAAGCATCACAATGCCGCCTAAAAGCATAAAAAAGACGAATATGCCTTTAACCGTTTTGTTGCTTATTTTATTTAAAAGGGTTGCTCCAACCACCCCGCCGACCACAATGCCAACAATCACAGGCCAACCGGACGCAAAATCCACAGAATTATGGCACATATACACTATTGTGCTAACCAAACTTATTGGAAGAATGACAAACAGGGCTGTGGCTTGCGCTTTTTTTTGCTCCATCTTAAACAATTTATTTAAAACGGGGACGACCACCATCCCTCCGCCACCACCAAAAAATCCATTTATTAGCCCAATTAGTGCGCCAAACAGTATGATATAGATTTTTTTGACTTTTTTCATACGAATAATATGTTCAATTTGCTCAATTTTATTTGCTTTTTTTTTCTATTTATATTATAATAAAGTGGTTTAAGGTAACAATTCTATGAGAGGTATTATGAAAACTACAAGCAAATTAACTAAAACAATGCATCTTTTAATCGCCTTTATTTTTTTCTTGGCGGGTTTGATGCTAGCCACAGCCGTCAAGCCAAAAGATATTAAAGCGTATGCTTCCGCTTTCCAAAGCGAGGAAATAGTAACCACCAAACTCACAAGCAATGCCAAGTTTGAAGAAGGCAAAAAGGACGAATATCCTTATCAGCCAAATGGGTTTACCTCCTCAAACAGCAATGTGGAAAAAAATAGTGGCGTTATTAATCTTAAAGACGAAGAATTTATTGATAAATATAAAAACCACAACGAGAACGAAACTAACCAATATGTGCTTATGGTGAAAGCAAATGTGGAGGAGTTTGGATATGTTAGCTCTAGCCCTTCACAAATGACGCTTGATGCCAACAGCCATTATGAAATTTCAGTTGAAGTGGGTTGTTATGACGGCGCAAGAGCTACTCTTTGCCTTATTAGTGATGATGAGCGCATTATTTCACTCACCCATGTCGGCGATTGGAACAAATGCTATTTATATGTTAGCACGGACGAAACCACTTCTTTGAATGTAAACTTGGGGTTATTTTCAAAGGGCGGCACAGTGTTGTTTGACGACATTAGTGCAAAGAAATTG
>CANRGF010000040.1 GCA_947630075.1 uncultured Clostridia bacterium
TGGTGCGTTGTTCAACACTTCATCTGAAACCCTTTATGGTCTAACTCGCGCAACAAATAAATGGCTTAACCCTTATGTTAGCAACACTTCTCAAGAAATTAACGATGCAGTGTTGCAAACAGCAGTGGATTTCTTAGAAGAAAACACCGGCTCAACAATCGATTTCATCACATGCAGTGGTGATGTGAAGCGCGCTTATCAGGAATATTTAAGTTATTATAGGAGAAATGTGGATGTAACCGAACTTGAAGGCGGCTATAAAGCAATCACCTTTAACGGCATTCCACTCGTTTCGGATAGATTTATTCCAGAGGGCACTCTATATATGTTAGACACCAAAAAATTCACCCTTCATCAACTTTGTGATTGGGAGTGGATTCAAGGTGAGAGTGGCAACATTTTGCGTCAAAAGCCGGGCTATCCAGCCTACACAGCCACACTCGTTAAATATGCAGATTTAATTTGCGACCAACCAAACGGACAAGCGAAATTCACAAACATAAAGTCAACCATCACAAATCCGTTTTCCAAAAACTAATTAATGATTTAGGAGGATTATGAAAATAAAAATTGATAGCGATGTTTTTAATATTTGCGAGCGAATAAAAGAAATCGACAAGCATTATTTTATCGTTTTCAGCACGCAAAAAAACCGATATGAAATTCATAATTCTTCTCAGCGTGGCGGAAGTTACTGCTTAACTGTGCCATATAGTTTTTTAGACGAACGCACTTTAAAATTAGTGGAGGAAAGTAGGGTCGAAAATATTGATGAAATATTAAACAAAGTAAAATTATCAAATGAACTGAAAGAGAGCGCAGAAAAAACCTGCGCTTTCAATCAGTTTAATGAACTAGTTGAGGAAAAACTAAAAGAGGAGTAATCATGAAAGTTAAAAATTTATTGGCAAATGCAAGCGAACTATTAGGGCTTGAAGCCGAATGTGCATTGTTGGAGCAAGACGGAGAAGATTTGCTAAATAACGAAGAAATAAAGAAATTGTTTAATTTGTCTAAATTGGCAATTAGAGAAATTTGTTCAAATTATTTACCAATTTCAAGCGAAGAAAAAATCAAGGTTGAAAATGGCTCATTTTCACTTGCTAATTTGAAAAACTTTATCCGCGTTAATTCGGTTTCTAAAAACGGCAAATCGCACGGCTATAAAATAATTTCCAAAAAATTAATTTTAAATGAAGATGGGGAATATATTGTGAACTATCAAACATATCCAGAAATAACTTCGCCACAAGACGATTTGGATTTTCTCTATCCATTAAACTTTGAAGTGCTGGTGTTTGGTTTGTGCGCTTACTATTGCCTTTCTAAGGGTTTGTTTGACGATTTTAAAATTTATCACGAAAAATATCAAGAGAGGGCAGAAAGCGTTAAAAGTTTAAAAATTATAGACGTCCCAATGAGGAGATGGGAATGAAAAAGAATTTAAAAATTGAAAAATTTAATAATTTTGCTTCAAATAATATGATAAAAACGCGTTTTTGCTATAATTTTTTGCCAAAAGAAAAATTATTTAATAGTTTTTCAATAAAACGCGCCAAATTTCCAATCTCTCCAACCGACACGGAATATAGCGAATTAAACATCGCCAGCGCAAATATATCAGCAATTAAAGGCATCACAGCTTTTAGGCAATATTTTCCGCTAAACGAGCAAACAATATATCGAATTTTATTCTATGGCGATGATAAAAAAGTGTATATTCATCAACTGCTTATGGGCATAAACAATTTGTCTTGGCTATACAATCTCACATTTGAGCAGCCACCAATCGCCCTAACATTTAAGCAAGACGATTTAGATGCAATTATTCTTGCCGATAAAGAAAAAATGGTCATTTGGAAAACAAATTACACTCCAAAAGAAATCACAGATATTCCTGTCATCACGAGCATGTGCATGAATGACGGAGTGTTATTTTGCACCATTCAAGAGCCGGCTTTCAAAATTTGGTACGCATCAGATTTGGACGCTGAGAAGGTTGGAGCCACTTCTTCCACATCAGGCTATATTTCGCTTGATGACGAACTTGGAGATGCAAAAAAAGTGGTGGCATTCGATGAAGATGTGTATATAATTCGTGAGTATGGCATTTCAAAAATTAATTATTTGCAAAAAAACATCACGGTTAGTCAAGTTTATGCTTCAAATAGCAGGATTTTGGAAAACACAGTTTCAGTTTGCGGAAATCTAATTTTATTTATGACTTTTGATGGGCTTTACACTTTCAACGGCACAAAGGTTATAAAGAGCGATATTGAAATCAAAAATCTTGACGGCATAAATAAGGGAGCGGTTTCATCAACAATTAATCATTATTACTTTTTAGCTCTTCGCTTAAATTTTGAAAAAGGTTCGCCTGTCGGCATGGAAGGTGAGAACTATGTAAACAACGCAATTTTGGTTGTAAACACGCTAGATATGACATATCAAATCATAAAAGGCTTTGATGTGTTGGCGTTTTATCCGCTAAAAACAGACCTGTTTGAAAAATTGTTGGTTGTTTCCAATGGAGCGGATAAAGATAAATTGTTTGAAATTTGCTTTAATTATAATGATGGATTGATTGAAACGGAAAAATTTTGGTCTAGTGAAGAGTTGACCGATGACCGCCGCACAAAACTTTTGACCTCGCTGGTTGTGGATGCTTCAAACAGAATGAGCATTACAATTTTTTGGGACGATAAGTCTGCCACCTTTGAAACATATAAAGATGGTGTGAATAGTTTTAATTTTAGATTGGCTTGCAAAAAAATTCGATTAGAAGTTTCGTCAAAAAATAAAAATGCCGAACTTAATCACCTTAGTTTGGAGTATTATGAATATTGATTTAGATTTGTTGAAAAAGTTTAATATTTATCACCAATATTTGCAAACCTTAAAAAATCAAATTGTATATCACAAAATGAAAAAAGGAGCAAAAAATGAATTGGAAAAACCGATTAACAAATTATAATTTTTGGGTTTCAATGGTGAGTGCGGTTTTGCTAATTTTGCAGGCACTCAAAATCAAATTGGATTTTATTTATGTGAATGAAGTGTCCACTGCCGTGTTAGGATTGCTCGTAGTTTTGGGGATAATTAATGACCCAACAAAGAGCTCAAAATCTTCTCAAACAAAAGAAGAGCCAACAGAGCAAACAAGCGAAAATTTTTCAGAGAACGCAAAAAATGAGGCTGAAAACGCAAAAAAAATGGAAAATTTAAGCGAAAACGCAAAAAACGAGCAAGAAAATTCAAAAAATGAAGAAGTTCAACCAATTCCCACTAACAATCGAGATGAGAATTCTGTTGACGATTTTCAAAGTGCTGAAATTTCTATTCCGCAAAAACTAGAACCCCAAACTTTTAACATAGTGAATTAGAAAAAAAGGCTAACAATCGTTAGCCTTTTTTATTTTAAATGATGCAATTTTTTCATTCATTAAATTTTCAAGATTTTCTTTTTCATTTGGGAAGTATTTTAAAATGTCTTCTTTGTCTAGCCAAAAATCAAAAATGCCTTTTCTCAAGTTTATTCTTTTAGGAATAAATCTCTTTACAACAATCTCACCCTTTTGATTTTTCACGCATTCCATCATTTCGTCTAGCAAGGTGTCTTGCTTAGAAATCACTTTGTTTTTATTGCACTTAAATTCATCTAGCAAAATTTTAAAAAATCTATTGCAAATTTCACTTCGATTTTCATCCTTCCAAAATGGTCTGCCATAAGAGAAGGCGAGTTTTGGCACTCTTCCCACAATGCTTTCGCAATCATAGGATATGGTTGCGTTTTTGGGAAATTCCTCGTCTAAAATTTCACTCAACTTTTTCACAAACTCAAAACTGATTGGTTTGTTTAGCAAAATTTGGATATATGGAGTGTCATGAAATTCTCCATCATGCCCAGCGCAGCAGGCATTTGATTCAATGCCAATCTGCCACAATAAGAGAAGCAAAGCTTTTAAGTCCTCATTTCCTTCAGCAAAATCAGTGGCCATTTTTTCTTTTTCTTCGTCAAAATTTGGAAATGAAAAAATATCAAGCGGGGCAAACACATTATATCCGCTTAGCCCCTTTTTTGCCAATCTTTTTTCATATTCTTCTTTATTTAACATAAAGCTTTCATCCATAATAATATTTTTGGCTGGGGTAGTTGGATTCGAACCAACGCATGCTGGATTCAGAGACCAGTGCCTTACCGCTTGGCGATACCCCAATAAATTTCAATTTTAAAATTGACTTTTATAATATAACATAAAAATTGTTATTTTTCAATCATTTTTCCAAAATAACTAAAAATTTATATTGAAGCGTTTATATCTGTGCATTTTCTTGCACTGCGGAAATATCACTTGACAAAATCAGTTAAATATATTAACATATATTTAGGTGGCAAATGAAGAAAAATATTTTAGTTAATATCAACAAAGGTTATGTCCGTCATTTTTTAACCATGATTAATTCGCTTTCAATCAACAATCCAGAGAGCGATTTTGATGTGTATGTGTTGCATTCAAATTTAGAAGATAGCGATAAATTGCATATTCAATCTAATGTTAGGCAAAACATTAATTTAGTCTATATTTATATGGATGAATCGCTTTTTAAGGGCGCGCCTAAGGTGAAGCGCTATCCTTATGAAATATATTATCGCATATTCGCTCCAATGATGTTGCCAGAGAGTGTGGAGCGCATTCTTTATTTGGATAGCGATTTAATCGTGCATAAAAATATAGACGAACTTTATAATCTCGATTTTGAGGGCAATCTTTTCATTGCTTGCACCCAGATTAGAGGGTTTGTAACCTGGCTAAACCGCCTTAGAATGTGCGTTGGCAAAAACCACTATTATATGAACACTGGCGTGATGGTTATGAATGTGAAAGAGTTGCGTAATATTATAGACACGGACAAAATTTTCAAATTCATCAAGCGCAATGGTTGGAGAATGTATTTATATGATGAAGATGTGCTCTTCAAGTTTTATGGGGATAGAATTCGCTTGATAGACCCAAAACTCTATAATCTATGCGATAGATATATCACTTTCTATAATATGCGCACGCGCAAGCCAAATAAGATTGATTTAGATTGGGTGGAAAATAATAATGTGATAATTCACTATCTTGGGCGAAATAAGCCGTGGAAAGAGAAATATAAAGGCATTTTGAAGGACTACTATTTTAAATATTTTGATGAAAAGTTTAAATAAAACACACAATAGGATAAGATGAAGAAATTTTTTAAGATTGTATTTAGCAGAATGACTTTGGTTATAGTTGCAATAATTTTGCAAATCGGTCTTTCAATCATCATTCCATATTTGATAAACCAGCATTTTCCATTATATTTCAGCAATGTGTTTATTCCTATTGACTTTGTGTTTAGCGTGCTTGGCATCTTGTTGCTAATAAAAATCATTAATTCGGATATGAATGTGGAAGGGCAGTTGAGTTGGGCGGTGATTTTGCTTGCTTTCCCTCTTCTAGGCATATTGATATATTTCTTGTTTGTGCGAGTGCGTCCGCCAAAGAGGCATAAAAAGTTTTATGAGCGCGTGAGAAACGAAATCACTCAATATCAGCACAAATCGCAAGATGAAGATGAAAGTTTGAGGCAAAATCTAGGCAGATTTTACGGTCAATTTGAATATATTTATTCCGCCACAGGCAATAAAACTTATTCAAACACGGAAGTGAAATATCTTCGTCAGGGCGAAATTTTCTGTGCCGAACTGCTTGAAGAAATAAAGCGTGCGCAAAAATATATTTTCATGGAATATTTCATCATAGAAAATGGCAGATTTTGGCACACAATCCTGAATGTGTTAAAGAAAAAAGTGCTTGAAGGTGTGGAAGTTCGCGTGATGTATGACGATTTGGGCACAATCCACAAACTTCCTGCAAATTTTAATAAAAAATTGGAAAAATTTGGCATTAAATGCACAAAATTCAACTCATTTGTGCCAATTATGTCCGCCGTGCATAACAATAGGGATCACCGCAAAATGACGATTATAGACGGCAAAGTTGGCTTCATCAGCGGGCTAAACCTTGCCGATGAATATGTCAATTTAAAGCAACCTTATGGCCATTGGAAGGACACAGGCTTAAAGTTGACGGGCGAAGCGGTGAAGAGCATGCTATTGATGTTTTTGCAGTTATATGAAGTGCAAAATCAGCGTTTTGAAAGTTTCTCTAACTATATCTATCAAGGAGATTTTGAGCCAAGTGAGGGATATGTTTGTCCGTATGGCGATGGTCCAAGATATTTTTATAAAGAGTATATAGCCGAGAATGTTTATCTAAACATAATCAATCAGGCGCAAAAATATTTGTGGATAACCACCCCTTATTTGATTATAGACAACAAACTAACCACTGCGCTCACAAACGCAGCGTGTAGGGGGGTGGATGTGCGAATAATCACTCCGCACATTCCAGATAAAAAATACATATTTGGCATCACTCGCTCGTCTTATCGCCAACTTCAAAAAGCGGGCGTCAAAATCTTTGAATATGAAAAGGGATTTATCCACGCAAAACAAGTGTTGTGCGATGACGAAATTGCCATTCTCGGCACAATCAATTTTGATTATCGAAGCCTGCTTCATCACTATGAATGCGGTGTGCTGATGTGCAAAACTCCGTGTTTGAAGGATATGAAGCGTGATTTTGAGCATTTGTTTAATGTTTCAATCGACATGAAAAACTTCAAGCAAAATCCTGTGGTTAGGTTGTTTTGCGCCATAATTAAGATATTCACTCCAATGCTATAGGAGGGCAAAGTGCGTTTAATTTTGTTTAGGCACGGCGAGTGTGAGGGTGATTGCCTAACCCGTGCGGGCAAGAAATCTGTCAAAATCATGGGCACACAGTTGGGGCAATTCAACATAAAAAAGATTTATTCTTCACCCCAAAAACGCTGCACGCAAACGGCAGATATTTTATCAAAAATCTTAAAAATCAACTATGAGGTCAAAGAGGGTTTGGCAGAGCGTGTTTCCATGCATCGCTCACCTAGAAACGAATCCGAGCAAGTTTGGTGGGATAATTATATGAACCCAAATTATGCCAACAACGAGCACGGCGAGAGTTGCAAACATTTCCTTGAGCGTAACCGCAAAGTGTTTGAAGAAGTGGTGGCAAACAGCGAGGGTGGTGATGTGCTTTTGGTGGCTCATAGTGCCACGAGTTATGCACTCACTTCGTTTATCTATAATGCTAATGGCGTAAATTGGATGAAAATTGGCAATGCCAACTATATCGTGTTTGAGTTAAATTAAACTTTTGCCATAACTCAACAATCACCCTGTACGTAATATAGGCCAGATAGTCGCTATTAAATTCACGCCAGATGGCAAAAATTTTAAATTTTAGCAATAAATTTAAAAAATCTATTGACATAGCAGGTTTATTTTGTTAAAATAAAAAAGCAATTTGGACCATTAGCTCAGTTGGTAGAGCAACTGACTCTTAATTAAATGGTCATTGCTTATCAACTGCCTTTAAAAATAGGAGTTTTTGAAAGTTTTTGCCTAAAAATTTCCACTCGTTATAAAACTTTTATAAAAATTTTACTAAAAACTTTCAATTTTCATGGACCATTAGCTCAGCTGGTAGAGCACCTGACTCTTAATCAGGGTGTCCGGGGTTCGAGCCCCCGATGGTCCACCAATTAAGCCAAACCGGACATCAGTTCGGTATTTTTTTACTATATTTATTAATTATACAGATTGATTAACCGCTTTTTTGTCTGCTTAGCGTACTTATACGCCTTATATGCGCCAGAGTTTTCACGGTTTTCAACATAAAAAACTATAACATCGCTTTTGTCTATCATAGCGCAATTTCGATAATATATCCGCTTATACCACCAATCAAACTCCAAATCCAAATAAACAAACTCTTCGTAATCTTCGCTTTTTAACCACTTTGGTCTTTTGTTTATGCGCAAATGTCTTGGGTCAGACAAGCAAAAAACTCGTTTTATATTTGGATAGGTCAACTTTAATTGACTAATAACTTTATGGCACAAGTCATCAAACATACCAAAACCGCCAAACAAAAACTCTTCACAACCCTCGTTTATTAA
>CANRGF010000041.1 GCA_947630075.1 uncultured Clostridia bacterium
CGCATATATCCGCGAGTATGGAATTGATATGCCAGAAATTTTAAATTGGAAATGGAACTAATCCATTTCTTTTTTATTTTTTAAACAGCTTTGTCATACGGGGTCCCCATGAGAACTTTGTTCGATATAGGGTTAATCGGGGTCCCCGCAAGAACTTGTTTCGAAATGGGGTTAAATTTTATAATTTTAAAAAAATTTTTTTTAATCAATAAAAATTTGATTAAATTTAACAAAAAAATTGCGTTTTTAGGTGCAATTTTTTAAATTTTTCAAAATTTTTGCTGTTTTCATTATTGTTTTTCTTATAAGCAAATCGTTTCTTTGTTTAAGATTTTTGCTTTTGTCAATCATTTGATTGGAGGATAATATGGATTTTCAGCAATCAGTGACAAAAGAAAATTTGGCGCGCGCCTATGCGGCGGAGTGTCAGGAGGGCGCAAGATACCAGTTTCTTGCTCAAAAGGCGCAGCAAGAGGGTTATCAATATATTATGACTTATGTGAGAAGTCTTGCAAAAAATGAGATGAGCCACGCAAAATTATTTTTCAATAAAATTAGTGAGTTGGGTGGGCAAGATGTGCAGAACATTGAAATAAAGGCGGGCTACCCATTTAGGACGGGCGAATTAGTTGATATCTTTAAAATTGAGGCGGAAAACGAGCGCATGAGTGGAGAGAGCATCTATCCCAAGTTTGCGGACATCGCTCGCGATGAAGGGTTTAAAGATGTGGCAGACCTGTTTGACAAAGTTGCCAAAGTGGAGATAACGCATAAAAATATTCTTACAAATTTCTATCAAGGGTTGAAAAAGGGAACGCTCTATAAATGCAAAACAGGTGTTCACTCGTTTAAGTGTGATGAGTGTGGCACAATAGTGGAAGGTAAGTCCGCCCCTAAAACTTGCCCACTTTGCAATAACGGGCAAGGATATTTCCGCATCGATTTCAGCATAATTTAAAAAAATAAAAAAACACCCTCAAAACGCTTGCCTTATATTTTTCAATCCTTTATAATGAAAATATAGTTAGGGGGGGGGTAATGAAAGGCAAACTTAAAAATATAATATTATATGTGGTTTTAGGAGTGCTGTGTGCGGGCTTATTAATAAGCACGATTGTGCTAGCAGTGGCAAATCGAAAGGTTAATAAAATAATTAAGGATATGGAAACGTCCACCTACGATTTCTATATGACGCTTGGCACAATGCCAACTTTATATGCCACAATTAATGCTTATGACAATAAAAATCCAAACACATATATGTGGTTTTATAGAGGAAACACAATCAGCAAAGAGTATTCAGCAGATTTTATTCACTATTTCAGCACGCAGTCATCTACCAATGCAAATAGTAATGTGAACTATTTTGAAATTAGAGATAAAATTAGAGATATAAAAAAGCAAAATCCAGCCGCAAAATTTCATTTATATTGCGATGATTTGCGCGTTCGATTTATCTTAGAGTTTGTGGCTGCAGGCATAAATTTTGAAGATTTGCAAGTTACATTCTTATCTGACGGCACAGGTTCTTATTCGTTATATAAGGGATTAACTGATGAAACATATCTTGCCCAAAAAGATTCATGGGATAAGATTGTTAAAGATTATATTGACAATCGCTCAGACATTTATTATTCAAAATATTCAGACCCTCAGGCTTATGAACTTCAGGAATTCGCGTTCTATCTATCCACATTCTCAAATGTTAATTATTGGATTCAACATCCAGACTATTTGGTTAACACAAACGAAAAAGTTTCTCAAGCAAGATATAGCATGAACATTGTTAAGAAAGACCCTAAGGCGATGTATCAAACACTAGACGAGCAAACGAAAGACGATTATCAAAAAGTTGTTTTGGCAAATGCATTAGTGGACAGCGCCACTTTGCACATATTAGAAGAGGCAGTTGAGTATTTCGACACAAATCTTAGCGGAAGAGATAAAGAAGTTGTGTTAATTTTGGGCACAAACCTAGATAGCTTAGAGCACAATCAAAAATTTATTGACCAAACTATTAAATTCTACACCCCAACTTTAAAAGGCGGAGAGCCAACAAAGGCGATTTATAAGAATGTTGAATATGATGTAACAGAAAATCACATCATGGTTGGCGACAAGCAATTAGAAGTGGGTGAGTTGGGCGTTCATTTGTTCTTTAAAGGACATCCGGCTTATCCTGCACAACAAGATTTGCAAGACTATTTCTCTGAGAAAGATATTATAGTTTTGCCACACAGGACGCCTGTTGAAACGCTTTTCTGGATGTATGATGTTAAAGTTGGCGGATATTATTCCACAAGTTTCTTATCTTGCGATAAAGGTCAAGCTGAGTTCTTCTATGCTTTTGGGACAATGCCTGAGGCCTTGCAAGAAATGCAAACATTAAATTTCTTCGATGGCACAGTAACATTCAATGAAGATTAAAAATAAGCCCGCAAGGGCTTTTTTTATGTCTATTTTATTGTTGGGGTGATGCGGAAAATCGTGCCCCGCTTGTCGTGATAAGTGATGTCTAAACGAATGTTCACATTGGGAATAATGTTTCTGCTTTGCAAATAGTTTGCGATGGTGGAAATTGCCAAATTTATTGTGTTGCTATGCTCACTGATGTGCGAAAGCACAACCATTCGTGTGCCCGCGTGCACCAGTCTTTCAATAGCCTTTGCACACGCAATGTTAGATAAATGCCCATGCCCACTGCTTATGCTTTTCTTTAAAAACGGCGGGTAGTTTGGGTAGCTCATCAGCATTTCCAAATCGTAGTTTGCTTCCAAAAACACAATTGCACTAGATTTGATTGCTTCAAACACTTCATCTGTGAAGCAGCCAATGTCTGTAACATTGGAAGCAACTGCGTCCCCTTCACTTATTCTATACCCAACACAATACTTGCTATCGTGCGGCACATGGAAGGGTTGAATGTGTAAATCTTCAATGAAGAAATCGCAATCAAAAAAATTAAATAAATTTCTATCCAGATGAATTTGATTAAATAAAATTTCACTTATGTATGCATGTGCATAAATAGGAATGTTGAATGCTCGCGCAAGTTTTTCCACTCCCTTGATGTGGTCGCTATGTTCATGCGTAATTAAAATTGCGTTTATGCTATCTGGTGCAATGCCCAACTCGTTAAGCGCAGTCAAAACATACGCGAAAGGTTTTCCGTTGTCTATCAGCACTCTCGCTTTTTCGCTTTCAATAAAGGTGCAGTTCCCATCACTGCCGCTTGCCAAGTTGCAAATTCGCATAGCGATATAATAGCAAATTTTATAACTTTTTGCAACAACTTTTATTTCAAAAAAATTGTGCTGGCAAGAAATTTATAAAATAAAGCAATTTTAAAATTTATAAAAAATTTTTTAAAATGATTGAAAATCGACTAAATTTTTTAAAATTTTCTTAAAATCTAATCAATTTTTTCAACTTTTAAAAATTTTTAGGTTTTTTAAATACTTTGAAAATTTAAAATTTTATGATATAATAAAAATATGGAAAAGAAAGGACTAATTAAAAAAGCGTTAAAAAGAACATTAAAAGTTGTTGGTGTAACAATTTTGTCTGGCGTTGTTGTTGCAACAAGTTTTGCGTTCTCCAATAAGGCGCAAAATAAAAATAATAATAATACCTTGCCAATTTCGGAAGAAGATCAATTTAGAATGGCTAGGTTGGCACAATCTCAATATTTGGCATCCGCATGCGATGTTGACACTTCTGAATTTAAAGATTGGTATATGGATTATGATATTTATCAAAAACAAGATGAACCTATTAAATATTATTTTGACGAAAGTTATAATGATAAGTGCGTTGAGTTGACAACTAAGGTGTTAAACAAAATTTATGGATACATTAGTGAATTAAATCCCGATTATAGTTATGAAATTGTTGACAATGCATCAAATGCAGATTATGTATATTCGTGTGGCGATTTAACGGATATATCTGCATTTGGACTGGCACGTGGAAGAACGGGATTAACCATTATTGATTTTAAAGCAATTAAGGAATATTATAGATTTGATTGTTTTATTGACCCTGGGTTAGAAAATATTATAACGCATGAAACCATGCATCACTTCCAATTTAAAGATTTATACAGCATTGAAATAAACTATGTCAACAGCATTATGAATCAAGCATCCTCATCTATTGTTCCGCATGAGTTTACTTCTCAATATGGGCAAACGATTGGGTTCGGCGAATTGGATAGTTACACAAATTTATCAATAAATGATTATGCTTGTTTAATGTTGGCAACTTCGCCTATCGTTGAAAAAGAAGAATTGCCTAATCTTGCAGAAAAATTACAAACAAAAATTGAAGAATATGAACAAAAATGTTGCTCTAAAATCGATGAGGTTACAAGTGATTATAAATATCAAAAAATAGACGCTGATATTGATTTTCGATTGGATAATTTTAAATGTAATAAACATAAAGAAGAGCATAACAAGAACGAAGCTGAAAACGAAAGTTTAAAAATTTCAGTTAGTGATTTAAAATATGAAATAGAAATGACTAAAGAAAATGGCGAAAGAGAATTAGTGCAGGGCAAAGTGGATAGGTTGGATAATGGACTTATAGTTTTAAAGAATGTAAAGACCCATGCTATACCATATATGGAAGGTTATCCATTACGACAAAATCCAGTGAATTTTAAAGAAATTGTTTACGATATTGTTATTGCAAAAGTAAACAATGATTACCTTATGTTTACAGATTATAATAGGCCAACATATCTTAAATTAACACACTTAACAAAAGAAGCGAATGTGTCTTTATAAAATTTTATTTGTGTTTTATTTTGTTTTATGCTAAAATAATTACATGAAAAACGCAATGAAAACTGAAATAAAAAAAGAAAAAGCCTATCTCGTTTGCCCGTATGTGGATATGGACGGAGCGGAATATCGCAGCAAGGAATTGGAGTTGTTGGCAGAGAGTGCGCTTTTAGAAATTGTTAAGTGCAATGTTTTTTTTGTGAAGGAAACAAACGCCCGCACATATTTTGGCATTGGCAAGGCAGAGCAAATCCGCGATGAAGTGGCAGAGCTTGGAGCAGATGTTGTCATCTTCGATTGTCCGCTAACAGGCAGCCAACTTAGAAATTTAAACGAAGTTGTTGGTGTGAAAACTATCGACCGCACCATGCTTATTCTAGACATTTTTGCAGGCAGGGCAAAGTCGGGCGAGGGCAAACTGCAAGTGCAACTCGCTCAGTTGAAATATAGTTTGCCACGATTAAACATGATGAATGCTAATAACAACCGCAGTTCCACAGGCGTGGGCATGCGTGGAGCGAGCGAAACCAAGTTGGAGTTGGATAAACGCAAAATTCAAGAGGATATTGCCAAACTTGAAAAGGAAATTAAAGAAATAAACAAGCACCGCCAAACCACCCGCAAGCAGAGGCTATCTCGCACAAAAAGTGTGGCGCTGGTGGGCTACACAAACGCAGGTAAGTCCACACTGATGAATGCAATATCCAAAGCGGAAACTTATGCAGACGATAGGCTGTTTGCCACTCTTGACGTGCTCTCCAAAAAGGTGTGGGATGAAGGCGTGGAATATGTGCTTATCGACACGGTCGGCTTCGTGCGAAATTTGCCTCACGAGTTGATGTATGCATTCTCTGCCACGCTAGAGGAAACGCTTGACGCAAATGTTCTGCTTTTGGTGGTTGACGCTAGCGACCCGCATAAATACGAGCAAATTGCAGTGGTGGAAAACGAGTTTAAGCGCATGTCTATCGACCCAAACAAAGTTATTTTGGTGTATAACAAAATAGATATGGTGAGTGCAGATGAAATCAAAAATTTTAGGTCTTATCCTTATTATACTTGCTATATAGGGGCGAAGACGCAGAAAAACATAGTGCAATTAAAACAAATGATAAGAGAAAAACTTGCCTCGTTTTCATAAAATCTTTTTTAGTATTGACAAATTTCTAATTCTGTGAGATAATAAAGTTTGTTAGGAGAAAAAATGAGAAATCTAATTAAAGAAGTGATAAGGCGTAAGGATATCAAAACATATATGGCAAATTTCAAGGATGAACATGCCGAGCGAGATTATTTGCCAAGTTCGGGCTACGATTTAGTGTTTGCCACTTATAAAGTTTATTCGCCAAAAGTGGTGAAAGCGCTCTATGTGCTTCAAAGATATGTGAAAAGATACCAAATGAAAAACGATTATGATTTGCTTTTTGCGCTGAGAGAAAATCCTGTTGCTAATCGAAAATATATCAAAATTGCGTTGCAGTATAGACACTCGTTTGGTGAGGACTTTGTGGAGGCGCTAAACAATTCTATTTACGACACGGCTAGGAAAATCCAATTAACCCACCTTAGTTCGTTTGAAAGGCGCAATCTCATTGAGCATGATGCATTCTTCTCTCAGTTTGAAGAAAGTTAAAATTTGCAGTGTTACGGCAGTTCGGTCGTAACACTTTTTTTATTTCTGCGTAGTATGTATTGTACAAAGGAAATTTTAAGGTACCAAAGAAAAAACTTTGTAAGTTACATAAAACACTCAGGAGGAAAAATGTTTAACAAATTCTTTAATAATGGTGGAGATTGCGGCTGTGGCTCAAATTGTGGCTGTCAATCAAGCGGCTGCGACATCTGCACACTTGTTATCTTAATCTTATTGTTATGCAATTGTGGTTGCAAAGACCCTTGCTTCTTAATTATAATCTTATTATTACTTTGTGGCTGCAATGGTGGCAATCAAGGAAACACCGGTTGCGGTTGCTAATTAACCAGCTTTAAGAGGTTAAAATCAAAAGAGAGGCTATGTTGCCTCTCTTTTTTAAGGAGGGGCGCACAAAAGTTTTCAACTTTTAAAAAGGCACGGCGTGCCTTTTTTGTTGCCCGCTCGCGCGGGCAACCGTGCGCCCCTCTTAAATTTCCAAATTTTCCTATTTTTACTTGACTTAGGGGGGGGGGTGCGAGTAAAATAATTAGTGAATATGCCTAAATTTCAATTTTAGGGGCACACTAAAGAGGGGGATAGATGAAAGAGAAAAAACCAGTGGACACACAATCTCAAAAAATAAACGAGTCTGTTAAAAAGGAACAAAGCAAGCGTAGGCGCAGAAATGCTGCCGTAATCACCACCACTGCCGTGCTGGCAGGTTTAATGGTGGCAGTTCCTGTGGGCGTGGCAATTTACCAAAATAATCATGGCAGCTACCAAATTGTGGTCGATTCACCACTTGAAAATTTTTCTTCATACAAATTAACTGTTGGCAAAGGCGCTCAGATTAAAAATATTAAATCTCAAATTAAATCAATTGAAGGCTACGACCTATTAGGTATATATAAAGATGCTGCCTGCACACAGCAATATAAAGATTCCGACACTGTTGAAAAGGGAGCAACTATATACTTAAAGCTAAAAATCAAGCAGTTTAGCATTTCAATTCCAACGAGTGAATATTTCACAATTTCAAGTGAGCAAGATGAGCAGGCTGTGGAGTGGAACTCAGCCTTCTCATTTAAAGTGCAATACGATGCCTTAGTGGAAGAATTGGCAGAGACATTCCAAGTTAAAGCCAATGGCGAGGTGTTGGAGGCAGATGTTTCTGGGGTTTACACAATCCCTCATGTCCGTCAAAATATCACCATTTCAATCACAGGCGTTCCAAATTTCTATTCTGTTACAATTCATCCGGGCGTAACCGTCATGCACTCTGGCGAGCCATTAGAAACAGGCTCGAAAGTGCGTGAGGGCGATGTTCTCACAATCACTTATGTTGAAAAAGAAGGATATAACCAATCTCTATCGCTAACTGGGCTTGAATTGCTTAGTGCAGATGAGCATACCTACACAGTAACAGGCAATGTGTCAATCAGCCTGGAAGAAACTCCAAAAGAATTTGAAATTAAAGAGATTGATGAGCAAGTGTTGGTTAAGCGTGGTGAAACCGAACTCAATCAAGGGGATAAGGTTTATTATGACGAAATTCTAACAATCCAACCAAGAGAGCAAAAGGAAGGCTACACACAAACAATCACCGTAACGGG
>CANRGF010000042.1 GCA_947630075.1 uncultured Clostridia bacterium
CCTCAAACATCTTAATGGCTTGCTCGTTTGCGCGGTCGGTTAGCGCAGTGCGGCACTCACGCTCAAGAGATGGGAACAACAGCCTATCATAACTATCAGCAATGGTTTCTTCCATTATGGTGTTTGTGAACTCATTATCCTTTTTATAGGCATTTTCAATTTCAGTTAGGGTTAGTTTTGGATTAATTTCAATATCCACCTTTAAGCATTTCTCTTTTTCGCCGCGGTTTAGAGCCAAAATGCGGTGGCTTGGAATTTTTGCCACTTCACCTTTAAAGTCCTTATAATTTTCGTAGGTTTTATTTTCGTCCGCCTTTTCATCCCACACGGCCAAAATGTTGGCTTTTTTAGCGATAATATCGCGCAGAGTTTTGCGAAGGTTTGCGTCATCACTTATGCGCTCGGCGATAATATCTTTTGCGCCAGCAATGGCTTCTGCCGTGTCTTTGACGCCCTTTTCTTCGCTCACATAAGCGGCTGCCAAATTTTCAACCGGCTCGGTCAAATTCTGTGCTTGAATTAAGTCTGCAAGCGGCTCTAAGCCCTTTGCGATTGCCACTGTGGCACGCGTTTTGCGCTTTGGCTTATATGGCCTATAAATATCTTCAACTTCTGTTAAGGTTAGTGCGTTTTCAAGCGCCTTGGCAATTTCGTCCGTCCACTTCTCTTGCTCGCGAATGACCTTTTCCACTTTCTCTTTTTCTTTATTTAAGTTTCTTAAATAATTTAACCTATCGGCAAAATCTCTAAGCACTTGGTCATCACACGCACCGTGCATCTCTTTGCGATAACGCGCGATGAACGGGATTGTGTTGCCCTCATCGATAAGATTGATAATGTTTTCTGCATACTGCTCTTTTAAATTAAACTCGTACGCCAACTGTTTTGATAATTCCATTTGTTACTTCCTTTTAAAAAGTTTAAAAATTGATAGATAAAAAATAAATTATTAAATAAGCAATTTTTAAATTTAACCTTTATATTATAGCAAATAAAACAAAATTTTCAAAACAAAAAACTCCGCGTTGCGCGGAATTTTTTAATGCTTATAGTCTTTGTTGTGCGATTGCACGGTGAGATAGGTTTGCCTGCGCTCGTTTGCGTCATTTTCGCTTGCGGTAAGCAAATTATCCTTATGCTCGGAGTTCACTTTCTCCAAAATGGAGAAGCGGTTTTCACTTTCAACATACTCTCGATAATTCATTGTTGGGTCGAAACTATCCACTTTCATTGGCTCATCTAATGCCGGATTATATCTAAACAGCGTGTTGTAGCCACTCTTCACCGAATTAAATGCGTGTTGCTGAGCGTAGCGCAGATTATATCCATGGCTGATGCATGGAGCGTATGCGATGATTATGCTTGGTCCGTTGTATTTTTCCGCCTCAACGAAGGCTTGCACGCACTGCTCTGGGTTTGCCCCCATGCACACAGTGGCAACATACACATCTTTATAACTCATCAGCATAGATGCCAAATCTTTCTTTTTTGTGGTTTTGCCCGTTAGGTTAAACTTGGCAGTTGCGCCACGCGGAGTGGACTTACTAGTTTGACCGCCCGTGTTTGAATACACTTCCGTGTCTAAAATTAAAACGTTTACATTCTCACCCGTTGCCACAACATGGTCTAGCCCACCGAAACCGATATCATAAGCCCATCCATCACCGCCTATAATCCAAACACTAGGACTGGTGATTAATGAAATGTTTTGGAATAAATATTCATCTCGCTTTTCAATTTTGTTGCGCTTTTGATATGATTTTAATTCTTTAATTAACTTTTTATTTGCTTCGTGATTTTCTGTGTTTTTCAAAAATTTAGCCACTTTTTCTTGAATTTTTGGTGAAAATTGCGTGTTTTTTAAGCGATTTATAAAAATTTCTCGCTGATTTTTCTTAGAAATGGCAATTCCATAACCAAATTCTGCATTGTCTTCAAACAGGCTATTTGCCCAACTTGGGCCAAAGCAGTCTTCATCCTTTGCATAAGGGCAAGTTGGATAAGTGCCACCATAAATCGACGAGCAACCGGTGGCGTTTGCGATGAGCATTCTATCACCGAAAAGTTGGGTGGCAAGTTTTATATATGGCGTTTCTCCACAACCTGCGCACGCACCTGAAAATTCAAAATACGGCTTTTTATATTGCACTCCTTTGACGGATAAATTTTCTTTTGGCGTCAGTTTTTTTGCACCCCTTTGGAAAAGAAGATTTTCCACTTCTCTATCTCTAATTTCTTGTGCATCTTTCATGATTAGCGCTTTCACCGGACAAACTTCACTGCACACTCCACAACCTGTGCAATTAAGTGTGTCTATCTGCAGATGATAATTTCCCTTTTCAACAAACGCCTTTTTTGCCTTAAAATTGGCAGGCAAGTTTTCTTTTTCGTCTATCAGCACAGGACGAATTGCCGCATGCGGACACATCATTGTGCACCTGCCACACTGAATGCATTTTTCACTAATCCAATCTGGAAGTTCTGTGGCGATGGCGCGCTTTTCAAACTTTGCTGTGTCGGTTGGCATATGCCCGCTCTCATCAAATGCACTCACAGGAATTTTGTTGCCATCTTGCACACTAGTTGGCAAAATTATTTTGTTGAAATATTCGTCATTTTCTTTTAACTGAGAATTTGGCGCAGTTTGAGTGAGCCGCTTTGTGTCTATCTTAGAAATTTTTTCTTCTATGTTTCCGATTGCATTATAATTTGCTTCCAAAAGCGCCTTACCCTTCTTGCCATAAGATTTTTCAATCATGCTTTTGATGCTCTTAAAGGCTCTTTCAAAAGGAATAAGTTTTTTCACGCTAAATAGAGCGGTTTGCATGATTGTGTTGATTTTGCCGCCCAAATGATTTTGAGTGGCAATTTTGTTTGCATCAATAGTGAAAAGCGAAATGTGTTTTTCCTTAATATCCCGCTTCATTTTGTTTGGCATAATTTCGTTTAATTTCTTAACCGACAAGCCAGAGTTTAGCAACATAATGCCATTTTGATTTAGGCAATCGGTGATGTCGTATTTCGACACAAACCCTATGTTGTTGCACATCATCAAATCCACCTTTGTGGGATTGAATGGCGCTAAGATTGGTTTTTGGCTCGAGCGCAGGTGCGAAATGGTGAGGCTGCCAGATTTTTTGCTATCGTAATCAAAATAGCCCTGAGCAAAACAATCCGTTTCATCTGCCAAAATCTTGATTGTGTTTTTCACCGAACTCACACTTCCATCACTACCTAGTCCATAAACTCGCATTGAAAAATCGCTGAAATTGTCCACAAATCTTTCTTCCACATTAAGGCTAGTGTGGGACACATCGTCATTGATGCCAACCGTGAAAAACTCTTTTTCGCCCATTTGCTCAAACACGGCAAGAGCCATATCCGGAGTGAACTCTTTGCCTCCCAAACCAAAGCACCCGT
Organism: uncultured Clostridia bacterium; assembly: GCA_947630075.1. GTDB lineage: Bacteria > Bacillota > Clostridia > Christensenellales > UBA1242 > Onthoplasma. Next base: position 3,421 of record CANRGF010000042.1, read on the forward strand.
TGACGCACGGAATTGACTTTTTTGCATGAGATAATGCCGCCATGATTGTACTTGTGAGAGTGTCCACCCCATTCACATCTAAATTGCGCTCTAGCACGGCGATGTTTTTTGTGGTTTTTGGCAACAATTTAATAAATTCTTTTTCGTCAAAAGGCCTCAACAGCCTAACTTTTATCAGCCCAACCTTGCCCTTGGCTTGGCTAAGCGAAAGCGCAACTGTGTCCGCCGAAGTGCCCATCGCCACCACCACATTTTCAGCGTTTGGGTCGCCAAAATATTCAACAGTGGCATATTCCCTGCCCGTGATTGTGCTTTGCTTTTTTATTGCGGAGCGAAATTCCGCTATGACATTTGCATATCTTTTAAGGGCAAGCACCCTATTTTGCATAAACACATCTGGATTTTGATTTGTGCCCGCAGAATAAGGATTATCGTTAGAAATTGCTCTGTTTTTAAATGGCAAAAAGTCTGCTGGGGAAACAATCTTTTTTATGTCTTCAAGTTCGCTAATATAGACGGTGTTGAGCTCGTGGCTGGTGCGGAAGCCGTCAAAGAAGCAGATAAACGGAGTGCTAGATTTTAGGCTGGCAATTTCACACGCAATGGCAAGGTCATTGACCTCTTGCACACTAGAGCAGCACACAAGATTAAAACCTGTTTTTAAGCAAGCATAAATATCGCTATAATCACAAAAAATGTTTAGAGCGTGCGTTGCAACTGTGCGCGCAGCCACATAAAACACGCAAGGAAGCCCCTCGCCCGCAATTTTATACATATTTGGAATCATGAGCATTAGCCCTTGGCTTGAAGTGAATGTGGTGGTTTTTGCACCCGCCACCAAACTGCCATGAACAGCGCCCGCCACCCCGGCTTCGCTCTGCATTTGGGCAAGACGGAGTTTCTCACCAAAGATGTTTTTCTTATTTTCAAAAACAAATTGGTCGCAATCCTCAGCCATTGGGCTAGACGGCGTGATTGGATATATCACCGCCACATCGTTGAACATATATGCAATGTTTGCTGCCGCAAAATTTCCATCAACCGTTATTTTTTTCATAATTCTCCTTAATAAATCTCTAACATTTATATTAAAACATTTAAATTAAATTTCAAAACAATAAAGAGAAAATATTTAAAATATGCGCAATATTTGAGGAAATATTGAACATTTTAACCACATTTTGATTAAAAAAGGGCAATTCGCCCTTTAAAATATTGTTGTTAGTGTGTAAACCATAAGACCAATGAGCAGTGCTGTTAAAACTAGGTATCTAATAAGGAGTGGCTTATTTTTAGCAAGTGCTTCTCGCCTATATCTTGGTTTTGAAAAGACTGCAAAAACTAAATACATCAAAACAAATATGGCTTCTGGAATGAACAAATACTTTATCTTTGTGATGCTATAAGCAACCACAAATGCAACTGCGCATACAATACAAGCAACCGTTATCCAGAAAAATTTGCGCGAGTTTTTTTCGTCTAACACTTTGCGATTTTCAATGTCCTCATCACTAATTAAATCGTCTAGCGTTGTGCCAAAAGTTTTTGAAAGCAATTTTAGGCTTTCCAAACTTGGATATCCCAAATCGGTCTCCCACTTTGAAACTGCAGTGCGCGTTACATAGATTTTTGACGCCAATTCGTCTTGAGTTAAGTTGTTATCCCGCCTTAGTTTTTTTAGTTTTTCACTAAATTTCATTTTTTCACCTCCTGCCAAAATTATATAAGGAAATTTTCAAATTTCAAGCGAATTTTGCGACACTCTTGCTCACATTAATAAAAGTGTAATGTTTTCGCTTTTTTCTAATTATTTTAAACAAAATTTCATGATGATTTGCTAAATTTTTAAGATTTATTTTGAAAAACTATCTATCTATGCTAAAATATGATTATGAGATATTTGATGATTGTTCAATATGACGGGCGAAAATTTTCAGGCTGGCAGAGGCAGGAAAATGCGGTTACAATTCAGCAGATTTTGGAAGAAAAACTGCAAATTTTATTAAAGCAGCAAGTTATTTGCACGGCAAGTGGACGAACCGATGCGGGCGTGTCGGCATATTTTCAGCCTGTGCATTTTGAGTGTGAAAGAGAGATTGAGCAGGATAAATTTTTGCATTCAATAAACGGACTTTTGCCAGATGAAATTAAGGTTTTAAGCGTTGTTGAAAGCGATATCCACGCGCGCTTTTCGGCAAAGAAAAAGACTTATGTTTATAAAATGTATGTTTCAAAAATTGATTTGCCTCTCTATTCGTCTGCCCTACGGGTTGAGCCAGATTTAGATTTTAAATTGATGAAAAAGTTTTGCCGTCTGCTTGTGGGCACGCACGATTTTTTGGGTTTTCGTGCTAGTGGCGGAGTGAACGAAACCACTGTGCGCTCCATATATTCGGCAAAATTGGTGAGAGAAGGCGTCAATTTAACATTTTATATCACAGGAGACGGATTTTTATATAAGATGGTGAGAAACATTGTGGGCACGATGCTTGAAATTGGCAAGCACAAATTAGATTTTGACGAAGTGAAATCTAGCCTGTTTAAGACCTTTAAGGCAAAGCACACGGCAAAGCCTGAGCATTTGTTTTTGCTAAATGTGGAATATGAATAGGGGGCTTTGATGCGCTTTGCGCATAGGCGGGCGTGCCGCCCGCCCAGCACAAAACTCTCGTTTTGTGCACAAAGCCCCTTGTGTTGCCCTTCAACTATAAATTTTGTTGGCGGAAAAACTTTAAAAACTATTGACAAATAAATATAATTTATTTATAATAACTAAGTATTGCTAGATATGTCTCATTTTTTGCCACACGGAAAGTGCGTCATATCACCCGACCTTGAACGCGAAATAAAAGGTCATATATAATAAAAAAATAAGGGAGAAAAATTAAATGAAAACAATTATGGCAAAACCTGCCACTGTTGAGAAAAAGTGGTGGATTATAGATGCCGATGGCAAAGTTTTGGGCCGTGTTGCAAGCGAAGCCGCAACCTTGCTTAGAGGCAAACACAAAGCCGATTTCACACCAAATGTGGATTGTGGCGACTATGTTATCATCATCAATAGCGATAAACTTGTGTTGACCGGCAAAAAAGAGGAGCAAAAATATTTCAAGCGTTATTCTGGTTATCAATCAGGTTTGCACCTCACTCAATATAAGACTATGATGGCAGAAAAAAGTGATGTTGCTCTTATGCGTGCAATTAAGGGTATGCTACCAAAGAATAGTTTGGGAAGAACAATGGCAACCCACTGCAAAATTTATAAAGGCGCTGAGCATCAGCAACAAGCACAGAAACCAGAAGTATGGAACGGAGGTAAAAACTAATGGCTGAAAAAGAAGTTAAAGAAAAGACCACTACAACTGCAAAAACTGCAGCACCTAAAGCCACCACTAAAAAAGCAGAGCCTAAGGCTGAAACTAAAACTGTGAAGAAAACAGTTAAAGCTGAAGAAAAGCCCGCAAAGAAAGTGGCAGAAAAAGAGGCAAAACCTGCCGTAAAAAAGGCCGAAACTAAAACAACAGCAAAGGCAACCGAAAAGGCTGAAACCAAAACCGTGAAGAAAACCGTGAAAACTGAAGAAAAGGCAGAAACAAAAAAGGTTGAAAAGGCAGAGCCTAAAACTGCGGCAAAGAAACCTGCTGCAAAAGCAGAAGAAAAGCCTGCTGCAAAGAAAACCGCAAAGCCTAAAAAGACCGCTGGCAAAGCACAAGAGTTTTTAGGCACGGGCAAGAGAAAGACATCTGTTGCGCGCGTTCGCTTAACCACAGGCACGGGTAAAATTGTTGTTAATGGTGAGGACCTTAAAAAATATTTTGAGTTAGACACATTAATCACAATCGTTAAGCAACCACTTGTTTTGACCGAAACTGAAAACACAGTTGACATTGTTGCCAACATCTATGGTGGTGGCAAATCTGGTCAGGCTGGTGCACTTCGTCATGGCATCACAAGGGCATTGATTGAGTATAAGGCAGAACTTCGCCCAGAACTTAAAAAGGCAGGTTTCATAACTCGCGACGCTAGAAAGAAAGAGCGTAAAAAATACGGCTTGCACAAAGCGCGTAGAGCACCTCAATTCAGCAAGCGTTAAGCACCTACCCTATTTGAATTTGAAAAAGACCACTTCGTGTGGCCTTTTTTATTTTAGTTTTAAAAGATAACATACAAAATTTTGTGCATCAAGCACTTTAAAACAATTTATGAGTTTTAAAACTATGAAAAAAGGCTTGTTTGAGCTTTTTTATTAGTTTTTTATTTCAGCGAAATAAATAGCAAAACAGAAAGAATAAGAGAAAATAAAAGAGAAAACACAAAAAAACAAGTAAAATTGAAACATAAAGAGCAAAACTGAAAGCAGAAGAGAAAGTGAAAAAACGGAAGAAAACGCAAAGAAATAGCAAAATAGAAATTAAAATAAATAATTAAATAGAAAGCAAAAGAAATAATGAAATATCAATTAAAAGAAATAGCAAAAAGTGAAATAAAAAGAAAAAAGAGCGGGAGCTCTTATTTCTTTAGGGTTTGGTTTTGCATCTTCTCGCGTTTCTTGCGCTTTATTAT
>CANRGF010000043.1 GCA_947630075.1 uncultured Clostridia bacterium
AAATAATATATGTGTGAAAGGCAAATAAAAAAGCGAACGAATTCGCTTTTAGCTTATAAGATTTGGAATTCAAACCCACCGATTGCCACGTCAACATACGTGAAAGAGCGGTTTAAACGATATTCATCCACATGGCATTCCACTAAGAATAAACTATCGTAGCAACTTTTAATTTCGCCATAATAGGTGTGCAATAGCCTGCGCTGCCTATTATATTCTTTGATTTCGATGCTTTTGCCAACACTTCCACAAATTTCGTCTTTCACATGGTCAACCACTGAGTTATCTGTTGATAATATTTTCACAAACACCTCCACCTAAATGCAAATTCAACTTTCCCCAAAGCTAAATATTACCCATATTATAACATAAAAATTTAATTTTTGCACGCATTTTAAGGCTTTTTTTAAAAATTTTTTGAAAAATTTATTGCTGAAAATTTTGCAACAAACAACACAAAAATTTTGTAAAATATTTTTGAAAAATTTGTTGACAAGTCAACTTAATAGTGATAGAATATGTCGCAGGTGAAAAGATGGACGATTTAGTTTTAAATTTTGAGTTTAATAAAGCGTTGATTGATGTGGTCAAAAAAATGCGCAAGCGAGAAGACTTTTTCTTAAAGAAATTTGACCTAACTCATTTTCATGGAGTTTATGTGCTTACGCTGTCAAAATATGGCGAACTCACAATGAACGAATTAAATGAATACATAGGGGTGGATAAAGCAAACACTTCACGCGCCGTAAAAGACTTGTTGGCAAAGGGTTATGTTGAAAAAGTTGGGGAGAATGACCGCAAATTTGCCTTAAAACTTTCCAAGACGGGCAAAAAAATAGCGCAGGACTTCAAAAAGAGGATAGATTTAATGATGGAAATCGTCCTTTCAAAGTTCAGCGAAAAAGAGCGATTAATTTTGGATAAATGTTTAAAGAAACTTATTGCAGGCATTAATGAGGCTTGTGAGGGATAGGAGGAATTATGCTAGAATTATCAAATATTGTTAAAAACTATGTGCTTAAAGACCAAACTGTGTGCGCATTAAAAGGAGTGAGCCTCTGCTTTAGACGCAGCGAGTTTGTGTCCATCTTAGGCCCTTCTGGTTGTGGCAAAACCACTTTGTTGAACATCATCGGCGGGCTGGATAAATACACAAGCGGCGATTTAATCATCGAAGGTACATCCACAAAAGATTTTAAAGATAAAGATTGGGATAACTATCGCAACCACCGTGTTGGTTTCGTCTTTCAAAGTTATAATTTAATTCCGCACCAAACTGTGCTTGAAAATGTTGAACTAGCACTCACTTTGAGCGGAATTAAAAAGGCAGAGAGAAGGAAAAGAGCCGCAGAAGTGCTAAATAAAGTTGGCTTGGGCGATAAATTAAAGTCCAAACCAAATCAACTTTCAGGCGGTCAAATGCAACGCGTTGCCATAGCGCGCGCTTTGGTGAATGACCCCGAAATCATTTTGGCTGATGAGCCTACGGGTGCGCTAGATAGCAAAACTAGTGTGCAGATTATGGATTTGCTAAAAGAGGTCAGCAAAGATAAACTCGTGATTATGGTTACCCACAATCCAGATTTGGCAGAAACATATTCAAGCCGAATTATCCGCTTGCTTGACGGCGAAGTGATAGAAGATAGCAAACCATATTCAAAAGCGCAGAGCGACAAAGAAATTGCCAAGCACCTAAAAGAAGTTGAAAAAGCCGAGGCAGCAGAAAACCAGCAAGGCTTTAAAAAGACAAAGAAAAAGAAATCGATGTCCATATTCACGGCAATGTTTTTAAGCCTTAAAAATCTGCTCACCAAAAAGGGCAGAACGATTTTGGTTGCCTTTGCTGGTTCAATCGGCATCATGGGCATTGCTCTGATTTTGGCTGTTAGTGCGGGCATGACGGGATATATCAACACCATGCAGAGCGAAAGCCTATCGAGTTATCCAATCACCGTGTCGTCTGTGTCTGTTGACATAGACAAAGCCTCAACCGCACTTATGTCAAACGATAGCAGTTCAGCCAACACAGACGAAGTGGGTGTTTATGATATCCTTGATTCGCTAAAAAACTATGGTTATTATAGCGTCATCACGCCTGAATTTGTTGATTATGTGAATGACTATTATGCACAATCAAGCAAAAAAGATTTGTTGAACGATATGCAAACGAGTTATGCAAGTGAAATGCACTTGCTCACCCAAATCAAAATGGGCAAAGACCAAGAGGGAGAGGACACAACGGGTTTCTATCCGATTAGCGACTCCATCACTTTAAGTGCTTTCTCTGGCTCAACAAGTTCAATCTTCTTTGAAGGGCTAAACAACGAAGAATATGTCAAGTCGATGTATAATGTTAAGGGCAAATATCCAAAAGAGTCGGGCGAAATAGCGCTTGTGCTAAATTCTGGCTCAATAGATAGCATGACCTTGCAGAGTTTTGGCTTAGACCTGCCATCAAAAGATAGCGAAGGTAAAAAGTTTTTGCCACTAAAATTCAGCGATATAATAGATAAAAAGACTTATAGGCTTTTCAGCAATGACGCCTATTATAAGTTAAACCCGCTTGCAGAAGAGAATGTCAATTTTAGCGAAAAATTGAAGGAAATGGCTAAATGTTTAGAGATAATAAACGCAACAAGTTCAACTGAGCCAAATGCTGAAACTACCGAAAGCCTTCAAAAAGCGATGGCAGACTTGCAGGCAATTCAAACAGAGCTTGGCACACTCTATCACACTTATGACGATAAAGAATATGCCGAAAATAAAGAAGATTTTGGCGTGATTGACCTAACTGTCACCGCCGTGCTAACGCTTAAAGACGATGTAAATGGCAGCATTTTCTCAGACGGATTGATGTACACTCCTGCCTTGGCAGACCTTTATCATGAAAACTGCCAAAATTCTAAACTCGTGAAAGCAATTAAAGATATTTATCTAGATGAAGAGGGCAATTTCAAGCCGGGTGCGAGCAAAACAACTTTCCCAAATAATAGAAAATATGAGTTAAACATAAGGGAATTAACCACCCTAAGTGGATTCTTGCCAAGCGCGGGCATAGATGATAAGGGTTATCAGTTTTTAACTCCACAAGAGATGATAGACAAACTTTATGAATATTTTGAGATTAAAGTTTCAGATGAAACAATTATCGACATATATCTTCAAATATATGGTGCGAGCAACACTCCAACAGGCATGTATTTCTATCTGAAATCATTTGAAGGTAAGGACGATTTCATTAGCATGATTAACGCTTGGAATGAACGAGAGGGGGTTTATCACATCTATATTGGCGACAGCAGTTCGTTCCTAACCAATATGTTAAAATCGCTTGTGAACATAATTTCTTATGTGCTAATTGCGTTTGCAGCCATTTCGCTAGTCGTTTCGTCAATCATGATTGCAATAATCACTTACACATCAGTAATAGAGCGCACAAAAGAGATTGGCGTGTTAAGAAGTGTGGGCGCATCAAAACGCGATGTTTCGCGCGTGTTTAATGCAGAAACTATCATTATCGGCTTGTTGGCGGGTGTGCTAGGCGTCGCGATCGCTGGGCTCATCACAATTCCAATAAGGTTAATCTTAAAAGCGCTCACCGGCATAGGCGGATTGGCAGTTTTAAATCCATTGCCTTGCCTAGTGTTGATTTTAATCAGCACAGTGCTCACATTAATTGCCGGGCTTGTGCCAGCACGAATAGCGTCTAAAAAAGACCCTGTGCTAGCGTTGAGGACGGAATAATCATAGTTTAATTAAAAAATCAAGCGGGGAAATTCCTCGCTTTTTTATTGAAATGTTTTCTTTTTCAAATGTTGGAGATAATCATTTTAAATAATTGACTTATAAAAATTGTTATGTTAAATTCATAAATATGAAATATATTCAAACCAAACTAAAAAATGGTGGCAAACTAAATTATGCTAAAAACAAAGTCAACAAGGCAACATACGTTGATGTGGTTTTTAACGGAGGTGCGTATGTGGACACAATTCCGGGGCTTGCTCACTTCGTTGAGCACATGCTTTTTAGTGGCACAAAGTTTTTATCTAGGGAAGAAGTGTTTAAAAAATACTCTTCTTTTATGGGCACAAATGCCATTACCCACCTAAGAGGGATAACTTTCACCGGCACGATTTTCACCAACGAGTTGGCAGATTATTTATCCACAATTGCCAGCATGATTTTGGATAGTCCGTTCACACAGCAGTCAGTGGATAAAGAGCGCAAGGTTATAAATCAAGAAATCATTGAGTATGCGGACAAGCACGAAACAATTTCGTACGATTATAATAGATATAATCTTTTTGCTTTGCCCGTTTATAAAATTCCCACACTTGCTGGCACTGTGCAATCTATCAGCAAAATAACGAGAAAAGACATTGTGAATTTCGTGAAGAAATATTTTGTGGCAAACAATTTGGAAATTTATATTGTTTCTCCAGCGTCATTGAAAAAAATAAAGAGCATTTCAAACAAAGCGCTATCAAATGTGCTGCCTGTTAATGAAAAATTAGGCAAGTATGAAGTTGAGTTTTTAAAGGTGAAAAATGACAATTTCTTAAAGACCAAGCAGGTGGACATTCCAAAATGCTATATTTATCTAAATTTCACCTTCCCTAAGGATAGGTTAGACCATGTTTTTGCCAGAAAAATGTGCAGTGCGTTAAGCATAGTGAATGATAGTGCCTTTGGGCTATTAAATAGCCTTCGCTTGAAAAAAGATTTGGTTTATTCGTGCTATGTTTCTTATAATAGATTTGAAGATGAATCCGGGCTTACAATCAGTTGCAACTGCGAAAAAGAAAATGTTAATGAAGTGGTTCGCACCGCTGCTGAATATTTCCAAGAAATTTTTAAAAATGGCTTCACGGAGGAGCAACTTAAAAAGATTAAAAGGCTAAGGAAACACAGCGAAACTATCAAAGTGCCAGATGTCTATCCTATATTGGGCAACCTTTATGATTTCAAATGGTATGGGAAGGTTTTAGATTATAAGAAGTTGAATAAGATTGCCAAAAACATCACAGTGCAAGAATGCAACGATGTGATTAGAGATGCTTTATCACATTCCAAACCAAGCCTGAGCCTTTATGGCAGTTTTGATAAGTCCACACTTATTTCGAAGGCGGAACTTAATAAGTTGTTTGATTTTAAGGCAAATTAACAAAAATGTCATTATTTTGCTTGACTTTTGTTTAATATATGCTATAATAGTAATAAGATTTCATTTTTGTAACTCAATATTTTTTAAGGCTTGCCCGTGGCAAACCTTGTTGTTATGTTGTGAAAATGATTTTTTTGCACGCCATAATTAATTTTTAGGTTTTAATGCCTAAAAGTGGTGGCGGATAAATTTATATAGTAAATCAAAAAGGAGATATATGGATAATTTAATTTCTAGTGAAGAGTTTGACGCTTCAATCAAAAACAATTTAGATTTGCAGGCTCAAAAGCCAGACCTTTCAAAATCAACCACCTTAAATGCTCAAAAGCAGTTTAAACCAAGGCACAATGCAAATCATGGCGGGCATCACAACCCTCAGCCAAAGCAGGCGGAAAAACCTTCTCAAGTGGCGGAGAGCAAATCGCAAAACATAAGCTCAAGGGTGGAGCAATCCACAATTTTTCAAAACAACATCACTGAAAACACCCTAGTTTATTCTAGCGAAAATGATGGCAAACAACCAAAACCGCGTGCAAACAACCTTAAGGTTATGTTTTTGGGCGGAATTGGCGAAATTGGCAAGAATATGACCGTGTTGGAGTATGGCAAGGACATCATCGTGATAGATTGCGGTGTTATGTTTCCGTCTCTTGAAATGCTTGGCATAGACTTAGTTGTGCCAGACATCACATATCTTGTGGAAAATAAAGATAAGGTGCGCGGATTTTTAATCACACACGGGCATGAAGACCATATCGGCTCAATTCCTTATGTTGTGAACGAAGTTAATGCGCCAATCTATGCCAGCAAGATGACTTGTGGGCTTATTAAGAAAAAAATGGAAGAGCATAAAAAGGTGGAATATAAAGCAATCGCCGTTAAAGCAAAGCAAAAAATCACGCTTGGTTGCTTTGAAATCGAGTTTATTCATGTAAACCACGCCATACCAGGTGCGTTTGCGCTTGCAATTAAAACTCCTGTTGGCATGGTGGTGCACACGGGGGACTATAAAATCGACCTCACACCAATCTACGATGAGCCGTTTGATTTTCACTCGTTTGCCGAACTTGGCAAGCAGGGTGTGTTGCTTTATATGAGCGATAGCACGAATGCAGAGCGTGAAGGCTTTTCATTATCTGAGCGTGTGGTTGGCGCAACGCTCGAAAAATTATTCGTTGAAAATAAGGATAGACGAATGATTGTGGCAGCTTTTGCGTCAAATGTGGATAGAATGCAAGAGGTTATGAATCTTGCTGAAAAGTATGGCAGAAAGGTTGTGCTAACGGGTCGCAGCATGGTGAATGTAACCGATGTGGCAACCCAAATTGGCGAAATGAAAGTGAATAAAAACAACATTATTGAAGTTGAAAAGATGAAAAACTATAAAGATAGTGAATTGCTTATCCTTTCCACAGGCAGTCAAGGCGAGCCTAATAGTGCCTTATCTCGCATGGCAAATGGCGATTTTAAAGGCATCGAAATTGGCGAAAATGACCTTGTTATCTTTTCAAGTTCTCCAATTCCTGGCAATGAAAAGACAATCAACAACACAATCAACAAATTAATCATGCTTGGCGCAAAGGTGATTTACAATCAGTTGGAGCAGGTGCACGCTTCTGGGCACGCTTGCAAAGACGAGCAAAAAATCATGCTCAATTTGATTAGGCCTAAATACTTTATCCCTGTCCATGGAGAGCAAAGGCATCTGCTTGCGCAAAGAGAAACGGCAATCGCTGTTGGCATAGACAAGCACAACATCTTGCTCCCTATGCTTGGCATGAGAGTGGAGTTGAATAAAAACTTCATGAAGATGACGGGCTCTGTGCCTTTTGGCAGCAGGCTGATTGACGGCGCTGGCATAGGCGAAATGGAAAGCAATGTTTTGCGCGAAAGAAAGCAACTGAGTGAGGACGGCTTGTGCATAGTTATTTTAAATGTTAGTGCTAAGCGTGGCGAACTAAATGCTCGCCCAGAAATTGTTTCACGCGGATTTACTTACACGGGCGAAGCACAAACTTGGCTTGAAGATGCTAAAAACACCATCATTAATAGCATAGACCAAGACGCTTTGCGCTCACGCGACTATCTAAATGTGAAAATAGCACTAAGGAAAGCACTCACAAATTATCTAAACAAAAAATTGAAGCGCAAACCAATGATTGTGCCAATTATAATCGAGAGTAACGAATAAAAGGGCGGGGGCTTTTGCGTTGCAAAGCAACGCTGCGGGCGCCGCCCGCAACACGCTGTGCGTGTAAAAGCCCCCCCTATCCGCATAGAATATGAAGTTAGATGAAACTATAAAGCAGAGTGGAAAAGAGCACGGAGTGCCTATAAGTTTGGACGACACTCTTTCTTTCATTTGCAAAACAATAAATGAAAATAACTGCAAGTCAGTTTTAGAGATTGGCACTGCCATAGGCTTTGGCTCAATCACCATTGCTGAAAACACCACTTGCGAGTTCATCGACACATTAGAAATAGATAAAGACCGCTATCTTCAAGCGCAAAAAAATGTGGATGCGCACAATCTAACTGACAAAATAAATTTGCACTTAATAGACGCAATGGACTATCTAAAATCCACCACAAAAACCTATGATTTCATATATCTAGATGGTCCAAAAGGGCAGTATATCAACTATTTGCCATACATCTTAAAAATATTAAAAAAAGGCGGCATTTTGGTGGCGGATAACCTAAATTTTCACGGCATGGTTACGGGAGTAATTCCCATTTCAAAGGGTTGCCGAGCCATGATTAAGGGCTTAAAAAAATATATTGCCGCCATCACCACTCATCCCG
>CANRGF010000044.1 GCA_947630075.1 uncultured Clostridia bacterium
CACTTGGTTGAAATATTTCCTTTGAATTCCTTGCTCGTTATCTCCAAAGTTATTATAAATTTCGTTAAAAGAGGAGCCCATATCTAGCGAGCCATCGTCATACACTTCAGGTTGATATATAAACACGCCCAACACCAAGATTATGGCAAGCAAAATTGCCAGCACAAAAATTCCCGGCTTAGACACCATTTTTTTAATTTCAGACGCAATAACCTTAAACATATTTCTCCTTTATAAAATGCTTGAAGAAGGGCGGCTGTTGTTAAGTAATTCAAAATATAATTCTTCCAAAGTTTTTTGAATTTTCTTTATGCTATAAATTTTAACTTTCTTATAAGTTAAATAAGAAATAACCGATGCCATATTTGCTTCTTTCAAAGGCACAAGAATAGAATTGCCTATAATTTTGCTCCCGATGCCATATTTTTTCTTAATAAGCATGGCAGCATAGTTAGGATAGTTGCAGAAAAGTTGCACACGTTGCTTTGATTCAATGAGTTTATTAATCTGTTCCATTGTGCGATGTTCGATAATCCTACCATTATTAATCAAGCCAATAACATCACAAGTGTGTTCCAACTCGGCAAGATTGTGGCTTGAAATTATTATGGCAATTTTTTCTTTATTTGCCAAAGCGCGCAAAATATTACGCATCTCAACAATGCCGTTAGGGTCCAAACCATTAGTTGGCTCGTCTAGGATAAGAAGTTTTGGCTTGTTTAACAACGCTTGAGCAATGCCTAGCCTTTGCTTCATGCCTAGTGAGTAAGTGGAAACTTTATCTTTAATTCTATTTTCCATGCCAACAAGTCTCACAATTTCAGGAATCCTTTTTATGGCAGCTTTGCCATAAAAAGATGCAAACAATTTAAGATTTTTAAGCCCTGATAGATAAGGGTAGAGCTGAGGCATTTCAACCACTGCGCCTATGTTTGAAATGGCTTTTGTAAAATTCCTTTCGATATTATAGCCGCATATTCTTATTGACCCGCTAGTGATTGGAGTTAGCCCGGTTATCATTCTAATCGTGGTGGATTTGCCTGCTCCGTTAGGCCCAACAAAACCAAAAATTTGACCATCAAAAATGGTGAAGGTAACACTGTTCACGACCTTTTTAGGACCATACATCTTAGTTAAATTTTTAACAACTAAAACAGGTTTCATAAATCTCCTAATTTTTATTCTTTCTAATGAATATTCGCAAGAATAGATAATCAATCATAATAGTGCTTAACATGAGAATTGGAGCATAAATGTTTGCAAAATTTTTGATGCCAAATAGTTTTGAAATTGAATTTCCACCAAGCGCCACATTTGAAATTATCACAACCACAATCATCACAAGCGTGATTGATAGGCTTATGATTAAATGTTTTTTATAATCATATTTAAACTTTGCTTCTTTTAAGTGCATGCAAAATTTATCATAATTAACTGCATAGATTGTGGGGTAGAACACTATCACCATCAAAGCCAATATAAGCGCAACATTATAAATAACTCCACCGCCAACGAAGTGCTTAACAATGGCAGATATTATGGACATTACAATCAAATAAGCCGTTGAACAAATCACTCTTAGCCACATGTTTCTAGCAATTTTTTTTGCAGTTAGATACTTTTGAGAATGCTTGAAGTTAACATAGTCCACATACTTAATGCCATCACTTTCCACAACAATCGGTTGCTGGATTTTGATTGGTTGTGCGGGCTGAGATTTTGTTTTCTCTTCAATCTGGCTCTTATAACTCTGCGAGAGAGTGGAAGCTTCGCTTTCAGTGAATTTTGCCACATTTTTGTTGGAAGCAAATTGCTCAGTTTTCACGTCTTGACCGTTTTTAAGCAATTCAGCATTAGATGAATTAATTTCGCTTTCCGTTAAATTATCTATGTTTTGAGAAGCAAACACTTCATCAGTTGGCAAAACACTTTCCTTCAACTTGGGCTCTTCTTGTTGCTCTAAAAGAAGGTCCATAATTGAAACTGGCTTAGGCTCTTCTTCAAAATTGATTTGTTTCTGTTCAGAAAAAGCAATTTCGTCTTTCTTAGTTGGTGCAGGTTCTTCAGCCAAATTGACATCGTCCACGCCGTCTTTTAAAATTTTATCAATTATAACGGACACGCTTGGCATGGTTGACAATTGAGAATTGCCATTCTCAGTTAATTTATAATAATGACGCTTGCCACCAATTTCGCTATCCTGCCAATATGATGAAATAAATTTAGATTTTTCTAATTTTTTAAGAATGGTGTAGAGCGTTGCTTGCTTAATAACAATTTTGCCATTCGACCTAAGTTCGATAGACTTGCTTAATTCAAAGCCATATTTATCGCCATCACTTAGTTCGTGCAAGATGAGTGGAATTAAGTCGGTTGTTTTCATAACACCCCTTTTATTGATTAATTATATAATAATAATTTATTATAGTCAATAAAAAAAAACAATTTTAAAAAATTAGTTTAAAACTGTTTTCCTTGCACAAGGTCATGACTTTCATCAATTAGTTTGAATAATGTTTTGCTTGAAATTTCTTTGTTTAGCACAATAGTAACCCAATTTTTCTTATTCATGTGATATGCTGGGAATATTGATTTGTTGTCGATTATCGATAAGATTTTCTCCGGCGGAAGTTTAATATTTATAACGCTAAGCATATATTTCCCACCAACACCCAAACAATTCGCTTGAATATGCATAATTAAAGCAAACCACTTATTGTTATTTGTACATTTAAAAGTGGCAAAAGTGGGGTAGGCACTCCACAGATGCTCAGGGTCAACATTATATTTTTTCTTAATGTGGGCGATCACATCTTTTTCTAAGTTAACGTAGGTTAGGCATTTTTTCTTTATTTCTTCCATAAGGTTTAAAACTTCTTGCCTTAAACCGAGCACAAACGAGCCTTGAAAGTTTTCATTATCTAACAATTCATAATTTTCTTGAAAGTTGACATCAAACAAATCCACGCTAAACTCGCTGTTTGATAACTTTATCTTAGCAATGAAATCTTTATTTTTAATTGGCTTTTCGAGATAGTAAATCCCATTTTTCAAGATAAAACCAAACTTTTTTAGGCGCGCATCGTCTAAAAGATGGTCGTTCAACACGTAGTTAAAAAGCATATCACTCCTCGGCTAGAAGTTATTCCTAATTAGGCCAACAACTTTACCTAAAATTTCAAGTTGGCTAGTGTAGATAGGCTGCATAAATGAATTTTCGGGTTGCAACCTAAAAAAGCCATTTTCTTTGTAATATCGCTTAACAGTGGCTTCATTATCAATCAAGCAAGCCACAATTTCGCCATTGTTGGCAACCGACTGCTTTGAAATAACCACATAATCACCATTATAAATGCCAACGTTAATCATGCTATCGCCTTTAACTTTCAAAATAAACATGTTTGTGCCAGAAAATAGGTTTTGCGACACAACAAATTTATCCACCAAGTTTTGTTCTGCTAGGATAGGCTGACCGGCGGCAATTTCTCCAATAACGGGAATAGAAATGCTTGCACCAACTTTGTCTATCAACTCAATAGCACGGCTTTTGCTTCCATTGCGGGAAATTTTGCCCATTTTTTCAAGTTTGTCAACATAATACTTGCCTGTGGAAGGCGACTTAAATTGAAAATGGGCACAAATTTCTCTAACAGAAGGGGAGTAGTTGTTTTTCTCAATTCTGTCAATTATAAAATCATAAACCTCTTGTGTTTTATCCATAATTTCTCCTATAACTATAGAATAGCACATTATTAAAACATTTGTCAAACATTTGTTCGACAGATTTTAAAAATTTTTGAAAGTTATTTTAAAGGGATTTACATTTAGATTTATTCAAAATATAGTGTAATTAAAATGCTAAATAGCCAATATTTAGTTTTCTTCTTTTAGTTTAACCACGCCTGCCACAGAGCGTCTAACATCATCACTGATTGCAGCATAGTGCTTTTTGGTGGTGTTCACATCTTTGTGGCCTAACACTTCAGCCACTATGTAAATATCTTTAGTTTCCTTATAAAGATTAGTGCCGTATGTTGAGCGCAGCTTATGCGGAGTTATGTTTTTCAGTGGAGTGGCAGCTTTTGCATATTTTTTAACTAAGTATTCCATAGCGCGCACCATCATTCTCTTACCTTGGCTAGACAAAAACATTGCGCGTTCTTCTTTTGGGACATTTAAACTTTCACGATATTTCAAATATTCTTGCAAAATTTTAGCTGTTTCTTCGCCAAAGTAGAGAATAACTTGATTGCCACCTTTTCGAGTAACACGGAATGAATTAAGGCTAAAATTAAAGTCATCCACATTTAAACCAACGCACTCACTCACACGAATGCCGGTGGTTAAAAATAGAGAAATAATAGCATTATCTCGCAACTTAAATTTCTCGTTATATTTCTTTTGATGGTTTGAAAATCCATTCAAAGTATCACAATAATACATCAGTTCCTGAGTTTCTTCAGGCTCTAATCTTATAATTGGTTTTTCATGCAGTTTTGGAGATTTAACTTTGCTTGCCACATTTGCTTTGAGCATGTCTTTATTGAAGAAATATTTAAAAAACGCCCTTAAACTAGATAATTTTCTAAGTTTTCCACGCTCGCCATTTGTGATAACTACGCCGTTTTCCTTGTCGTAATAACTTAAATAAGCCATATATCTTTCAATCGTTTGTGAAGTGATTGTGTCAATATCATTTATGGTGATGTCTTTAATGTTTTTGCCCATAAAGTCGCTTTCGTATGTGGTTAAATACACAAAGAAAGTCTTTAAATCAATGGCATAATTTATGCGGGTAAGTGGGGTGGTGGTGTCCTGCGTGCCGATGAAAAATATACTACAGAAAGAAGGCAGTTCAGCCAGCATTTCGTTTAATTTCTTCATATTGTTTCGATTTCTATCCAAATAAAAATTGTTTGACATACGCGCTCCAACGATAATTTTCATTTTAATTATACAACATCTTTGCGTAAAAAACAAACAAATTTATGAGTATTGCGCAAAAATATTTGACTTTTATATAATAATTATGCTATAAAAAAAGTGAATATAGATATAATGTTTTGAACAAACCGCAAGGAGATTTATGATAGACATCAATTTGATAAGGACAAATCCGGAAAAAGTTAAAGAGAATATTAAGAAAAAATTTCAAAACCATAAGCTTCATTTAGTAGATGAAGTCTTGGAGTGGGACAAAAAAATTCGCCAATTAAAGCAAGAAGGGGATAACCTTCGCTCAAAACGTAATAGTTTATCAAGCCAAATCGGTGCATTGATGAAGTCTAATAAAAAGGCAGAAGCGGACGAAATTAAAGCGCAGGTTGTGAAGAACAATGAACGAATTCTTGTTATTGAAAAAGAAACGGCCGAATTAGATGCTAAAATCAAACAAAACATGATGTCAATTCCAAACATAATTGCTGACGATGTGCCAATTGGTGAAGATGACAGCAAAAATGTGCAAGCTCAGACATTCTTGGAAGCTAAAGTGCCAGATTTTGAAATCCCATATCACACTGAAATTCTAGAAAAATTGGGTGGAATTGATGTTGATAGCGCAAGAAAGACCTCTGGTCAAGGGTTTTATTATCTCATGGGGGACATCGCTAGATTGCATAGTGCCATTCTTGCTTATGCTCGCGATTTCATGATTGGCAAGGGTTTCACCTATGTTATCCCTCCATTTATGATTCATGGTTCAGTTGTGCAGGGAGTGATGAGTTTTGAAGAGATGGGCAACATGATGTATAAAATTGAAGGGGAGGATCTTTATCTTATCGGCACAAGCGAACATTCAATGATTGGCAGATTTATGGACACAATTATACCAGAAGATAAACTACCAATCACCCTCACATCATATAGCCCATGCTTTAGAAAAGAAAAAGGAGCGCACGGCATTGAAGAGCGCGGCATATACAGAATTCACCAATTCGAAAAGCAAGAGATGATTGTGATTTGCAAGCCTGATGATAGCGAAGAATGGTATAAAAAGATGTGGAATTACACGGTTGAACTATTCGTTTCAATGGGAATTCCGGTAAGAACGCTCGTTTGTTGCTCAGGAGATTTGGCAGATTTAAAATATAGAAGCCTAGATGTTGAAGCGTGGAGCCCAAGGCAAAAGAAGTATTTTGAAGTTGGCTCGTGCAGCAATTTAACAGATGCTCAGGCAAGAAGGTTAGGAATTAGGTATAAGACGGATAAAGGAAATCAATTTGCTCACACGCTAAACAACACTGTGGTGGCTCCGCCAAGAATGTTGATTGCATTTGTTGAAAATCACTTGCAAGCAGATGGTAGCGTTAAAATACCAGAAGTTTTGTGGCCTTATATGGGCGGCACAAAAGTTATAAAAGTAATATAAAAGGTTAAAAGGTGGTGCAAATGAAAAAAGAATTTGAAGATTTATTTAATTACAATTATGGCAAAACGGATTATAC
Organism: uncultured Clostridia bacterium; assembly: GCA_947630075.1. Taxonomy (GTDB): domain Bacteria; phylum Bacillota; class Clostridia; order Christensenellales; family UBA1242; genus Onthoplasma. The sequence goes on from CANRGF010000044.1 coordinate 6,447, forward strand.
GCCCGATGAGATGATTGCGGCAAAAAGATTGCTGGATATTAGAGATCAGCAAAACTCTATACCAACCGATATTGTGCTTTGGCTGTCGCCATTGCTAATAATTGCGTGCATTGTGAATTTGTTTTATCCAATATTCATGACGCAAACAATCGCTGTGTTGGCTTACTTGGCGGCAATCCCGGCAGTTATCAATGTGGCAGTGAAGATTCGTGAACAGGTGATAAAAAGCAAGTTCATGAAAGAATATGAGGTTTCCAACGAAGATATTAAAGATATGCTTCAAGACGAGCAAACTATTCTAAAACTAGAAGAACTCGTTGAGGTTATCAACCAGCAAATCACCACTAATGATTTTAATCTCAACCTTGAAAATAACAAGTCAAAGGCCTTAGAAGACAATGAAGTTGAAAGCATAATAACCAATGATTTGAATTTGGTGGCAGAATATATGAGTGAAGGCAATTTAATTACCTCATTAAATGCAAGAGGAGTTAAAAAGAATACAGTTAAACATCAAGGCAACGGTATGCTAAATAAAATAGTTTCAGATAAAACAACCCTTGCCGAAGAAAAAGCTCAACCACACGCAGAAGTCAAAAAATCTAGCACCACAAAAAAGACAACTGCCACCAGAAGAGCCTCCAAACCTAGAAAAAGCACACAAGAAGAAGAAAACTCTGAGAGCAAAGCACTTTAAGTGCTTTTTTCTTTTATATTATATAGTTATAAATAAATATATATTATATACACATATATATAATATATATAAAGAAAAAATAATCTTTAAACCCATATTTTTTACGCAAAGATAATATAATTGTTAGTTGGCTAGCCAAATGCCAATGCAAAGAGTAGGGGAAAGAATTAACACGATGTCTATTATAGATTAAAGTCAATTCATTTGAAGAGAAACCGATGTTACACAACACCAACACAACAATTAGAAATGAAATTATGATTATAAAATATTGTGTTTTTACGCAAAGATACTAAAATTTGATTTATTTGAAGGTTTTGCGCAAAGATAATGTTTTGATGATAAAAGACAGATTTTGAGATAAACCAACAAATTAAGACATGGGCTCAAACATATTATTTGATAAAGCTGGCAGGTTTGGGCTCAATTTCAAACTTGATATGATATAAAAAGGGAAAGGCGTTAAATCTGCGCTCAGACAAATTTGCCATAAAACAGATGACTAATTGGTCATTCAGAAGCTAGCCATGAAACTTTGCAAAGATAACCAAAAGGCAATCGAACATTTATCGAACAGCAATTGGAACTCTAAAAACCTTAAGCCATTAAAACCAGGGTCTAAAATCATGCGTGTGGACAAAAACCTAGTTTTCCACACCGATTTAGGCATATCTTTGCGCAAAAGAAGGCTTTTGCGCAAAGATATATGTAAAACTCTGTGCACTACCCTTTAGTTATCCACAAAGACTTTTCCCCACCCT
>CANRGF010000045.1 GCA_947630075.1 uncultured Clostridia bacterium
TTAAATTTCTGCAAAAAAGAAAAATTAAAAATCAAATATCACTATTCAATTTTTAGCATGATTATCCTTCTCAGCACACAATTTTTCGCGTGTGGATATTATGTCCACATAAGAAGCTACATTAATGATATGAGTGATCTGAGCGATGTGAAATACACTGAAAGTGATGCGTTCTTAATGAACACTAACTTCTTAAAAACCACAAGTTATTCAAAGTTTGGCACTTACGGTTATGTGGTCAATTTGTGCATGAACAGTTTTTCAACAATCAACAACGCACACAAAGTTGCCACTGTGGACTATTTCAATGCTGGCGAGAGATATGGCGAAAAAGATAGCGATGTGTTTGGCGTGGATAAGGGCAACAATGTGATGGTTATAATGATGGAGTCGCTCGAATGGTTTGGTTTTGGCGATGGCAGTTATAGTGCGAGATACAACAATCTCTCAAACGAACTCACTCCAAACATATATTCCCTGATTGCCGGGCAAGATAATTCATTAGAAACCAAGCAAGACAATGCCATGATTTCAAAGCATTTCTTTGCAAAATCTAAAACGAACATCTCTGAGGGATATGGCATTTTGGGCAATTATCCTGTGGGTGAGGCATTAAGTTCGTTTGCAGGCAAGGATTACGACCCAAGTTTAAATGCTTTTGGCTATTCTCTGCCAAATATGCTGAAGAAGAATAATTATGTAACAAATTATGTCCACTCAAATGTGATAGGTTTTTATAGCAGAAATCTCACCCACAAAAACATTGGGTTTGACAACCTATATGGCAAAGATAACATTTTAGACGAAGAAGGCAAGCCGGTTTACACGGGCAACGATTTAATTTGGGACCATTGGGCACCAGAGGGAGATTTTGCAAAGAAAGCATTAAAATATCTTGTGCCAGAAACTGAAAATAACCAGCCGTTCTTCACCTTTTATCTAAATGTGTCCTCTCACGGACCATACACCGCACCAAACAACGTCTTTGATGGTGAAGTGATTAGGTATCTTGACTATATCAAATATGGCGAAAAAAATTGCAGATTAGTCCGCTTCAAGGGTAAGGGGGACGATAAATATTTCTTAGACGAAAATGGCGAAGAAATCACCGACCTTGCTACCCTAGAAGAAAAATATCCCGATGAGTTTTATGCTTGGGAGTTAGATGAAAAGAATTGGAAAACACTCTCCTCGCAAGAGGAAAAATACACCAGCTTCTTCAAAAATGCTATTGAAAGTTTTGGTAATTATAGCGAATTAAAAGATGAATATTCGGAAAACGAACTTACTGAAAAATTGGCATACTATATGTGTGGAGTTAAGGGGTTAGACGATGCAATAGGTGTGATTTTAAATGAGTTGGAGCGAAGAGGCATCGCGGACAAAACCACGCTTTTGCTTTACTCAGACCATTATGCTTATTATGACGGCTTGAGCAACGACATCAAAGGCTTTGATAGATACGACACCACAAGCATCGAACTAAACACAATCCCAATGATATTGTCCAGCCCCGGGATTAAAAACAAGATGAAAAACGGCGCAGAATTAGATTATTCTGTGAATGAAAGATTTTGCTCCGCTTATGATGTTATCCCAACAATTCTAGATTTGCTAGGGGTGGACTTCAATCAAAATTTCTATGTTGGTCGCTCGCTCTTTAAACCTGCCGACTATGTTTATCCATTGGATAATCCGCAATATGACATGGTGGTTTACTATTCAAACACGGGTGGATTTTTCAGCAGAGATACGTTCACAATAGATTTTAAAAATTACTACACATCCACAGGTATATTATCAAATGATAGCGAATTGCAGTTGGTTTTCAGGTCGGAAGCCACAAATGTTTTGGTGAAATTAAACTATTTGCTAATTTTGAATAAATATCACTTATATAACGAGATAAAAAACAAATAATTAAATTAAATAAATTTAACTTAATTTTGAAATTTTGCATAAAAAATGTTGACAACACCGCATTTTTGTTGTATAATACAATCGTTTTTTATCTGCCTCGTTAGCTCAATGGTGGAGCACTCGGCTGTTAACCGATAGGTTGTAGGTTCGAGCCCTACACGAGGCGCCAAGCACGCATTAGCGTGTTTTTTTGTTGTGTAGGGCTCGAACCAAAAAATTCACAACAGCGAAAGCTGGCAGTGAAAGAGGAGCATACGCACAAAGCCGAATTTTTGCTTTAGCAAAAAGAGAAAAGGATGCGATATGCGACGAAGCCCTACACGAGGCGCCAAGCACGCATTAGCGTGTTTTTTTATTGCAACATTTATTTTTAAATATTTGCTGATAAAATATTGATTTTAAACTTTTTATATGCTATAATTTATTTATAAATTATATTTTTTGAGGAGTTTGTATGACAATTTCAAAAAATGAACTTTTTGAAGAAATCCCTAGTAACAAGGATGTAACCCAGAATTCTTTTGTACGCATAAAATATTCCACTGGAACAATTAAATTTGTCGCCATTTCTGAGTTGTATCATGGGCATCGTAGGATTTACACGCTTGCTCAGCTCAAAAGAGCTATTAAGGGGGAGAGCCTTCAAATAAAACTGAGTGCGGCAACTTTCATGAAGGTTGGCGTTTGCAAGCCTGGGGTAGATGACGTCTTTAAAAAAACAGATAATTTAGATAATCTCAAAGTTTTCGAGAGATTTTTAAAAGAGCCTAAGCATGCCGTTACAGAGATGTTTAAGAAAGATGGTGATAAAATCGTTTTAAGAGAGGCTCACGAACTTTCTAGTGAAACAGTTACTCTAGACACTAATTTGACGAGTGATGGGCGTGGAGATAAGTCAATTTTGGTGCAAATTGCCGGTAAAGGCACACCAGAATTGGTTAGATGTGAAGATGTGGGCTATTTTGATGAAAGCTCTAATTTCAGTAGACTAACAAAATTTTCAGATGCCGACGGCAAAGATATAGTTGTTAAAATTGGCGGAGAATATAAGGCCATAACAAAATTATTTACTGGCGCTCTTTATAGCATAGGAGCGGCTATGGATGGCAAGGTGGAAACCTATAACCCTGAAACGGGCGAACGCATTCATTTGGTGGAAAATGAAGTAACGGACAGCGTGGATGTTGTCGCTGGGGCGATTAATCACTCTTATTATGAACAGAGATTTAAATCTCCAAGCCGCAAAGTTGGCGAAAACGCAATGCTAGAGCTGAAAAGCTACACTCTTAGTAAAGACGGGCGTTTCATTAAAGTTCGCATTGAGGGGGATGTGGCAGACACATTAGTGCCTATCACAAGCATACGCAAAGCAGATGCTCTCGATGAAGTAATGAACGAAGAAACCATCAAAAATGCAATTGAAAGCAGCTCTCCACTGGTTGCTGTGGACGATGAGCACATCCCTCACAATATAGATGGGCTCACTTATGAGCAACTTGCAGTTAAATATGATGAAAAAGAGCGAGCTTATGAAGTGTATGCAGAGGATAGTGCTCCGCTAGATATTGAGGACACTTATCTTTTGCTAAAAACAGGCGAATACGTTCGTGAAAAAGAAGTTGTGCAGCCAAGGTGCCTAAACTTTGTGGAAGCCTCAGACCCAAATTTTGACTATTATGTAATAACAATAGGTTCAGGTGATGCAGAGCGCAGTTATGTGTTAGATAAGGCCACAGTTGAGCATAGGGCAGCAATTAGCAACCCTGTTAGTATGGCAGTTGGCAGAGAAAATATTGAATTTAGATTTGAAGATTTACAAAAGGCAAAAAAATCTTCAAGCGGGCTTTCTTCATCTGACATTGTTTTGACCACATCTTCGCAAGGCTCTTATGGCGAGATGTGCAAAATTATTCGCAAACCAGGAGAGCATACCACAGAGCTCAGCGAAGAAAAGCGCAATAGACTAAGAGAAATTTATGAGAAATTCTTAGCGAACTATAAAAATAGGCAGTATGATTTGAATGGCGAAATCCTTTTAAGAAGGAAGGATGGCGACACAATCACAGAAGAATTTGTTGAATATGTCAAAAATCACAGATATAAGATTTCTAGCACCATTCCAGAGTTGGATTATGGAGTAAATTCGGATTCTGCCTTGCGCAATTTGATTGAAAAAGACCTCACGATGGAGGGAGACAAAATCACAGGCGGGCCAGAATATAACTATAAAAAAGCCATGGCAGAAAGTTTGGATAAGTTCCATGATGTAACAACTGGCACTTTCTTAACTGCGGCTTCTGGTCCGGCAGCGTTGTTGTTCCTAGCTTATCCTGCTTTTGCGGTTGCTTTAGTTCCAACATTTATCGTGGCAAGAATAGGCTTGGCCATTTATCACAATCGCCAAAAGAAAAAGGTGGAAAATTGGAAGACTGCAGACTTTGAAAACAAAGTGGATGCTCAGCGCGCTGCCACTAAGGATAAAATTTTTGAAGAAATCAAAGCTTGCTTTGAAGATTTAAAAACCAAAATGGAAGCTGCACCAGATGATGCAGAAAGGGCTAAATTGAAGGCTGTTTTCAACGCTCACATGAGCAGAATTGAAGGCGAAATTGAAACACTTTCTGCTTGCAAAACAGGTGGCGAATTTGTTGTGGTGGATGGCAAAGGCAAGGTTACGCAGGCAAACGCTCATGAATATTCTCGCTATATGAAGCTCAAAGCAGAGAAACAGGGAGAAGTGGATGCAATTAATCAGCAAATTTCTGAGCTCAGAGCGGATTGTGAATCTGGCAAACTTTCAGAAGCTGAAAAAACTGCAAAATTAGCGGACATTAGAGGCCTTGAAGCAGATTTAACTTTAAAGCAAAATGAACTTGATGCCATGAAGAACTACACCATTTCTGGCGAAGAGAATGAAGAAGACCCAGAATATAAAATAATAAAAACTCGTGTGGCAAGAGCAAAAGGCTTCATGTTGGCAAAATTCTTCGGTGAAGAAGTTCATTCTGCTGACGCTTCAATCACAGACACGCAGATAAAAGAGGCTTTGAAAGCGATTGATGTTGAAGTGGAAGTGAAAGAGCATGACTTTGCTTATGTTAAAGACCTAAAATCGGTTAAGGATAAGCACGAGAAAAAGTCAATCAAAAAGGTTATTAAAAAAGTGTTGGCTCTCATAAAGGGCGATAAAATTAAATTTGAAGAGCATGGTGCATCTAGCGAACTCTCTAAGGTGGAAGAAAGCACGATAATCAAAGCCCTTGAAGGCGAGGTTGTTGAAGAAGAAGTTCTCGAACGCTCAGCTAAGGCAGAATTAGGAGACGAGATAGATAAAATAGAAGGCGCTAACCCTTCTCCAGAACCTATTAAAAAACCAGTAAGGTCAGTTAAAGAATCAAAACCAGTAAGACCGCTTAAAGGATTAAAACTTAAAGACGCAGAAAATATAATAGACGAAGTTTGTAAAGCAATGGATGAACTAGATAAAATAACCGATGCATATTATGGGGATAACGATTTAATTGGCGGAGAGGAAGAACGCGCAAAACCGCTTGTTAAACTATATGAATATAATGTAAAGATTTTAACTGCAGTGGTTGAACGCGAAAAAACAAAATTATATCAGAAGTTACATCCTCGATATTCTTCAAAAATTCTCGAAGCAACAGAAAAATATAAAAAATATATGATTTATGTGGAAAATAAATCTGTTACTTTATAAAATAGGCTTGGCAACCTGTTTCATCTTAATAAATAAAATTGAGTGGGTTTTAAGCCAAAAAGGGTGGAACCGCGGCTGATTAGTCGTCCCTTTGCTGTGTTTTTGCATAGCAAAGGGCTTTTTATTAATAAGTTAATTTGTTCTATTTAAAAGGAGTGATTATGGGAAATTTCGATAAAATCGTAAATCTATGCAAAAATAGAGGCATCATTTTTCAGGGCAGTGATATTTATGATGGCCTTGCAAACACTTGGGATTATGGGCCGGTTGGTGTGGAATTAAAAAACAACATTAAGCGCACTTGGTGGAAAAAATTTGTGCAAGAGAGCGCAAATTCTTTTGGCGTGGATGCTGATATTTTCATGCACCCAAAAGTGTGGGAAGCGAGTGGGCACATCGCAAGTTTTTCCGACCCTAAAATGGATTGCAAATCATGCAAAACAAGGCATAGGGCAGACAATTTAATTGAGGCTCACAGCAAGGGCAAAGTCAACCCTGACACAATGACAAATGAAGAAATGGAGAAATATATCGCCGAGCATAAAGTGGCTTGCCCTAAATGTGGCAAGTGTGATTGGACGCCCATTCGCAATTTTAACCTTATGTTTTCCACCTCGCGTGGCGTAACTGACGAGAGCCAAAACACAATTTATCTTCGCCCAGAAACGGCACAAGGCGAGTTTGTAAACTTTTTAAATGTGCAGCGCACAATGCGTGCAAAAGTGCCTTTTGGCATTGCCCAAATTGGCAAAGCGTTTAGAAACGAAGTTACTCCTGGCAATTTCACTTTCCGCACAATCGAGTTTGAGCAGATGGAGCATCAGTGGTTTTGCAAGCCAGAAGATAGCATGAATTTTTATGAAGAATATAAAAAGCGCGCTATGGATTATTATCTTTCAATCGGCTTTAATGCGGAGCATTTGCGCTTCAAAGACCATGACAAACTCGCTCACTATGCAAAAGCCGCTTGCGACATTCAATATCTTTATCCTATTGGCTGGGAAGAGGTCAACGGCATTCACCATAGAGGCGATTGGGATTTATATCGCCACCAAGAGTTTAGCGGCAAATCGATGCAATACACCGACCCATTCACAAACGAAAAATATATTCCAAATGTGATTGAATATTCTATCGGTGCAGATAGGCTAACCTTGGCAGTTTTGTGCGAGGCTTATGACGAAGAAAAATTGCCAGATGGCGACACCCGCGTTGTTATGCACTTCCATCCAGCCGTTGCACCTTATAAAGTTGCCATTTTGCCACTTCAAAAGAATTTAGGCGAAAAGGCGCGCGAAGTTTATAATTCACTTGCTAAAAACTTTATGGTAACTTATGACGATGCGGGCAGCATTGGCAAGCGTTATCGCAGGCAGGACGAAATCGGCACACCTATGTGCGTAACCATCGATTTCGACACGCTTAATGATAACACAGTAACCATTCGCGACCGCGACTCAATGGAGCAAATCCGCCTAAACATAAACGAACTAAAAGATTATATCTCTAAAAAAATTGAATATTAAGTGGCATTTGCCACTTTTTTTATAAACTTTCTATTGTTTATCTGCTTTTTTGATAAAAAAATGGCAAAAAACAAATTAAATAGTTTTTCTATTTCTCTTTTCTAAAAACAAAAAATCCACTAGACTGTGGATTTTTTTGCTTCTTCACATTCTTCAAACCAAGTTGGGAATTTCTCTTTGCAAAATTTATATATGTTAGTGGTTTTGTCATCCAACACGCCAAAACGCATTAATCTATCTTTTATGTGTTTTTCAATCTTTGCCAAATATTCTGGATTGGTTGAATATTTTTGAAATTCAATTTTATTTTTCTTGATTAGTTTGAGCAAAAGTTGATATAAATCTTTCACTTCAGTGCATTTTATCACTTTAACCGGCTTTTCACTCACAACTTCGCTTCTAAAACTCGTTTGCCCCGCTTCAAAATTGGTTGGGTCCACTTCGTAAATATAGCAAACTTCATTTTGAAATCTTCTTTTCAAAGCGTCTTCATACGCTTCATAAAAAAAGGGTTTTTCATCGTGAGTGCCATAAATTCCGTCAAAGTCGCCATTGCTCTTTTTGCTGCCAAAAAGCAGTGCCAAATTTAAGTTTGTTGTGCCATAAACATACGC